>CBDUIJ010000328.1:0-6524 GCA_965367215.1 uncultured Granulosicoccus sp.
CCTGGTTCATTCTCGGTCCGAAGTCCTGAATTCAATGACTGCTTGCCAGCCTGTTGAGGGCAGGCAAGCCGATTGCTGGATTCCGCCAGGCCTTGCCCTGGCCAGTGAAGTTTCAGCTCTTCCAGACAAGCCGGTATCCAAGATCATGGCCTGCCAGGTCAGAGTATTTCTGCACGGACTTTCGGGCCAGTTTGAGAGTGATCGCAGCCGGTAGCTGGCCCATGATCCAGCCAAAGAAAGTACGCGACTCCCCTACCGGCGCTGTCTTCGTTTCAGGCAATTCCAATTCAACTTGAGCCTGACGCTGACCGGCACGGTCCAGCAGACTCGACAGCCTTTCGAACATCTGCATCAACGGATCTGATCGGTGACTGGACCAGTTTGCCGGTGGCATGAAATCGACAAAATGCATCAGGTGGTAATTGAGGTTGATCCAGAAGTTCTCGGCATCAATTGTCAGTGGTTCGTTATCGATTACTCGGTGACAGTGCAAAGCCTCGAGCTCGCCAAGGCGGTGCATGTTCAGCTCCAGCTCCTCGAGCAGATTTTCGTTGTACAGCAGGCGCAGGATCGATGGGAACGCCTCGACCTGTATCGCTTCGAATTCGGTCAGCAAGGCCTTGAGCTGCGGTATCTTGCTTGCATCCATGGCAAATGTGTTGGTTGCCGTACCCAATATGGAATGCAGCAACGCAACATTCGGCGAATGCTCGGGGTAATGACGGGCTGAGTAGTGGTGACAGAACACCAGGTGCTCAAGGAAGGTGCCGTCGGCATGTTCCATACTGAAGTCGCATTCATCTTTCATGAAATCGATCAGCTGCGAATCGATTGCCGGTGCGGGCTGAGCCGTTTCAACCTCCGCATACGCAGTCTCGATATCGGATGCGGCAGCTGCGTCCCACTGCACCTCTTTCGCCAGTTTCTCCTCCATGAACTTGCGAGCTATGCCTGACAGTCCCCCGAAGATTGTCCTGTTCATGTCGAAGCCGCGCAGGCGCTTTATCAACACCCGTCCCGCATGATCGAACGCACCGCCCCGAGTGATTGCAGCCTTGCGCTGCAGATTCAAGGTTGCCGGCAGACTGGCGCTGTCGTCGTTGCTGTTCATGTTCATCCCCACTCTTCTGGCGCGTCGTCGACACTGGCCTGTCAATACAGGGGACAGGGATTGACTGAACTTGTCAAGATGGGTTCATCGGGATGCAGTTGCGCTGCGCGAAGCCCGGCCGAAGATCCTCGACCAACAGCAGCATTTGGCTGCCCTTTCAATTCATGCCTGGTTTGCGTTGCATCAACCTTCCAGTTGACCGAAGTGCTGCTCGAAGAACTCCAGGCAGACGCGCAGCCTGGCCGAGTTTGTTGCCCGAGTTGAATAGACTGCCCACACGTCAGCGCTCTGGCTGTAATCATCGAGTATTCTGACCAGCTTCTTCTGCTCCAGCATCGCTCTGACGTCCCACATCGAGCGCAACAGAATGCCGCGACCGTGCAAGGCCCACTGCAGGACTATCTCGCCATTGTTCGACGACAAGGGGCCGTTGATGCGCAGGTTCTCCGATCGGCCATCACGCTGCAGATTCCAGACGCCAAAGGCATTGTTGCGCTCCTTGATCACCAGGCAATCATGCTCGCTCAACTCCTCGAGTGTCTGTGGTGTACCCCGCCGCTGCAGATAGGCCGGTGCCGCGCACAGCACGCGTTGATTCGAGACCAGGCGGCGACAGATGTGCTGATCGGGCAAGTCGTCGCCGACCCGTATTTCCAGATCGAACCCTTCGCCGTCGATATCGACCACTCGGTCGAACACATCGAACCGAATCTCGAGTTCAGGAAACTGTTCAGCCAGCATGGCAACCGCCGGTGCCACATGGTTGCGACCAAATCCGAAACTACTGCAGATGTGCAGCAAGCCGTGTGGGCTCTGGCGTGCCGTGGACAGCTCTTCGAACAGGGTGTCCATGTTGTCCAGAATCTGCCCTGCCCCGCGCTCCACCAGCTCGCCGTCTGCTGTCAGCGAGCTACGCCTGCCGCTTCGGTGAAACAGGCGCGTGCCCAGAGCCTCTTCCAGTAGTCGAATACGTTTACTGACGTAGGCGGGTGAAACACCCAGTTCGACAGCTGCGGCGGCAAAGCTCTGTTGGCGAATGATGGTCAGGAACACGTGCAGGTCCTTCGCCAGAGGCCACTGTTTACGTAGTGTGTTCATTGTGTTTACAAATTGGCGCTTACGTGAACGATTCGTGAAGACTAGCATTGTTCGTGCGAGGCTGGGCAAGCGCACCTCACAGGCTCACGCCCGGTAAGGTGGTTGTTGGTCAGGAATGCTCGCTCTGTCCTGCTTCACGACAATAGCCATAGTCCATGACACAGGAGATCCAGGCGATGCACGACAATCTCAGCCATTTGTTTCCAGGCTTCGAACAACGTTGCATCGACGTCGATGGGCAGGTCCGGATCAACGCCATCATCGGCGGTAGTGGACCACCGTTATTGCTCCTGCACGGGCATCCACAGACACTGGCCATCTGGCACAAGGTCGCACCCGCTTTGGCTGAGCGCTTCACGGTCGTGGCCACCGATTTGCGAGGCTATGGGGATTCGTCAAAGCCGCCCGGGGCTGCAGAGCATGCGAATTACTCCAAGCGTGTCATGGCACAGGATCAGGTGAGCGTGATGCGCCATCTTGGCTTCAATTGTTTCGATGTGCTGGCGCATGATCGCGGGGCAAGGGTTGCACACCGCCTGGCGGTTGATCATCCGCAGGCGGTGTTGCGCCTGGTTCTGCTGGATATCGCGCCGACGCTCTCGATGTATCAGCAGACCAGCGAGACATTTGCACGAGCCTATTGGCACTGGTTCTTCCTGATTCAACAATCACCCATGCCCGAACGACTGATCGAAGCTGATCCAGCGGCCTATATCGTCGATGTCATGGGGCGGCGTAGCGCAGGTCTGGCGCCTTTCGACTCACTGGCACTCGCCGAGTATCAGCGCTGCATGGCGCTTGAGGGCGCCGCACACGGCCTCTGCGAAGATTATCGTGCCGCGGCAGGCGTTGACATGCAGCATGAGCGCGCCGACATCGACGAGGGCCGCATGATCGAAGCTCCCCTGCTCGTGCTGTGGGGCGAGCAAGGCGTGATTCAACGCTGCTTCGAGCCACTGGAAGAGTGGCGTCGCCTGGCGCGCAAGGTTGACGGTGAGGCACTGCCCTGCGGTCACTATATTCCCGAAGAAGCCCCGGATGCCTTGCTGGCCAGGGTGCTGCCATTCTTGTCGAAGGGCATGTCATGAGCGCAAGAACCCTGTATCGCAAACTCGTCGATTCGCACACGGTCGCAAGGCTGGACGAACAGAATATTCTGTTGTTCTGCGATCTGCACCTGATGAACGAATACACCAGTCCGCAGGCTTTCGCCGGGCTGTACGAGAAAGGTCGGACTGTGTCGATGCCGAAACAGAACGTGGCTGTGGTAAGCCATATCATCCCGACGCACCCGACCGATATTCGTATCATCTCGGACCCTGCGTCTGCATTGCAAGCCCGGAACCTGAAGAAGAACTGCGATCACTTCGGTATTCCGCTGTTTGATACCAACGATGCCTTGCAGGGCATCGAACATGTGGTGGCTCCCGAGTTGGGGCTGATACGTCCGGGTATGGTGGTGATCTGCGGGGATAGTCACACCACCACCTATGGTGCGCTGGGTGCTCTGGGCTTCGGTATCGGTACGACTGATGTCGAGCACGTGCTGGCCACCCAGACCCTGGTCTACAAGCCCGCCATGGACATGCGCATTCGTATCGATGGTGTGCTGCCAATAGGCACGACAGCCAAGGACCTGATACTCGAGGTCCTTGGGCGTATCGGCGCACAAGGAGCACGTGGCTTTGTTGTTGAATTCTGTGGCACGGCAATCGATGCGCTATCCATTGAAGCCCGCTTTACCCTGTGCAACATGACCCTGGAGGCTGGTGCCCGTGGTGCGCTTGTGGCTCCCGATCAAAAAGCCATCGAGTACGTCACCAGCCGAGCACCGGACATCACGGATCAGCATCTGGACGCAGCTCTTGCCGTGTGGCGTGAGTTGCACTCTGATACCGATGCAGTATTTGACATCGAACATCGATTCGATGCCAGTGAGTTGGTTCCTCAGGTCACCTGGGGCACCAGCCCCGATCAGGTGGTGGCCATCGATGGCAGCATCCCGAGCCTCGACGAACTGTCTGACGGTTCGGTACGCAGCAGTGCCGAACGTGCCTTGCAGTACACCGGCCTGCAGGCCGGTTCGCGCATCGAGGGCACACCGATACAGCACGTGTTCATCGGTTCGTGCACCAATGGCCGAATCGAGGATTTGCGCGCGGCAGCAGCTGTCGTTCATGGCCGACAGGTGGCCCCGGGCGTGCGCGCCATGGTTGTGCCGGGTTCGGGGGCCGTGAAGTCTGCGGCAGAAGCCGAAGGTCTGGATCGCATATTCACTCAGGCGGGCTTCGAATGGCGCAAGTCCGGTTGCTCCATGTGTCTGGCGATGAACGATGACGTACTGGATGCGGGTGTTCGTTGCGCCTCGACCACGAATCGCAATTTCGAAGGGCGCCAGGGCCGTGGCGCCATCACACACCTCATGAGTCCGGCGATGGCCGCAGCCGCCGCGGTCACGGGACACATTACCGACGTACGCCAGCTGGAGGCACTGCAATGACCAACAATGCTCGTATACAGGGAGGTGCCGCGGCGCTGCGCATCGACAACCTCGACACCGACCAGATCATGCCCAAGCAGTTTCTGCGTGGCATCGACAAGTCCGGACTTGAGCAAGGTCTGCTATACGATCTTCGCTTTGACACTCAGGGCCAGCTGCGTCCGGATTTCATACTCAACCAGGAGCCCTATGCCAATGCTTCGATTCTGATTGGCGGTGCCAACTTTGGCTGCGGGTCGAGTCGTGAGCATGCTGTCTGGGGAATGCAGCAGTTCGGTATTCGCGCCGTGATTGCACCGAGTTTCGCGGAGATTTTCCATGCCAACGCGATGAACAATCGCTTGCTGTTGGTGACGCTGCCACCAGAACAAGTAGCGAGACTGATGAACGATGCCGACGATGAGACGTCGAACACGGTGGACATAGACATCGAGGCGCAGACACTGCGCAGTCGACAGGTGCAGGCCAGCTTTGAACTGATGCCGCGCCACCGTCGGATGTTCCTGGAGGGGCTGGACAGTATCGGTTTGTCGCTGACCTACCAGAGCGCGATAGACGATTTCGTGAGCGACCTCTGGTCGCGCCAGCCCTGGCTGTGCGATGTTGCGGCGACTGCCGAGCGACAAGGCTGACCCCAGGCTCTTGATGCATGACAATTGCATGCACTGACGCCTGGTAAGCCAGGCGTCTGGTGTTTACTTCGCACGTTAAGTGTTATAGAGCGCTGGCGGTCATGGCTTCCAGCACTTCATCCAGATTTCGTACCGCACCGGTCTGTAGATACTCCATTGCCTTCAACGCTGCATCATGAGCATCCTGACTTGATCCGGCGACACAGTCCTCGATGACCCGGCAGAAGTAATCCCCCTGATGACTGTCGACGAAGGTGTAGTGCACACAGACATCCGTCAGCCCGCCGCATAGAAGTAGAGTGTCCGCCTTGAGGCCTTTGAGCAGTATCTCGAGATCAGTCCCATAGAATGCCGAGTATCGGCGCTTCTGGATATGGTAGTCACCCGGAACAAAACCCATCTGCTCCTTGGCAAGATCGGTATTCGGGTTGTTGTCCAGACAATGCACGTCTTCATCACCATCGAGCTCACGGCCGAAGTCGATCAGATTGGCTCGATGTATTTCCTGGATGAATATGACAGGAATGTTGCAACTCCGTGCCTTGTCGATGGCTGTTCGAGCCAGGGCCATGCGCCCTGCATAGTTGTCCATGTGATCAATCGCTCTGACAGCACGTTGATCTGCAAATGTTCCTGCCTGAATATCGATGACGATCAGTGCTGCGCGTCCTTCGATGATGTTTCGTTCTGTCTTGTTGAGGTTTGCCATTTCGGTTTCCTGTTTGAGTTACTGACGATCCGTATTCGAGACCCGTGTGGACTGGTCAAGCCGTTGGTTTTTGCTGCGCGTCCCGGTCGTATTGACCGGCGCCGAGTTCGGTTGCAAGAGTATGCATCGACTATGGTTGTGCAACCGATGCCGGTGTGTCTGTCAAGTCACGAGGGCGCAGGTGCGCCAGATAGCGCTTTTCGGCGAGCCTGAAGAGGCGAGTGATGAGGAAGACGATAACCATGTAGAAGACCATGGCGGTCACGAAACCTTCATAGGCAAGATAGTAGCGCCCGTTGAGCCAGCGCCCTGCCCCCAACAGATCCTGGATGGTGACAAGGCTGGCGATGGCTGAACCGTGCAGGGTAAAGATGACTTCATTGGAATAGGCAGGCAAGGCTCTGCGTAATGCACTGGGCAATACCACCAGACGCATACGGGCAAATGGAGTCAATCCACAGGCGTTGGCGGCCT
>CBDUIJ010000329.1:0-6517 GCA_965367215.1 uncultured Granulosicoccus sp.
TCATCACCGTGTCACCGAGCGACCACTGAGCCCACGCAGCACTTGCCTGCCTGTCGCTGGCATCCAGCAGGTCGAAGCCGGCGCCGCTGTCATCATGCGGCTCGACTACCAGCATGTTGATGCTGCCGACATCGGTCGATACCGACAACGAACGACCGGTGCTGATACTGGTGATGCCGTCGATGGCCCGCGCCTGGGCGGCGATACCGTCGGGCAGCATGAGTGAGCTTTCACTGGAGACCGCGGTGGGGGCGCTGACGTAGATGTCGCTTTGCAAGGTACTGCCCAGCCATTGGTCGACAGTCGAGCGAAAGCTGCCAATCATGATCTCCACCCCGAATGTTGCCGAGACAGCGATGCTCAGAGCGGCAATGGCCAGACCGGTTCGACTGATATTGCGTTCAATGCCACCGATGGCCAGTGACAGGCTGATACCGAATCGCGCGCACAGCCGTCGGCAGGCTCCGGCCAGCAGTTTGACCAGCCAGGGCAGGGCCAGGCCATAGCCCAGAATCAACAGCATCAGGGCGACAAAGCCGAGGATCAGTGACTGCAGGGGCAGTACCGCCAGTACCAGGCCTGCGCCCATCATGGCGACTCCGAGGAGGGCGAACAGCGGCAGTACCCGGCCGGTGCGCTGCTCGATCAGCGAGCGCTGGCGGGCCTGGATCGGGCTGGTACCGGCAGCGTCCAGCGCGCTGAGGCTGGCCGCCAGCACACTACTGCCGACGCCCAGCAGCAGACCGGCTGCTACCAGCCAGGGGCTGAACCAGATCTGCTGCACATGCAGCACGAAATACAGATCGTTGATGGTCTGTGTGGTCAGGCCGATCAGGACATGGGCGAGTGCATAGCCCAGCGCGATGCCAAGCACCGAGCCGATCAGACTGATGACCAGCGCTTCGGCCAGAATGCTCAACAGCAGGGTGCCGGCCGTGATGCCGGTTATGCGCTTGATGGCAAAGATTTCCCGGCGTTGCACCACGGCAAACGTCATGGTGTTGTGGATCAGGAAGACACCCACAACCAGGGCCAGCAGACTCATGGCGGTCAGGTTGATGTGGAAGCCTCGGGTCATGGCCTGCATGGTCTGCTGCCGACTGATGGCCGGATCGAGAGCCAGCGTGGGGGGCAGCTTGTCGAGCAGGGCCGCGTGCTGAGCATCGCTCAGAATCAGATCCACTCGGTCGATACGGTCGCCTCGTTGCAGCAGGCTCTGCACGAATCCGATATCGCCTGTCAGCAGGCCCGTGGCTGCCGCCGGACTGGACGAACTGAATGTGCCTGCCAGGGTGGCCTCGGCCTTGCGCCCGCCGACATCGATGAGCAGGCGCTGGCCGGGCTCCCAGCCGCGAAGGGCTGCGCTGGTGTCGCTGATCAACAGAGCATCGGGTTGCAGCAGGGCGCGCAGGGTCGCCTCGGAGGTGTCTGCAAGGTTGGTATCGCCTGCCGAGCCGGCCATGGCCGGGTTCATCCGTTCGAAGCCGACTTCACTGAACGGGTCCAGCCCCAGAATCGAGAACACCTCATCGCCAATGGCAACATGCGCCTGAATCACCGGGGCCATGGGCAGGTTCGGCCAGTCCTTGCGCAATTGCACATAGCTTGCCTGATCAACGCCCAGGGCGCCGGTCAGTTGATGGGTGGTGCGGCCGTACAGGGCTTCACTGGACAGGGCGAAGGCACGCTGCGAGCTGTCGTTGGTGATCAGGACCGCCGTCACGATGGCCACACCCAGCATGATACCCAGCAGCGACAACAGCAGTTGTGCCGGATGGCGTCGATAGAAATGCCAGCTGGAGCGTGCCAGTAAACGGGCCAGCATCACCAGGCGCTGCTGTGGTTCAACTCGTCCTGGCGGATGGGGCGAACCTCGGCCTGTTCGAGTACGGTCACACGATCGGCGACGGCTGCCACTTCGAGACTGTGGGTGACCAGCAGCAGGGCCGAGCCCTCCTGCTCGACCAGATCGCTCAGCAGTGTGAGCACCTGGCGACCACTCTGAGCATCCAGATTGCCAGTGGGTTCGTCGGCCAGAATCAGGGCCGGGCGATGGATCAGGGCCCGGGCAATGGCAACACGCTGCTGCTCGCCTCCGGAGAGTCGGTCTGGGTAGTCATCACCTCGGCCGCTCAGTCCGGTGAGTTCCAGCAGCTTGTGCAGACGGCTGTGTCTTTCATGGGTGTCTGTTCCTGCCAGGGCCAGAGGCAGCGAGATATTGTCGCCAACGCTCAGGGTGGGGATGAGATTGAAGGCCTGGTAGATGAAGCCGATGTCGCGACCCCGCCGCCGGGTTCTCTGGCTGTCGCTGAGGGCGCTGATCGGGTCACCGTCGAGCCAGACTTCGCCCTGTTGAATCGGTTCCAGCCCACTGATCAGGTTCAGCAGAGTCGATTTGCCCGAGCCACTGCGGCCGATCAGCGCCACGCTCTGGCCACGTTTCACATCAAGTTCTACCTGGTGCAGGATGCGAGTTTCGCGCGTGCCGTTGTGGATACTGTGTGACAGACCTCTGACGGCAATGGCGGAGTCCTGCGCTGGTGTCATGAAGCCTGACCGGCGAAGCGTTTCAGGCTTTCCCATAGCGATGCTGCTTCGGCCTTGCCGAGCATCTTCACGAAGTGTTTGGGGTGCACATAGGCGAGATCATGCAGGGTGCGCGCGTGATAGCGTTCACGCAGGGGCTCCAGACCGGTATCCGGTACACAGCTTTCCAGAGGCGCCTCCAGAAACGCCATTGACCAGCCGACACGGTTGTAGAACGCCAGGACACCCTCGGTGCGGGCGATCGCAATGCCTTGCAACGGGGGGGACAGGTGTTGGAAGAACGTGCCAGACATGACATCGGTGTCGAAGTCGGCACTGGCCGTCACGTCGGGCTTGATTCGCGAGATACTGTCGAAGATGTCCTGTTTGATACGTTTTTCCAGGGCATCGGGGGTCTCCGGGCTGACCAGCATGGCAGCGTGTCGTATCGGATCGGGAATCGAGGTATTCATGGTTCACGGCCTGTTGCAGTTGTGAGTAGTATACGAACTCCGGGCGCGGAACTATCACTCCAGACTCGGCAATGCCTGTGCATGGGCCAGAACCAACACTTTTTCGACGCATGAGTGGCAATTCCGACATTGTGATCTTCTACACTCCGTTGCAAAGGCGCCTGCATTGGCTGGTATTACTGTTGCTGCTGGTCCAGTATTCTCTGCAGATTCCGATGGAAAGGGCCATGGAGGCCATTGACCGACAGGAAACCCTGGGTTTTCTGTCATTTCTGGTGACGACGCTCCACACCTGGGGCGGTATTGCGATCGCTGCCATCATGATCTGGCGCTGGCAGTTGCGTCGGCGCGCCGTTCCGCTGGCGGGTGGAACACTGTCAGCTGGACATGAACGCCTGGTCCGATGGCATCATGTCAGCCTGTACGCGGTGCTGATTCTCATGGCGCTGTCGGGAGTGGTGCATTATTACTTCGGTTTTCAGCCGGCTGGTCGCTGGCATGAATGGGGAAAATGGTTGTTGGCGGTGCTGATCGCGATTCATGTGGCAGGTGCCCTGTCCCATGGCCGTCAGGGCCTCAAGGTTTTACATCGCATGATGGGGCGCAGCGGCTTGCGCTGATACAATGCTGAATTTCGGTCGTGTGAGATTGTCGGCCGGCCGATGAACACATGTTAGAACAGGTGCAGATGCATCAACGGAGAAGAGTGTCATGAGTGGTGCCACAGATAGCGGCATGGTCAAAACAATGGGGTTGGTTGCAGGCGCGCTGGTCGTGCTGGGGATCATCATCACCATCGCAGCACGCCTGTTGAGTTCCGGCTCAGAGGATCCTGATGATCCATTGATGCGCAACGCGCTGATCAATCGAATCCAACCTGTTGCTGCCGTGCGTACTTCGGCTGATGATCTGCCAGCAGCCGGCGGCGCTGCCGTTGAAGTTGCTGCGGCCCCCAAGTCGGCTGAAGAGCTGGTGAACGGCGTCTGCGCAGCTTGTCACGCTACCGGTGTGGCCGGTGCCCCGATGGTCGGCGATGCTGCCGCCTGGGCGCCTCGTGCCGAAGCCGGGCTTGATACCATGGTGTCACATGCTATCAACGGCATCGGTACCATGCCTGCTCGAGGCGGCAGTACCTACAGCGATGAAGAGATGAGACGCGCTGTACAGTTCATGGCCGGACTGGAAGTGGACGAAACAGCTCCTGCTGCCGAGGCCGAAGCACCGGCTGCGGACGAGGCTGCCAGTGAAGCACCTGCGGCAGAAGAAGCTGCCGAAGAGGCACCTGCAGCAGACGCCGAAACCAGCGACGAAGCAGCACCGGCAGAAGAGGCTCCTGCGGCAACTGAAGAAGCACCCGCTCAGGACGAAGCCAGTGCCGAAGAAGCGCCTGCTCAGGAAGAAACAGCCGCAGCCGCCGCAGTCGTCGGTCAGGTACCTGAAGGCCTGACAGATAACGTCAAGGCGTCTGTCGACAATCTGTGCACGACCTGCCATCTGGCCGGCGTGGGTGGTGCCCCGAAGGTGGGTGATCAGGCAGCCTGGCAGGAACGTGCCGACAAAGGTATGGACGTTCTGACAGCGTCGGTCATCAATGGTCTGGGCGTCATGCCTCCACGTGGTGCCTCGACCTTGACGGACGAAGAAATCCCGTCTGCCATTCAGTATCTGATGAGCAAGTAGCTTCGACCTTTCGTCCAGGGGGGCGGGAACTTGCGGGTTCCGGTGTCCCCTGGACGTCAATCACTTCAGCGTAGCGTGATCGGCCAATGCCCGCGCTATCGGGGCGGTGATACCTTGCCTTCGCGTACGCCGGCAGATTGCCGCGACGCCTCAGTCCCTGCGTAGTGCCTGATCCATCGAGATGGGCGTCGGGTAGCGGCGGACAACCCAGAACGAGCTGGCGACGAAGCTCAGTATCGTGGCGCTCTGCATCAGCAGGGAGGCCTTTTCCGACATGACTGCCAGGTTGCTGGCCACCACGACGATCAACAGCGAAAATTCGCTGATCTGACCCAGGCGGGCGCCGGTTTCAGCGGCCATGCGCGCCTTTTCCTGCTCGCGTTGCAGCAGCACGCGGAACACGATCGGCTTGAGAGCGACCGAGATGGCTGCCAGCACCAGTGCTGGAAACAGCACGCCGGGCAGGGCGCCGATATTGAAGCCTGCTCCCAGGGCAAAGAAGAACAACACCAGAAAGAAATCTCGCAGCGGCTTCAGACTCTCGGCGATGAATCGGGCGACCGGACTGGTGGCCAGGGTGACACCCGCGACAAACGCACCGACCTCATGCGACAAGCCGATGACGGTCGCCAGCTCCGCAATCCCCATGCACCAGCCAATGGCCAGCAGGAACAGGTATTCGTGAATCTGATCGAAGCGCATGAACAGTCGGGTGAGCACGCGGGAGGCAATCCACCAGGCCATCAGGGCCAGTGCGGGCAGGCCGAGCATCAGGATGAGGGTTTCCGATAACAGGCTCTCCTGGTTGCCGAGCCCCTCCAGGGCCAGCAGCACGATGATCGCCAGCATGTCCTGCAGCAGCAGGATACTGACGATCAGCTCCCCCATGCGCTGGTGATGTAACGCACTGGTAGGTAGCAGCTTCAGCGCGATGATGGTGCTCGAAAACATCATGCCGGCGGCAATCAGCAGGCTGTCCAGCATGTTGAAGCCGAATGCCATGCCAACTGCAAATCCCGCAAAGGCAAAGGCGAAGGAGCTGACGGCGGTGACAACAATGGCCTCGCGAAACAGTTTCTTGAGGTCTCCCGGTTCCAGGTTCAGGCCCAGCAGGAACAGCAGAAACAGTATGCCGACGTTGGCAATGTCCGCTATCAGGGCCGGATTGGACACGACATCCAGCGCCCAGGGGCCCAGCAGGGCGCCCAGCACGATGTAGGCGATCAGCAGGGCCTGGCGCGCGAACAGTGCCAGCGTTGCTATGACCGCAGCACCACTGAAGACAAGGAACAGCGAGAAAATGATGGAGGTGTCGTGCAAAGTCAGTGTTCCCGGGAATGTGTGGCTGCGCTCACGTTAACACTGCCCACGTACCCTGATGTTGCGCTGAATCTGCATGCCATCGAATTTATTTGTAGCTATGACGTTTATATTTGTATCACCGCGGGTTATTCTTGTGGGTTGAATTGCCCCTGCCTGCTCGCCACCATCCAGCTATGTCACAGATAATAGAATTCATCGGCAACCACACACTGCTGTTCGTCGCCTTCGTTGCGACCCTCGGCATGCTGGTCTACACCGAATACATGCGCTTCTCCTCGGCCAATACGGCGCTGTCACCGTTCGAGGTGACGCAGAAGATGAACGGCGGTGAGGCCGTGATCCTCGATGTTCGAGACGATTCCGAGTACAAGGCAGGCCACCTGCTCAATGCGCGCAGCTTCCCGGTCAGCAAACTCGATGAACGCATGCACGAACTCGAGAAGTTCAAGGACAAGGAAGTGCTCGTGTATTGCGATAGCGGCATGCGAGCCACCCGTGCACTGGCCAAACTCAAG
>CBDUIJ010000330.1:0-6509 GCA_965367215.1 uncultured Granulosicoccus sp.
GCCGGAACAAGGCTCCACCAGCTTCCGACGCAAGTCTGCGGTACTGGCTGCAGCACTCGCTGCTGCCGGTGGCGCACTGTATATCTCAGCGAATGCCGGGAACCAGGCTGCCTTGCTGGCCGCTGGTGACAGCGAAGTCAGCTTCATTGCCGATGTCACCGGTGAGCAGACTCCGGGCATCTTCAGCGACACCAGCGTCGAGGCGCTGATTGATGCGGGTAACCCGAGCGCCAGCACCATCGTGGCGCGCGTCCAGACCGCCTCAGTATCCAGTGACAATCTGCAAGTAGCAGGCTCGCTACCCGAACCCGAGTGGTTTGGTGCGGAAGCACACCCTGAGGCACTGTTCGAGTCCACCAGCATTACGGACGCCGGCGATGGCAACCTGCAGGTTACCGGCAACCTGACCATCAAGGAGACGACTCAGGAAATATCTTTCCCCATGACGCTGTCTTCAGAAGAAGACAAGCAGGTAGCTCGTGGTGAATTCACCATCGACCGGAGAGAGTTCGATATCGGCCTAGAGAGCCAGCAAGGCGACGACTTCGTCGCCTATCCGGTCGTGATCAGGTTTCGCTTCGACATTACGGCAGCGGACAGCTAGGCGCGTCAGCGGGGCAAGCCCGGGCTGAGCAAAACAAACTCGCTCAGCTTATTTCATCAAGAGTACCACTCGTTCGAACGCTGATACGTCTCCGTTCAGTACAAACTCCTTGGCGATTCACTTGTGACGGTATGGGCATATTGCAGGTAGAATTCTGAGCTTCCGTCACAGTCAGGAGATCCACGCCTTGTCAATCAAGAAAATTCTTGTTGCCAACCGATCCGAGATCGCTATCAGGATCTTCAGAGCAGCCAACGAGCTGGGCATCAAGACCGTGGCAATCTGGGCGGAAGAAGACAAGCTGGCCCTGCACCGCTTCAAGGCAGATGAAGCCTATCAAGTCGGCGCTGGCCCGCACCTGGATCAGACCATGGGGCCCATCGAGTCCTATCTGTCCATCGATGAGGTGCTACGGGTCGCCAAACTCTCGGGGGCTGACGCCATCCACCCCGGTTACGGTCTGCTGTCCGAAAGTCCCGAATTCGTGGACGCCTGCGATGCCGCAGGTATCACCTTCATTGGTCCTCGCGCCGATACCATGCGCCGCCTGGGCAACAAGGTAGCGGCCCGAAACCTCGCTATCGAAGCCGGTGTACCAGTAGTTCCCGCAACCGAACCACTGCCTGACGACCTGCCAACCATCAAGAAAATGGCGGCGGAAATCGGTTATCCCATCATGCTCAAGGCCTCCTGGGGCGGTGGTGGTCGCGGCATGCGTACCATTCGCTGTGAAGAGGATCTGGACAAGGAAGCCAATGAGGCCCGACGCGAAGCTCGCGCAGCTTTCGGCAAGGACGAGATCTACCTGGAAAAACTGGTAGAACGCGCGCGTCACGTCGAAGCGCAGATTCTGGGCGACACCCACGGCAATGCGGTCCACCTGTTTGAACGTGACTGCACCGTACAGCGCCGTAACCAGAAAGTGGTTGAGCGTGCACCGGCTCCCTACCTGAACGATGAACAGCGTCAGGAGCTGAGCGAGTACGCCCTGAAGATTGCCAATGCCACCAACTACGTCGGCGCAGGTACTGTCGAATTCCTGATGGATATGGACACGCAGTCCTTCTATTTCATCGAAGTGAACCCACGGGTTCAGGTAGAGCATACGGTCACTGAAGAAGTCACCGGTATCGATATCATCAAGGCGCAGATCCACCTGGTGGAAGGTGCTGTCATCGGCACACCGGAATCCGGTGTCCCTCCGCAGGACCAGATTCGTCTGAATGGCCATGCCATGCAGTGCCGAATCACCACGGAAGACCCTGAGCACAACTTCGTACCGGACTACGGCCGCATCACGGCTTATCGCGGTGCCTCGGGTTTCGGTATCCGGCTTGACGGTGGTACCGCCTATTCTGGTGCCATCATCAACCGATTCTACGATCCCTTGCTGGAGAAGGTCACGGCCTGGGCCCCGACCTCTGAAGAAGTCATCAAGCGAATGGATCGTGCCCTGCGCGAATTCCGGATTCGCGGTGTCGCCACCAACCTGACCTTTCTCGAAAATGTCATCGGCCATCCGAAATTTCTCGACAACAGCTATACCACCCGCTTCATCGATACCACCCCGGAGCTGTTCGAGCAGGTACAACGCAAGGACAGGGCAACCAAGCTGCTGCAATACGTAGCCGACGTCACTGTCAATGGCCATCCTGAAGCCCGTGACCGACCAAAGCCAAGAGCCGACGCCCTGCCGCCTCAGGTGCCCTGGTTCGACACACCGATCACACCCGGTACCAAGAACCGTCTGGATGAGCACGGCCCGGAAGCCTTCAGCAAATGGCTGCGCGACACCCCGCAGGTCATGGTGACCGACACCACCATGCGTGACTCACATCAGTCATTGCTGGCCACCCGCATGCGTACCAAGGACATCGTGGCCATCGCCGATGCCTATGCGCATGGACTGCCGCAGTTGCTGTCGCTGGAATGCTGGGGTGGTGCCACCTTCGATGTAAGCATGCGCTTCCTCACCGAAGACCCTTGGGAGCGTCTGGCGATGATTCGTGAGCGTGCTCCGAACATCCTGTTGCAGGCACTGTTCCGCGGTGCCAATGGGGTGGGTTATACGAACTATCCCGATAACGTCGTCAAGCATTTCATTCGCCAGGCAGCACGCTCCGGTGTCGATCTGTTCCGCGTCTTCGACTGCTTCAACTGGGTCGACAACATGCGCGTCAGCATGGATGCGGTTCTCGAGGAAGGCAAGCTGTGTGAAGCCACCATCTGCTACACCGGCGACATGCTCGATGCAGCCCGTCCCAAGTACCAGCTGAAGTATTACCTGGACATGGCTCGTGAAATCGAGAAGGCCGGTGCACATATCATCTGTATCAAGGACATGGCAGGCCTCATGAAGCCTGCCGCAGCCACCGTGCTGTTCAAGGCATTGCGCGAAGAGACTTCCCTGCCCGTGCATTTCCACACGCATGACACCTCCGGTATTTCAGCGGCGACGGTACTGGCAGCGGTTGACGCTGGTGTCGATGCCATCGATGCCGCCATGGACGCCCTCTCGGGTAATACCTCGCAGCCTTGCCTCGGCTCCATCGTGGCAGCCTTGCGCGGCACCGAGCGCGATACCGGCCTGAGTCGCGAGACCATCGAGCAGATCTCCTTCTATTGGGAAGCGGTACGTAACAAGTACGCCGCCTTCGAAAGCGATCTCAAGGGACCCGCTTCGGAAGTCTATCTGCACGAAATGCCCGGTGGACAGTTCACCAATCTGAAAGAGCAGGCTCGCTCCATGGGGCTGGAACTGCGCTGGCACGAAGTGGCGCGCGCCTACAGCGACGTCAACCAGATGTTTGGTGATGTGGTCAAGGTCACGCCTTCTTCCAAGGTCGTTGGTGACATGGCTCTGATGATGATCAGTCAGGATCTGACCATTCAGGATGTCGAGAATCCGGCCAAGGATATCGCCTTCCCTGATTCTGTCGTGTCCATGATGCGCGGTGAACTCAGCCAGATGCCAGGCGGCTTCCCGGAAGGCATTCAGAAGAAGGTTCTCAAGGGAGAAAAGCCTCTAGTTGGCCGTGCCAGTGCCGAGATGGAACCGGCTGATCTGGATGCCATTCGCTCCAAACTGACCGAGTTGCTGAATCGTCAGCCGACAGAAAACGAGCTGGCTTCCTACAATATGTACCCGAAGGTCTTTACCGACTTTGCCGCCACACAAAGCATGTATGGCCCTACCAGCGTATTGCCGACGCCTGTGTACTTCTACGGCCTGAAGGTCGGTGACGAGATCTTTGTCGAAATCGAAAAGGGCAAGACACTGGTAATCCGTTGTTCAGCCATCGGCGACGTGAATGACAAGGGCATGGTGCGCGTGTTCTTCGAACTCAATGGCCAACCTCGATCCATCGCGGTGCCTGACAGGCTGCACGGTGCGGCAGGCGCAATGGCGCGACCCAAGGCTGAAGTGGGCAATGCCGAGCATGTCGGTGCGCCGATGCCTGGTGTCGTATCAACGGTCAATGTGAAATCCGGTCAGACGGTTGAGACCGGTGACATCCTGCTCTCCATCGAAGCCATGAAAATGGAAACAGCCATCTACAGCGAAGTCGATGGTGTCGTGGAAGAGTTGTTCGTGAAGGCAGGCGATCAGATTGATGCAAAGGACCTGTTGGCCCGCATCGTAGCCGGCGAATAAGCCGGCTTTGCTGACACTCCCGGGCTGCATCGCAAGAGCAGCCGGGAGTGCCACAGGATCTCCTGGGCCGACAACGGCCCCGGAGCAGTCAGACTACTGAACGCAGTTCAGTCCTCGTACAGATCCTCGTCACCGTCGAGGTCGAGATCGAGCCAACCATCTTCATCGTCGGCAAAAAGTCTGGGGGCTGATTTCTTCATCGTCGCCTTGTGGGCGGCTTTCTTTTGCTTGGCGGGAGTACGAATCTCGCCATAGTAATAAAGCTCGTCCAGTTGTTCATCGGACAGTTTGTCGTAGTTGGGTTCAGCGAAATAATCATCATCGCTGAAACGGTCTGCCATGCGTTTTCCCATCTGCTTTTACCTCGACTTTCCACCAAGTTGCCAGGAGTATCCCGTACCGCGAATTTGCGGCCACTGACCCGTCGGCATCAAGCACTTTTTCATCCCCATTTTTCTGAAAACGGCATTCATGCCGCATACGGATAAATGCGCCTCAGCTTCATGCCAGACGTCGCAGAAATTCTGCGACCAGACGCTCATACAGCTCCATGCCAAGGTACTTGTCCTCGACACCGGCATCGACACTCGGATTGTCGTTCACCTCGATCACAACCACATCATCGCCCCGCTGCTTCAGGTCCACCCCATAGAATCCATTGCCGATCAGGCTCGTGGCATCCACCGCTGTCTTGATGACCTGCGCTGGCACTTCCTCCACGGCCATCGTCCGGAAATTGCCCGATGACACGCGACCATCGGAGGCGTGTTCATAGATCTGCCAGTGGCCACGACTCATGAAGTACTGACAGGCAAACAGCGGTTCGCCATTAATGACTCCAATTCTCCAATCGAAGTCTGTCGGGTAGAATTCCTGCGCCAGAATCAAAGCCGATCGGTTGAAGAAGTCCTTCGCGATCTCCTTCAGCTCTGCCATGTCTTTCGCTTTCTTCACGCCCACCGAAAACGCACCATCAGGAATCTTCAGCACCAGCGGAAAAGAGAGCTCCTCGGCCGCCAATTCGAGGCAATCGGCCTGATGCCGATTCAGCACCCGAGTACGCGGGGTGGCAATATTGTTCACCTGCAGCAGGTTGGCCAGATAGATCTTGTTGGTGCAGCGCAGGATGGATTGCGTGTCATCGATCACCACGCAACCCAGGGACTCCGCTCGCTTGGCAAAGCGATAGGTATGGTTGTCGATATTGGTTGTTGCACGGATGAACAGCGCGTCATATTCAGCCAGCCGCGAAAAATCCTTGCGCGTGATCAGATCAACATCCAACCCTCCTGCACGCGCTGCTTTCTCGAAGCGTTTCAGGGCGCGACTGTCTGACGGCGGCATCTTTTCATCCGGGTCCACCAGGATGGCCAGATCATGCCGATAGCGCTTGCGGCTCTTCGGCTTGCGCCAGATATTGCGGCTGAAACGGTCCAGCGCATCAGCGAATTCAGTCTGTTCCTGCTCGCTCAGCGAGTTGATGCCGCGCATGCGCAAGCGACTGATGTGCCAGCGATCCCGCCGCCGGAACTGTACTTCCAGAATCGGGCAGGGAAACTGGTCGAACAGTACCCGCGCCAGTGATTTCAGGTCCGGATCGCTGGTTTTCCCGAAAAAGATACGCACACTGTATTCCTGCACCTCTTCCTTGCCGAGCCTGTCACCCAGCCGTTCCAGTGCCACCCCGGCAGCATCGAGATCCAGCAGGTACAGGGACTTGCTGCTCAGGCTGTTGATGGTACGTATGGATGGAATGACCTGCTGACCACGAGATTCAGCCAACAATGAGCAATAATAACCATGACTCAGGTAGCGATAACTCCGACAAAGGTTCAGAATCACGCGCTGGGCTACCGGCCCCTCCTGCGCAGCCAGGTATGCGTCAACAGACGTGACATCCTGACTGGGATAATATGGCTTCCAGTCATCGGCATCGCTGATGACAATGGATATTCTGGGCATTATTGAACACGATCCTGAGAGTAGATGACAAGCATGGAAATCCGGCTTCACGCAAGCCGTTGAAGCTGCGTAGTGATAGCACGTCGCGCTATTCTGCACTGAGTCTGACCTGTCCATGAGCGCCATTTCATACCCGAAAACGACACCGGAACGAGCAATACGTACCGCGACGGCCGACGATATCGACCGGCTCGTGGAACTCGAATCGCTGTGCTTCACCAGTGACCGGATCAGCCGACGCCAGTTTCGCTGGATGATCACGCGTGCCAACGCCGAACTGAGACTCTG
>CBDUIJ010000331.1:0-6485 GCA_965367215.1 uncultured Granulosicoccus sp.
GATGTCGAGACCAGCGGGCTTGATCCGGACAATTTCGTCAATGGTGCGCTTGCAAGCGACCCTACTATCGTCGATTGCACGCTGAGCGATGGCACTGAAACCACGTGCTATGAAATCGTGACAGTCGGCGTACCGGCAGACGCGGCTGTGGGTCCGTTCTGCCCACCGAATATCAGCAGCACCTCCGACGAGGCCGGTATCTGGCTCGATGGCACCGGCATCGTATACGAGGCAAACGGAGACTTCATTCTCGACCTGCCCAATATCTACGGCGACAGTAACTGGCAGCTCTACGATGTCGACACCGGGGATGTGAACATCACCGACACTCAGGAAGCCTGCGAACTGGCTGCCAACCCGAATGTCGATGAGGCCTACCAGAATTATTGCGTCGAGTGCTCGCTGGATTACGTCGATGGCGGCCTCTCTCAGACCTTCACGATACCGGTGACACCGGTACCTGCCGACACCACCGGCCAGCTTTCCCAGCAAGTCGGCATCAGCCTCAATGGCATCCAGCTCGCAGCGCCTGCACCGGTCGCCAACATACTGGCCGCCTACACCATTGCCGCATTCGACGACTGCGGCGGCCACGTCAACCCGAACGAAGGCTATCACTATCACGCTGCCACCGGCTGTACCGAAGCATCTGGTGCCGTTGAAGCCGACGGACATGCCTCATTGCTGGGCTATGCCCTCGACGGCTATGGCATCTATGGCGAGCTGGACAGTGACGACAATGCTACCGATGGTCTTGACCAGTGCCGCGGTATCTCCGACGACACCCGTGGTTATCACTATCACGCCGCCAGCGCTGGTGACAACATGTTCATCGGCTGCTTTACCGGCAAGACGGTAGCCTCTGAAGAAGGCCAGGGTGGTCCCGGCGGCGGTCCTCCTCAGTAGTTCTGGTACAAGCTATCCACAACGACGTCACGCGACGTCGTTGTGGCACAAGCCTGAGTCAGTGGCGAATATCCTCCATGTCTACCGCCACTGACCTAGCTCTGCAGCCTCTTCAAAGGTCTGCCGCTCGCCTTCCTCACAAGAGCAAGAGAACGTGCCTGAACAGTCATGAGATGACAGATCGGTTTGCTATAGTAGTGCAATCCGTTCATGGTCCGACCTCCTCTCGACAGACAGCACTGCAAGCGCATCGGTTGCGCTGCTGCCAACCGCGTCGACAGCCAGGTCGGTCAACCACTTGCTCATGAGACAGCCTTGCGCATGACCCACCGTCAGTATCTCGTTCTTGCCATCCTGGCCGCCCTCATGTTGGCAACCGCGTTCGGTCTCGGACGATGGGCAGAAAACCTGAACCCCGACGGCATCATTCCCCACACGCCCGTGGCGCAGGACGCTGTCACCGGCAGTGACGCAGGCGCAGCCTCCAGCACAGACGAAAGCACTCCGGATGCAAACCAGAGCGCGCCCGCGGATCCCGCCGAAGCCCGCAGCGCCTTTACCTTCGGCGCATCCATGGGCCTGCTGGCTGCCGGCCTGCTCTACTGTGTCATTGCTGCCGGGCTTCTTCTGCAGCAACGCGCCAAAGGCCTGCCCGTCAACCGCTTCATCTACAGTGTGGCCGGCCTGGCAGCTGCCGGCTTTGCCTTGTCCTATCTGATCGACGACTACTTCTACTAGCACTCTCGTGCTCTGTCATCCCGACAGAGCTGGCGCTTCAGTAGACAGACATTCTAGAGAATGCCCTTGCTACCAGCATGTAGCAGCTGCATCAGTGCAGCATCATCCCGACGGGCGAGTGAGAATTCACTGGCATAACCGGGCAACTCCGCTTCGGCTACCCAGGCCGCACACAATTCACCGGCGCCGCACGCCGACATGGTGCCGAAACCGGACATGGCGCAGTTCATGAACGCACCTTCGGCCTCCATGGGACCGATCAATGGCCAGTTCTCCTCGGTCATGGTGTACCAGCCACCATAGTGATGCATGGAACGCGGCAACTGCCCATAGTAGGCCTTCAGTGATGGGTTCAGACGCGCAGCGCCGTGCAACACGACTTCCGGAAAGTTCTCATCCAGCGGCAGGTCACGAGATGGCGCGGCGTGCTTGTCGTTGTAGGCCCAGCCCAGCTTGATCCAGCTGCCATTATCCCCACCGTCAGGCCGGCAATGAATGGCACCGGGCATGGCCTCTGCCAACCAGGCAAAGTCGGGCTCTTCAAGCAACAGCTCTCGCTCATCGGGCAACCAGTCTATCTGCTGCTCATCGAGATCGATGGAGAAAGGCATATCGCGCGGGATGGCATTCGCCCGGTCTTCAAAGGCAATCTTCTGTTGAAAGGTATTGAATACGGGAAGTTGCTGGCCGAGCATGTCGGCTATATCTGCAGCGAAGGGCCCTGCCGCATTGATCAGCTTGTCAGCCGTGATCTGCATGTGCCCGGACTCTTCATCGTGAATCTCCAGGGTGAATGGAGCATCGGCCCGAATTCCCTTCACGGCACCACTGATTCGCTGCGCACCCACCGACTTCAGGTGCTCGAGCATGACCATGCCCAACTGCTGACCGCTGATATCACCGCCACGCCGGATATGAATGATGCTCTGGATATCCTCGGCATAGGAAGGGAAAACCGTGCGTATCAGATCCTGATTGCGCAGAATATCCACCCCCTCTCGTACACCCTGCCACTTTGCCTGCAAGGGCCTCTCATAATGGCTTGCCTGTGCATCATCGTGGTAGCGCAGTAGTCTTGCGGCATCCTCGCCAAGACCTTCGTGCAACTGCTTGACCAGCTCGCCGATATCATCACTGCGAGTTGCCAGCACATACCCGCGCCGGTTCATGTTGATCCGGTTGTCCGTCTGTAGCGCAATCTCCTCCAGCAGATCGATGGAGCGGTTGGTGAACGCCACCATGGAAGGATGCGGCCACCAGTTGCGGTAGTTCTCACCGGACTGCGCCGAGGTAAAGGCCATCGGCTGACCACTGTCAATCAGAGCGATATCCTGAATGCCGTGGTTGCGTGCCAGGTAGTAGGCGCTGGCCAGGCCAATGGAACCGCAGCCGACAACGGCTACCTCGAAATGCGTCTTCTTCATCATTGCTCAGTGTTGGGAGGTCGATTCGCCAAGACAGATTCAGCCAACGCGGCTCACTGCATGGGACGAATACATCCTCTCACAATCGTATACGATTTGTAGATTTAGGATCCTCAATTACGAAAGTGTATAATTCTGAAATTCTCACAGCCATAGATTCAGCAATGCCCAAGGTTTCCACCGATGACCCATCTGCTGCATTCTTCAATGTGTATCAGGCGCTGCGCAAGGACATTCTGGCAGGCACGCTTGAAGGTGGTCAGGCACTTCGGCAGGACGATATCGCCCGCTTGCACGGCGTCAGCAAGGTGCCGGTACGCGAAGCGCTGCGTCGTCTGGAGATGGAGAGCCTGGTGGAATTCCGGCCACGTCGCGGTGCCATCGTGCGTTCGGTCAGCGACGATGACCTGCTGGAAATGCTGGACATTCGTATTGCACTGGAGTGCCGGGCACTGGAACTGGCCATTCCCAACATGGCAGAGTCGGATTTCGAACTGGCGCAGGAGGTGCTGGATGAATATCAGGCGTCACCTGACAAGGAACTCTGGAGCGAGCTCAACAGACGGTTCCATGCCTGTATTCTGGAGCCGTGTGGCAATCGCCAGTTATTGTCGCTGATCAATGACTTCGAGCAGCGGGTCGGGCCGCTGGTACGGTTGCGGGTGACCGAAGCTACCGGTCTGGAGCGTCCAATGAGGGAACACACACAGATTCTTCAATCATGCAGGAAAGGTGCTGTGTCTGATGCGGTTGGCGCACTGCGCGATCACATAGAGACAAGCAAACGTGAGGTTGCGGCCTCCCTGCGGCGGCGCCACATGAAGGGGAGTTGACCGGGGAAAGCAGACGTCTGTTCAGCGTCGCCTGATCCCCCATTCTCGGGATTGTCCGCAATTGGCTACCACCATAGTATCGATCCGAAGAAGCCCACCACGTGCTTTATCAGGTTACTACTATCCCGGAGTGCACAGCCATGTCCAGAAAAACGAAACTCACTCTCAAGTCAGCCATGCTAAGTACTCTGGTTGCAGTTGCGGGCCTTGCTGCCGGCACGCAATCAGCCATGGCCGGCGTCGAGTACTACGGTAGTCATATCTACAACACCAGAGTCAGTGGTGAATCCAGGGGCGATCACCAGATCTTCAACGTTGCCATGGGGGGTATGTCAGAGGGCTATATCGCTTCATTCGGCGCCGCTGAAAAACGCGACGAACCATGCTGGCTGGACATGCGGATAAAGTCACTGCCCGGGGCATCGGTTTCCCTCAACAACCCCATCGGCTTTGGTTGCGCCAACTCGACTATTCGCAGCCACAAGAAGCTGGAAGTGCCCAGCGGCAAATACATAACAGGCGTGAGGATGTGCCGGAGGGACGGCAATACGCCTTCCACGAAAAATCTGATGAAAGGACTCGAGATAAAACTGGGGCGTCTGAAATCGAATAATTCACTGGCGGCGGCAGGCACAATGAAGTTCAAGCGTCCCAACTGCAAGAAATGGTCAGCCTGGTCCAACTGCCCGAATGGTTCCATTCTGATCGATGTCAGAGCGCACATGCGGGCAAGTCCACGTACGGAAAAGGGCTCGGTTGTCGGTTTGCAGAGTTCGTGCAGAAAGATTCGAAACAATTGATCATCGACTTCCTGACGAAGGCCGTTCCGATCTGCGCGAACCGCTACAGCTGAATGCAACCGACGACGGACAAGACTGGAAAAGCGTCTTCGTGGAATTCTGGAGATCGAGGCTGACAGAGGCGACGAGCTATTGCTCGTCGCCCCTGTCAGCATGAGTCAACGCTCGTTCAACCCCGTGTCTGGATGTGTATCGAGCCTTGGTTAGAACCGGGCACCCTCGCACGATCTGCCTCACGACCTGACTTCACGAATCAGAACGGGATATCGTCGTCGAAATCGTTGCTGCCGGATGTCGTGGCCGCCGCTGCAGGTGCAGCGCTCTTGGACGGCTGATACTGCTGTCCGCCGCCACCCTGACTCTCACCGCCACCTTCGCCGGCACGGTTGATACGCCATGCCTGCAAATTGGTGAAGTACTTGCCGTTCCACTCACGACCACGCAGATCGAACTCGACCTCGATGTTGTCGCCTTCGGAGTAATCGTCAACCAGTGCGCACTTGTCCTGCACCAACTGGAATTTCACCATCTGTGGGTACTGACCGTCTGCCACTTCAATGACAAACTCACGCGCCTGAAACGAAGCACTTTTCTGCTCCGCGTCGAATATCTTTACAACTTTGCCTTCGGCCTTGTAGCCCATGGATAACTTCTCGATTGATTCGTGTATGGATTGTGACTGCCGGCAGCGCTAGCTGCGGGCTGCTGGAATGACAGGCGTACCGCGCTTGACGTCGGCATTCTGCGCACGATGGCGCATCGCATGATCGACCAGCACCAGCGCCAGCATGGCTTCGGCAATGGGTGTTGCCCGAATACCCACGCAGGGGTCATGACGGCCGGTGGTGATCACTTCGATATCGTTGCCGTGAATGTCCACGCTTCTGCCAGGCAGACGCAGACTGGACGTCGGCTTCAGTGCCAGCGCCGCCGTGATGCTCTGGCCCGAGGAGATACCCCCCAGCACCCCACCCGCTTCATTGGACAGAAAGCCCTGACTGGTGATCTCGTCTCTGTGCTCCGAGCCACGCTGGGACACCGAGGCAAAGCCTGCACCGATCTCCACACCCTTGACGGCATTGATACTCATCAGCCCGTGCGCAATGTCGGCATCGAGTCGGTCGAACACAGGCTCGCCCCAGCCAACCGGTACATTGTCGGCCTGCACATTGACCTTGGCGCCAATGGAGTCGCCGTCCTTGCTCAACTTCTGCATATAGGCTTCCAGTTCAGGCACCTGCGCAGCATTGGGCCAGAAGAACGGATTGTTGCCCACTTCCTCCCAGTCGAAACCGGAACGATCCAGTTCGATGGGACCCAGCTGCGACAGATAGCCGCGGATCTTCACTCCACCCATGGAGGGTTGCGCCAGCGCAATCTTGGCCACCGAACCGGCTGCCACACGCATGGCTGTCTCACGGGCCGAGGAACGCCCACCGCCGCGATAGTCGCGAAAGCCGTATTTCTGCTGATAGGTGTAATCCGCGTGAGCCGGACGAAACTGCTCCTTGATCTTGTCGTAATCACGCGAACGCTGATCGGTATTGCGAATCAGCAGACCGATGGGCGTACCCGTGGTCCTGCCTTCGAACACCCCCGACAGGATCTCCACCTCATCGGCCTCACGCCGCTGGGTGGTATAGCGACTGGTACCCGGCTTGCGCCGGTCCAGATCCCTTTGCAGATCACTGCTGGAGAGCGGCAAACCCGGAGGGCAGCCGTCCACGATACAACCCAATGCGGGGCCATGACTCTCACCAAAGGTTGAGACGGTGAAGAGCTTG
>CBDUIJ010000332.1:0-6467 GCA_965367215.1 uncultured Granulosicoccus sp.
AACCGCAGATTCCGTCCGGTTGACGTGCTGACCACCGGCACCACTGGCGCGATACACGTCGATGCGCAGATCGGCCGGGTTGATGTCGATATCGATGTTGTCATCCACTTCCGGGGAGACGAACACGGCCGCGAACGAGGTATGACGACGACTGCCTGAATCAAAGGGGCTCTTGCGCACCAGACGATGCACACCGGTTTCGGTGCGTAACCAGCCGAAGGCATGATCGCCTTCAAAGCGAATGGTCGCAGACTTGATGCCGGCCACATCCCCGGGCGAGGCTTCGATCAGCTCGGTCTTGAAACCCTGGCTTTCACCCCAGCGCAGGTACATGCGCAGCAGCATCTCGGCCCAGTCCTGAGCTTCGGTACCACCACTGCCCGACTGGATGTCCAGAAACGCAGGGGAGGCATCGGCATCACCGGAGAACATGCGACGAAATTCGAGTCTGGCGACCCGCTCTTCGAGACTGGCCAGATCGGCAGCTACCGCCGTGACGGTGTCCTCGTCATCTTCCTCGCGAGCCATTTCCAGCAGATCGCTGGCATCGCCCAGACCGGAGTCCAGCGCCTCGATGACATCAATGGTGTCCTGCAGTGAGACGCGCCGCTGGCCCAGCTTCTGAGCCTTCTCCGGCTCGTTCCAGACTTTCGGGTCTTCCAGCTCGCGCAGGACCTCCTCTAGCTCTTCCTTCTTGCCTTCGTAGTCAAAGATACCCCCGGAGGGAGTCGGCACGCAGCCGCAGATCCTCGATGTGAGTGATGTAGGGATTGATTTCGATCATGACAGCACGAAGTTGGGCTTGGGAATACGACTGAGGAGTTTAACTCAATCCGGCCACTTCCAGATGATGAACGCGTAGCTGCAATAGCTGTCGATCGCGCCAGGCATTGATATCCAGTGAATACACGGCCAGCAGAACATCGCCGATATCGGCTTCGAAGCGGCAATTGAAGGCGATGGCATCCAGTGCTGCCCCGCCATCGACGCTCGCCAGCACCAGTTTCAGGTGCGCCTGTTCCTTGCCCACGGGCTTCTGGCTGACCACACTGAAGCGGTCGGCAAACAACGGTGCCTCGAATTCCTGTCCCCAGGGCATCAGATTGCCCAGCAGACTGGCATTTTCCAGGGTTCTCTCCTCGACCGCCAGCGAACCGTCCACCACGAATTCGCGCTCCGGCAGGCGTTCATCCAGCGCCTTGCGAACTTCTGCCTCGAACATGTCGCGAAAGGTCTCGAAATACTCGCGCCGCAGCGTCATTCCCGCCGCCATGGCATGTCCGCCGAACTTCTCGAGCATCTCGGGACGCCGGCTGGCAATCGATTGCAGCACATCGCGCACATGCACGCCCTTGATGGAGCGCGCCGAGCCCTTGAGCTTGTCATCTCCATCGGCGGTGAAGACCACGCAGGGCCGATGCAGCTTTTCCTTGATACGCCCTGCCAGTATGCCGATGACGCCCTCGTGCCAGCCATCATTGGACAGACACACCGAGAACGCGCTCGACTGCTGCCAGTCGTCCAGATCGTGCTCCAGCAGCTGTTGCTCGGCCTCGGCTTTCATGTCGCCTTCTATGGCACGCCGCTGCTGATTGAAATCGTTGAGCTCGGTTGCCAGCGTCAGCGCCTCCTTGCCTGAGCCTGTCATCAGGCAGCGCACCCCGACAGACATGTCGGCCAGCCGTCCGGCTGCGTTCAGCCGCGGTCCGATGCCGAAACCGATGTCCTGGGTGGACATGCCGGCGGCATCCTTGCCGGCACCCTTCAGCAAGGCCTGCACACCCGCTCGGGTGCGACCGGCACGAATACGTCGCAGTCCCTGCTCCACCAGGGTGCGGTTGGCGCGATCCAGCGGCACCACATCTGCCACCGTGCCGATGGCGACCAGATCCAGCAGGCTTGCCAGGTCGGCCTTGGCGTGTGCATCGCCCTGCTGGCGCAGTTGTCCGCGAATGGCCAGCAGCGTGTAGAAGATGACACCAACGCCAGCGAGGTTCACGGCCGGGAAGCGTGAGCCCGGTACATTGGGGTTGACGATGGCTGTAGCCGTCGGCAAGACCTGCGGTGCGAGGTGGTGATCGGTGACGACCACATCGATACCCCAGTGCCGTGCCCGTTCCACACCGTCCACGGAGGCCACACCGTTGTCGACCGTCAGAATGAGTGCTGGCTGATATTCCTGTTGCGCCACATCGACGATGCCGGGCGACAGGCCGTAGCCGAACTCGAAGCGGCTGGGTATCAGGAAATCCAGCTGTTCGAAGCCGAGCATGCGCAAGCCCTGCAGCGCCACACTGGTACTGGTGGCCCCATCGCAATCGTAGTCGCCAACGATCAGGACCCGCTCGCCGCTGTCGCGTGCGCGCAGCAGCCGCGTCACCGCCAGCTCGATGTCAGGCAACAGATCGGGGCGTGGCAAATCGGCCAGTCCGAACTGCAACTCCTTCGGGTCCGTGACGCCGCGAGCTGCCAGCAGACGGTGTACCAGTGGGTTCGGATGAAGCTCCTCTGAGAGTTCGGGGATCTCTCGCCGGCTTACGCGAACACGGGTGGATGCCTGAGCGGTGCTCATCAGCGCGAACCGGTCAGTCGGCGCCACAGTGCCGAGGCTTTTTCGCTCAGACCTTGTGCCGCCCCTGACAGGGACGCCCCGGATTGTGGCGAACCCACCTTGGCCGCCTTGGCCATCTGCCTCAGAACCTCGGCATCGAGCCGGCCGTGCATGCCATCCTCATCGAAGATATCCAGCGTGAAGTCCTCGCCCTGCTGCAGACGGCTTTCCCAGCAGGCGATCCACTCGTCCAGCAGCCGCTGCCGTGCCTGCACCACAGCGGTCTCGTCCCGCGCCAGCATCGCCTGCTCCAGGCGGCGGTCAACGACAAGAACGTCGGAGTCGACGCCGGCCGGATCGAATTCATCCAGCGGCAGACACTCCAGACCCAGATGCCGGGCCAGCGCAACAGCAAAAGGCTCATCGGCATGTATACGTCGTGGCGGTGTCGGCTCGTCACTGCTTGCGGCAAGCGGAGCGCCCCCCCAGAACCACAGGCTGTTGACGGGCATCAGCCCGCGTTGTTCGCGCTGCGTATTCACCGGATGCGAGTGCAACAGCATCTGCAACTCGGTCATCAGTCGCTTCCAGTCACCGCTTGCCTCGCCCTCGGGCAAAAAGGCCGAGGCGTTACGCTGGGAGAGAAACTCCGGTGGATAGGTGAGCAGCGCACTGCCATCCATGCCGTGCATATACCAGTGACAGGCATCGCTACGGCTCAAGCGCAGATCATCCTCTGCGAGAAATTCATTGATCGCCTCCAGCAAGGCATCCGCCTCGGCATCGCTCAGTGACAGCATGGCCGCAGGCACCAGCCTTGCCGTATCACGATCCGCTCGCAAGTGGACCGGGTCCGCACAGATCAACACGTCTTGCATTTTTCCGTCAGTTTCGTGACGGCTGTCGCGTCCTTTTCCGATCAGAAGCTCAGCAACTGGCAAATGCTGGCCGTTCCATTGTTTCTGGGCCAGAAGTTTACAAAATCGTGATTGCCATGGTTGCAATGCCTGGGCATCGCTCCACAGCACGGCACAGCTTGCTGCATCGCGCCCGAGACCGGGGGCCAGCAAAGTAACGTGAACAACTGGGCTTGCCATGACAGGGGAACTCTTCAAGGGGGGAACACTCACAATTCAGCAATGTGGCTGCGTATTGCATTCTTGCAACGGCCGTTACATCAGCAGCGAATCGGCCGACCATCATACTCTGGTTAGTGCGGGCTCTTGTTATCAACACTAAACTCTTTCAACTGAACAGGACTATCACGCACCGATGCAGAATCGCAAGCTGTTGTTCGCGGCACTGGCCCTTTGTGTGGCCGCCTTTTTCTTCTTCGATGTCGGTCGCTTTTTCAGCCTCGACTACCTGAAGAGC
This sequence comes from uncultured Granulosicoccus sp., assembly GCA_965367215.1. GTDB lineage: Bacteria > Pseudomonadota > Gammaproteobacteria > Granulosicoccales > Granulosicoccaceae > Granulosicoccus. The sequence continues at coordinate 3,926 of CBDUIJ010000332.1, forward strand.
GAGCAAGCCTCTCTGGAGGCACTCTACGACTCGCGCCCATGGCTGGTCATCGGCATCTTCTTTCTCGCCTACGTGGGCGTGACCGCCCTGTCGCTGCCCGGAGCTGCCATCATGACGCTGGCCGCCGGTGCGCTGTTCGGTCTGGTGACAGGCACTCTGGTTGCCTCCTTCGCCTCCAGCATCGGTGCCACCCTCGCCTTTCTGGTGTCTCGTTACCTGCTTCGCAGCAGTATCGAAGACAAGTTTGGCGAAAAACTGAAAACCTTCAACCGCAATATCGACAAGGACGGTGCCTTCTACCTGTTCACGGTTCGACTGGTACCGGTGTTCCCGTTCTTCCTGGTGAACCTGGTCATGGGCCTCACCTCCATCCGTACCGGCGTTTTCTACATCGTCAGTCAGGTCGGCATGCTCGCAGGCACCATGGTGTTCGTCAACGCTGGCACACAGCTGGCGAAGATCGACAGTCTCAGCGGCATTCTCTCGCCAGCCATCATCTTCTCATTCGCCTTGTTAGGCATCTTTCCACTTGTTGCCAAAAAGGTAATCGACATGCTCAAAGCCAAAAAACGCTACGACGGCTACACCCGCCCTGAAAAATTCGACAACGACATCGTAGTGCTGGGCGCCGGCTCCGGCGGACTGGTAACCTCCTACATCGGTGCTGTCGTCAAGGCGAAAGTGACACTGATCGAAAAGCACAAGATGGGCGGTGATTGCCTGAACACAGGCTGCGTACCCTCCAAGGCGCTGATTCGTAGCGGCAAGTTGATGCACAACATCAACCACAGCGACAAGTACGGCGTGCACAACGCCACTGGCGAAGTCGACTTCCCACGCACCATGCAGCGCATCCATGAGGTCATTGCCAAGATCGAACCTCATGATTCGGTCGAACGCTACACCGAGCTGGGCGTCAACGTCATTCAGGGCGAAGGCCGCATTACCTCCCCCTGGACTGTCGAGGTCAATGGTCAGACGCTGACCACACGCAATATCGTGATTGCCACCGGTGGTTCACCGTTCGTACCGCCCATTCCCGGTCTGGACCAGGTCAACTACCTGACGTCCGAAAACCTGTGGGAACTGAAAACCCAACCCAGGCGCCTGGTCGTACTCGGTGGCGGCCCCATCGGCAGCGAGTTGACACAAGCCTTCAGACGTCTGGGCAGTGAGGTGACGCAGGTTGAACGCGAAGGCCAGATCATGGGTCGCGAAGATGCCGATGTTGCCGAGATGGTGCGTCAGAGATTCGTCTCCGAAGGCATACAGGTGATGGTCAATACCAATGCCGTCGGGGTTGAAGTCAACGGTGACGAGAAGCAGCTGGTCTGCGAACAGGACGGCAAGACCATCAAGGTGCCGTTTGACGAAATCATCGTCGCTGTCGGCCGCAAGGCCAATACCCAGGGCTTTGGCCTGGAAGAACTGGGTGTCACGCTCACCGATCGCGGTACCGTGGCAGTCAATGACTACCTGCAAAGTGATTTTCCCAACATCTACGCCGTGGGCGATGTTGCCGGCCCTTATCAGTTCACCCACGTTGCCGCTCATCAGGCCTGGTACGCAGCGGTCAATGGCCTGTTCGGCATGTTCAAGAAATTCCGCGTCGACTATCGCGTCATTCCCTGGGCGACATTCACTGACCCGGAAGTGGCTCGTGTCGGCCTGAACGAGACGGATGCCAAGGAGAAGAACATTCCCTATGAGCTGACAACCTACGGTATCGATGATCTGGACCGGGCCATTGCCGACAGCAGCGATTATGGCGTGGTGAAGGTTCTGACCAAACCCGGCAAGGACAAGATTCTGGGCGTGACCATCGTCGGCGAGCATGCCGGGGACCTGATTGCCGAGTATGTACTGGCGATGAAACACGGTCTGGGACTCAACAAGATTCTGGGCACGATCCACATCTACCCCACCCTGTCCGAGTCCAACAAGTATGCCGCCGGTGAATGGAAACGTGCCCACCAGCCTCACAAGGTGCTGGCCTGGGTCGAGAAGTTTCACACCTGGCGTCGAGGCTGATCGATATGGATGACGCGACACGGGCCGCTCAAGGCAGTTGCCTGTGTGGCGAAGTCCGCTTGAAGATCGATGCTCTTGACAGGAATGTCGTCGCCTGCCACTGCAGGCAATGCCGCAAACAGTCGGGGCATTTCGTGGCAGCCACGCGGGCGGCCAATACCGCCCTGCACATTGAAGGTGAGCAGAACCTGCGCTGGTACAGCGCATCCAGCGAGGCCGAACGTGGCTTCTGTCAGCACTGCGGCTCCTTGCTGTTCTGGCGAAGCAAGGGCGGTGAGCACACATCCATCATGGCCGGTTGCCTGGAGTCACCCACCGGACTGACTCTGAGTCATCATATCTACGTGGATGACAAGGGGGATTACTACGAGCTGGAACCGGGGCTGGATACCTACCCTCAAAGCGACTGACGATCGCCAGTCGCGCCATGCCGTAATCAGCGCCAAGGCGCGCGGCATTTTCTTCGAGCACCCTCCCCGGCACCTGCCTTGAAAATTGACCACTGAACAAC
>CBDUIJ010000333.1:0-6434 GCA_965367215.1 uncultured Granulosicoccus sp.
CCGAGACGTCCAGTTGCAGACTGGTGGCATCGGCAGTTTCGATCACATCGACACGACCCACCTCGATCAGAGATGGTCCATCGGCAATGGTGCTGCCGGCACGGCAACGTGGACCTGGCACACCTTCACTGAGAATCACTTCCTTGATCATGGTGAATCCACGAGCCGGCTCGCTCATGCGCATGCCGCTGAAGCGCGTCTTGGAAACGGTTACAACCAATGGCACGTTCGGCACATCGATGATCGCCAGCCCGTCACTGTCGGTAAAACTGGCGCCGAACTGTTTGTAGTTTCCCGGCAATCCAACGCAGACAGAAGCACCGGATACGGCTTCCCCTGATTGATCCAGAACGCGCAGACCGAATTGGCCAGCCTGAACCGGCATCGTTGCGACCAGGCCGGCCAGCGTCAATACGGACATGGCACAACCCGTCAGTTGCTTGCGAACCGCACGGCTCATTTTGTTCTTGTTGTTTTTCACGGCAGTCTCCCAACCTCAGACAGTCAACGTGAAGCGTCAGGACTCTGACTATTCACGACTAGATGCCAATACTATGACAGTCGGGGTACTACGCGAATCTGATTTGCCTGTAGCTGCGTGGCAAATCACAGTCGACAGGCTGGAAATGTCGGCTGTTACTCACTGGATAGCGAAGGCTCAGCTGCCCCAGTGGCGCAGGGATCCGGTATCCATATGAACGAAATTGGAGTTACTGTAGAGGCCGACACCGCCGGCTTGCATATCCATGGCGGCCTTGTGCAGCTTGTCTACCGGAATACCGGGAATATAGATATCTGCAGCACGTCCTTCCATATGCAGACTGAACTTGGCGACACCTGGCGAGCGGCGACGAAGTTTGGCATTGGTCTCGGGCGTTCGATAGCCTGACAGGATATGTACCGGCTCATCGGTTCCCAGCGCCATCTGCACACGCAGCAGTTGATCGAACAACGCCGTATCCATGTCGATGGAGGCGTTGGCACGCCTGTCACGCATCAGATGATTCAGCTGCTGGATGTTTTCGTCGATGTAGATGCCATGCGTGAAATACACGACATTCAGTTTTTCCCAGGTGTGGGCATTGACCAGACTGATCCTGCGGGATGCTTTCGGATCGAGCTCCTGCACAGGTGCAGCGAACGCCTGACCGGTCATGGCGGTGCTCAGAGCAGTCCCGATCAGGGTACTCGAACCGGCCGCCAGACCCATTGCACCAGCTCTCTTCAGGAACGATCTTCTGGGAGAAGCTAACTTTTTTTCTTGTTTGGGCATCATAGGACTCAACACACTTCACTGCCTACTACACGGAACGATTTCAACAGCTTTTCAAACGCTCAGACTGTCAAATGCACGACGTATTGTGCCATAGATAACTCTGGCAACAGCGCGACCTGATGCGCATGAACAAACGTTCACGTGTCGACAGGCTCGCACTCCGAGGCAGCAATCAGATGTAACTGACTTCGAGAATTTCGTATTCCCTGATGCCCTTGGGCGTCGTCACGGCGACCTCGTCACCCTGCTCCTTGCCTATCAGCGCCCTCGCTACCGGGGAACCCACACTGATACGGCGTGCCTTGAGATCGGCCTCATCATCGCCCACGATCTGGTAAGTGATTTCTTCGTCCGTATCGAGGTCAAGCAGCTTCACGGTCGTGCCGAAAACGACCTTGCCTGACTTGGGCAGGGCCGTCACGTCGATCACCTGCGCAGTAGACAGTTTGGCTTCGATCTCCTTGACGCGTCCTTCGATGAAACTCTGCTGATCCCGCGCGGCATGGTACTCGGCATTCTCTTTCAAGTCACCGTGCTCGCGGGCCTCGGCAATTGCCTGTATGACCCGGGGACGTTGTACACCCTTCAGATCGGCCAGTTCTTCGCGCAGCAGCGTCTCGCCGCGCTTGGTCATGGGTACCTTGATCATGCTTGCTCCGAATGTATGTCACTGAGCCGGTAGACCGGACCACTGGCGCTGTGCGACAGAGCCGCGCAGATGGCGATAGCGCCTGACAGAGTAGTCGTATAAGGGATCTTGCGTCCCAGGGCCTGCTGGCGAATATGGTAGGAATCGGTAATGGCCTGCCGCCCGTCGGTCGTGTTGATGACCAGACTGATGGTGTCATTCTTGATTTCATCAAGAATATGCGGTTGACCCTGCTGCAGCTTGTTGATGCGCACACAGTCGATACCAGCGTTGCTGATGACCTTCTGGGTACCATCGGTCGCCATCAGCGTGAAGCCGGCGTCCGTCAGACTGCGAGCAACTTCGATCACTCTCTGCTTGTCCTGATCGCGCACACTGATGAAGGCCAGTCCGGACTGAGGCAGCTCGGACGATGCACCCAGGGATGCCTTGTAGAAAGCCTCACCAAACGTGCGTCCTGTACCCATGACCTCACCGGTAGACTTCATCTCAGGGCCCAGCAAGGTATCCACGCCCGGGAACTTGGCGAAAGGAAAGACCGATTCCTTCACACTGTAATAACTGGGCACTGGCAGAGTGAGCATGCCCTGCGATTCAAGGCTCATACCCGCCATGCAACGAGCCGCCACCTTTGCCAACGGCACACCCGTCGCTTTCGAGACGAACGGTACGGTACGTGAGGCACGCGGATTGACTTCCAGTACATAGACGGTATCGCCCTGAATGGCGAACTGAGTGTTCATCAGTCCCACCACACCCAGTGCCTTTGCCATCTGACTGACCTGCTCGGACAGTTCGGCACAGCGCTCTTCAGAGAGCGTGAATGGTGGCAGTGAGCAGGCCGAATCACCGGAATGGATACCCGCCTCTTCGATGTGCTCCATGATGCCGCCGATGACCACATTCTCGCCATCGCAGATCGCATCCACATCCACTTCAACCGCATCGTTGAGGAAACGGTCCAGCAGCACCGGGGAATCGTTGGAAACGTTCACCGCTTCCGTCATGTAGCGGGACAGCTCGGCCGCCTCGCGCACGATCTCCATGGCGCGTCCGCCCAATACATAGCTGGGCCGTACTACCAGTGGATAACCGATTTCATCAGCCAGGCGCAGGGCGTCTTCCGGTGTCCGCGCTGTGCGGTTGGGCGGCTGCTTCAGTCCCAGCTCTTCAATCAATTGCTGGAAGCGCTCGCGATCCTCAGCCAGATCGATGGAATCCGGTGAGGTTCCGATGATCGGTGCACCAGCTGCCAGCAGGTCTCGCGCCAGCTTCAACGGTGTCTGACCGCCGTACTGAACGATGACGCCCACCGGTTTTTCAACGTCGATGACAGCCAGCACATCTTCCAGTGTCAGAGGTTCGAAATACAGGCGGTCGCTGGTATCAAAATCCGTTGATACGGTTTCCGGGTTGCAGTTGACCATGATGGTTTCATAACCATCGTCTCTCAATGCAAGGGCGGCGTGCACACAGCAGTAATCGAATTCGATGCCCTGCCCGATACGATTCGGTCCACCACCGAGCACCATGATCTTCTTCTTGTCCGATGGTTCGGACTCGCAGAATTGCTCATAGGTGGAATACATATAGGCGGTATTGCTGGCGAACTCTGCCGCACAGGAATCCACCCGCTTGTACACCGGGTTGACGTCCAGTGACTTGCGATAGTCACGAAAAGCCTGCTCTTTCACGTTCAGTAGATGCGCCAGGCGGGCATCACTGAAACCGTCACGCTTCAACTGACGAACATCGCCCGCCTTCAGGCTCGACAGCTCGCTGCCTTGCAAGGCCAGTTCGGCATCGATGATCTCCTTGATCTGACACAGGAACCAGCGATCAATGGCCGTGGCATTGAAGACCTCATCGATACTCTGACCATAACGGAAGGCTTCGCCGACGAACCACAGACGACGCTCACGCGTCTGACGCATCTCGCCATCGATGGTGGCCGCTCGTTCATCATCCGACAAGCCTGCCGGCAGAACCTCGTCGAGTCCATTGACATCGATTTCCAGGCCGCGCAGGGCTTTCTGGAACGACTCCTTGAAGGTACGACCGATGGCCATGACTTCACCCACGGACTTCATCTGAGTGGTCAGACGGTTGTCGGCAGTCGGAAATTTTTCGAAGGTGAAACGCGGAATCTTGGTGACAACGTAATCGATGCTGGGCTCGAATGATGCAGGCGTGGCCCCACCGGTGATTTCGTTGCGCAGCTCATTCAGGGTAAAGCCCACTGCCAGCTTGGCAGCCACTCGGGCAATCGGAAAACCGGTTGCCTTGGAGGCCAGCGCCGAAGAGCGTGATACGCGCGGATTCATCTCGATGATGATCATGGCGCCTGTATCAGGATTGATTGCAAACTGGACGTTCGAACCACCCGTGTCCACGCCGATCTTGCGCAGTACTGCGCAGGAGGCGTCACGCATGATCTGATATTCCTTGTCAGTCAGAGTCTGCGCCGGCGCTACCGTGATCGAATCCCCGGTATGGATGCCCATGGGGTCCAGGTTTTCAATTGAACAGATGATGATGACGTTGTCGGCGTTGTCACGCACAACCTCCATCTCGTATTCCTTCCAGCCCAGCACGGATTCTTCGAGCAGCACTTCGGTGGTACGAGACAGATCCAGACCACGGGTAATGATGGCTTCGAATTCTTCGCGGTTGTAGGCAATACCGCCGCCGCTGCCGCCCATGGTGAAAGAAGGCCGGATGATGCACGGGAAGCCGATATCGGCCTGCCCTGCCCAGGCTTCTTCAAGCGTATGGGCAATGGCTGCACGCGGTGTGTCCAGTCCGATTTCCGTCATGGCCTGACGAAACTTGTCTCGATCTTCAGCCATGTCGATGGCTTCCGGACGCGCCCCGATCATCTCCACGCCAAACTCCTCCAGCACGCCTTCGCGAGCCAGGTCAAGGGCGCAGTTCAGAGCCGTCTGTCCACCCATGGTGGGCAGCAGTGCATCGGGCTTTTCCCGTTCGATGATGGTGCGTACAACGCGCCAGTCAATCGGCTCGATGTAGATCGCATCGGCCATTGACGGATCCGTCATGATGGTGGCCGGATTGGAGTTGACCAGGATGACCCGGTAACCCTCTTCGCGCAGAGCCTTGCAGGCCTGTGCTCCGGAGTAGTCGAATTCGCAGGCCTGTCCGATGACAATGGGACCTGCGCCGATGATCAGGACGCTTTTGATGTCCGTACGTTTTGGCATTGGTAGAGACCGTTAGTCGAAGAACCGCTTTACGCGGCAGGTAGCAGCTTCAGGAAATCGTCGAAGAGCTCGACCACATCGTGCGGTCCGGGGCTCGCTTCAGGATGCCCCTGAAAACCCAGAGCGGGCACGTCGAGTCGGCGAATACCCTGCAGGGAGTTGTCGAACAGCGAGACATGTGTGATGGCCAGCGTATTGTCGAGTGAATCCGCATCGACGGCAAAACCATGATTCTGGCTGCTGATCATGACGCGCCCACTTTCCTTGTCGAGCACCGGGTGGTTGGCGCCGTGGTGACCGAACTTCATCTTGACGGAACGCGCACCCGAGGCCAGAGCCAGCAACTGATGGCCCAGACAGATGCCGAATGTCGGCAGCTTGTCAGCCAGCAACTCACGAATCGTGTCGATCGCGTAGTCGCAAGGTTCCGGGTCGCCGGGACCATTCGACAGGAACAGGCCATCCGGATTCAGCTCGCGAATCTGGGCGGCGGTCCAGGTAGCCGGCACGACAGTGACCGAACAGCCCCGATCGATGAACAGACGCAGGATGTTGAGCTTGACGCCGAAATCCATGGCGACAATGTGCCGACCGGGCAAGACCTTGGGCAAGTCCTCGGCAGCTATCGGATCGAGTGACCAGGTACCTTCAGTCCATTGGTAGGGTTCCTTGCAGCTGACTTCCTTCGCCAGGTCCATACCGGCCAGACCGGGAAATCCACGAGCAGCTTCCAGAGCCCTTTCGATTGCCTGAGTACGCCCTTCTTCGGTATCCAGCTCAGGGCCTGCCAGAATGCAACCGTTCTGCGCGCCCTTGTCACGTAACAGTCGCGTCAGCGCCCGCGTATCGATGTCGCTGATGGCAACGACACGGTGCTGCTCCAGAAAGGTCTCAAGACTCTGCTCTGCGCGGAAATTGCTGTGCAGTCGGGGCAGATCGCGGATGACCAGGCCTGTGCAGAAAACGGAGGCGGACTCCATATCCTGAGAATTGGCGCCGGTGCTTCCAATATGCGGATAAGTCAAGGTGACTATCTGCTTCGCATAGGAGGGGTCTGTCAGGATTTCCTGATAGCCCGTCATGGCGGTATTGAAAACGACTTCACCTACTGACAGACCATCAATGCCAATGGCATTTCCGTCAAAACAGGTGCCGTCGGCGAGTACTAGGATGGCAGGTCGGGACACGGCGTATGAAGGTTCCAGCGTTGCGCACACAAAAACGGAGAAAACTGCTTTACAAGCCAGATTTCCCCGCCGCTAAATTTCTCTAATAATACTGGTTGATG
>CBDUIJ010000334.1:0-6423 GCA_965367215.1 uncultured Granulosicoccus sp.
GTCATCGAACTGATGCCTACCAGCGACGGCGAAACCTACGGATTCAAGTACGTCAACGGGCATCCTGGCAATACCCGAGCGGATCTGCAGACAGTGACAGGCTTTGGTGTACTGGCGCGTGTGGATACTGGCTATCCCACACTGTTTTCGGAGATGACCTTGTTGACGGCGCTGCGTACGGCGGCCACATCAGCCGTTGCGGCAAGGCATCTGGCCCCACAGGATGCCTCGACGATGGCCATCATCGGTAATGGTGCGCAGTCAGAGTTCCAGGCCATGGCGTTCAAGTCGGTGCTGGGTGTGAAGCAACTGCGCCTGTATGACATCGACAGTGCGGCCACCGAGAAGTGCGCGCGCAATCTGGCCGGGCTGGGGTTTGACATCGAATGCTGCACAACGGCTGAATCTGCAGTGGAAGGTGCGCAAATCGTGACGACAGCCACCGCAGACAAGCAGTACGCAACCATTCTGACGCCCAATATGGTCGGTGCAGGAATTCATATCAATGCCGTGGGGGGCGATTGCCCGGGCAAGACCGAGCTGCACAAGGACATCCTGTTGCGTTCGGACATCTTCGTTGAATACCCACCACAGACACGCATAGAAGGCGAGATTCAGCAGTTGCCGGACACGCATGAAGTCACCGAACTCTGGGAAGTGATCACTGGCTCAAGACAGGGTAGAACGTCGGCCCTGCAAACCACACTGTTCGACTCGGTTGGCTTTGCAACAGAGGATTTTTCGGCTCTGTGCTTTGTTCATTCCCTGCTGGAGCAATATCCTCACCATGAAATGCTGGACATGGTCGCGGATCCGGATGACCCTCGGGATCTGTTCGGTATGCTGCTGCGTTCGCAGGCGGCGCTCTGATGGACACACTGGCCATGCGTACGCGTAGAAGTATTCAGGCGCCGTCATCTGTCGTGATGATCCGTCCACACCATTTTCGATCCAACCCGCAAACTCGAGCGGACAATGCCTTTCAACGTAGTGATGAAGGCATGAGTGCGGAAGACATCCGGCGCGCCGCCTTCGAAGAAGTGAGCGAGGCTGCATCAGTGCTGGAGAAACTGGGCGTAAGGACGCATGTCTTCGATGACGAGCGGGATGATCGGCCCGATGCTGTTTTCCCCAACAACTGGTTCTCGACTCATTCGGGCGGTCATGTCGCCATCTATCCGATGGAAGCTGCCAACCGCCGCAAGGAGCGTCGCAGCGATGTCATCGAGTTGCTGAAGCAGCAGTACCGGGTGCAGGATGTGATTGACTACTCCGGGCTGGAGGCTGATGGGTTATCACTGGAAGGCACGGGCGCCATGGTGCTCGATCATGAGGATCGGGTGGCCTATGTGGCTCGCTCGCGGCGCGCCGACCCTGTCGCGTTGGAGAGGTTCTGTACGCACTTCAATTTCGAGCCGATCGTCTTCGATGCGGTAGATGACTCGGGGAAGGCCATTTATCACACGAATGTCCTGATGTGTATCGGCACGGAGTTCGCGATGATTGGTGTCGATAATATCGTTGACCCGGCTCGACGGGCGACAGTGGTGAATCGCCTGACCGAGTCGGGACGCGAGGTCATCGCGCTGTCAAACCAGCAGATAGCCGAGTTTGCCGGAAATGCCATTGAACTGCAGGGCGGCACCTCACGGCTATTGGCTCTATCGGCGCGCGCCTGTGCAAGTCTGACACCCTCCCAGAAAGCCGTGATCGAAAGAAGCTGTCAGCTGATTCCCTTGCAGGTACCCACCATAGAGCTTGCAGGTGGGTCCGTGCGATGCATGCTGGCAGGTGTTCATCTGGTGCGTCGCTGATCGGCTGCTCGGCAAGTCGACAGGCAAGGCGCAGCACGGGCTGACAGACGGGGGCCGACAATCGGAACCCGTCTGTTATCTGCAGGTACTGGTCAGTGCTTCGGTTTCATCGGGGCTTGCCAGGCAGCGCAGCCGTAGGTCGGCCTCCCAGGGCAGGGTGAACGAACTCAGAGTGCCATTCTCGCTGATATCAAGCTGAAACGTATTCGGGTCACCGTTGTCGGCGAGCAATTGCATTTCGCTACCATCCTCGGCGCGAACCTGCATGACACCGCTGGTATAGGTTTCGGCTCTGCTGCGAGCAGTGAAATCCTGCTCTGTGGTGACAGTGATGAGTTTGTTGCCGGTTTGCGGTGCGATGACGGTAAATCGGGTAGACAGGCTGCGCATCCAGCCTTGCGTGTAGTCCGGGTTTTCTGCCTGGTCGCCAGAATACAACCGTGTCTGGGCATCGCTTATCCGGGTTTCAGCGTCGCTGCTGCGTTCAGTGAACTGCGTGACAGTCCATTGCTCGGTGTTCTCGTTCTGACCGACGAAATAATCAAGGCTGGCATCAATGGAACGCGTGATGGAGTCGAGCTCGGTAAGCATGCTGAGATCCGAGTAACTGATGCTGGTGTCCCAGCCAGGGCTGTATACATATTTGACCAGCGTGTGATAGCGGCCAAATGAGCCGTCCATGACCGTGCCATCGAAATGGCATTCATCGAAGTTTCCACTGCCGCCACCGACGGCTGACCCCGGATTCATGAAGGCGTAAGTACCGCCATCGCGACAGGCATATTCGTAACGGACAACCGCGGTATCCGGGTCGTATTGGCTGGACGTTTCTGTCAGAAAATCCAGGTCCTCGGGAACACCATCGATATCATCGCCGTAAATGGTGTCGACGCCTTCACGCAAGGGGGCGAGAATTTCTGCATTGGCAACCGTGAACAGTAACTCGAGCAATGGCTTGTAATTGCCCGTGTTGATGGTCGGGACCAGAGGGTCATCCGGTGGAGTCGATGGTGAATCGTCACTGGAGGAGCAGCCAGAGCCGGCGAGCAGACTTGCCATCAGTAGCCATGGCCAGCCAGTTTGCAGGCAAGGTGTGGAATCCTTACGGTATGCCGGCGTGGTGAGCATTGCCTGTCTCCGTGTGGCCATAGGGCGCAGCAGTCGATTTGAAGCAGTCGATGTCAACGTGGTGTCATTCATGGTTGGACGCTCGTTTGACGCAGTGCATTGACGAGGATATTACGCCGATACAGGCATGGAGGCATGTTGCTTTTCCCGACAAAAAGTATGGTTATTCCTGTCTCCAGCGATTTTTCGTGGCCTGGCTGCAACAGCATTCAGGCGGGCGATACTGCCCTGACACTGCAGCTCATCCGCATCACATGTCGCTAACGACAGTATGGTCCGACCAGTTTTCGGAATTCAGCTGCGTTGTTGCGCCGTTTCGGGCACTGCTTGATGTATACAGTGCGTTCAGCATTACAGAAACCGTCAGTCGAAGAATTACAGGCACGACGGATTGTCGTTACTGAGCATTCCGTTGATAATGAATTCGTCGCCTCAAACCTTACAATGGAGCGAGTGATCACCGATTTTCTGTCGCCAATAGCGGACCCCGGGACCCCCATCAGCAATGCCTGCACCACCTGAGATCGAGAATGCCATGGATGAACACAGTACTGCGGAAAATCAATTTCTCGAAATTGACAGTATCTATGTGCATGCGCCTGTCGGATTGGGGGTGTTGGATCGTGATTTACGCTGGGTTCGCATCAATCAACGGCTGGCAGGCAGAAATGGTCGATCGGTAGATGCGCATATCGGTCGAGATCTTCGACAGGTACAGCCCAGTCTGGCCGAAAAGCTGGAACCCGGACTTCAGCAGGTACTCGACAGCGGTATTGCGGAGCTGGGCGTGGAAGTCGGGAAGGAGCTGCTTCCGGGGTCCGGATTCCATGGGGCCTGGGTTGAGAACTGGGTTCCCATTCGCGATGAAGGCGGGCAGGTCATCGGCATCAATATCGTGGCTGAGGAAGTCACGTCAGCGAGCCAGATCCAGCAGGACCTGATCCTGCGGAACCAGGCCATCGAGGCGGTGGGCAATGGCATCCTGATTGCCGATGCGAGCATAGGTAACCCATCCGATGCGCCCATTGTTTTTGCCAACACAGCGTTCACGCAGATTACCGGCTACGAAGCCGAAGAGGTGCTGGGACGTGATTGCCGTTTTCTGCAGGATGAGCAGACTGATCCTCAGAGGATCAGTGAGATCAGGGAGGCTCTCAGAACCGGTACTGAATGTCTGGTGGTTTTACGCAATCGTCGCAAGGACGGCAGCTATTTCTGGAATGAATTGCGAATTACGCCCATCAAGAATGTTGCCGGAAAATCCAGTCATTTCGTTGCCGTCATTACCGATGTGACCGAGCGAAAGCTTGTCGAACAACGCTTGCTTGAAAGCGAATCCCGTTATCGAACTCTGTTCAACTCACTGGATTCGGGCTTCTGTGTGTTCGAGATGCTGTATGACGAGCAGGGCAAGCCTAGCGATTATCTGTTTCTCGAGACCAATCGGCAATTTGCCCAGCATACCGGCCTGCATGATGCCGTCGGCAAGACTGCCATGACGCTTGTGCCGGGCCTGGAGAAACGCTGGGTCGATTACTACGGTGAGGTCGCAGACACCGGTGAGCCCAAGTTTTTCGTTGAAGAGTCTCCCTACATGGGCCGCTGGTTCGACGTACATGCCTTTCGCTTTGGCGAGGCAAAGTTGCGTCAGGTAGCACTGATGTTTACCGACATTACCGAACGCAAGCGCTACGAGGAGTCCATCGAGGAATCACGCGCCGTGGCCGAACAGGCCAGGGCCGCGGCAGATGCGTCCAACCGGGCCAAGAGTGAATTTCTGGCCAATATGAGTCACGAGATCCGTACTCCCTTGTCAGCCATTCTCGGATTTACCGAGATTCTCGATACCAGCCTCAGGAATCCGGATGACTTGCAGGCAGTCGAGACCATTCGTCGCAATGTGGATCACCTGCAGTCTCTGCTGAACGATTTTCTGGACCTGGCGAAGATTGAGGCAGGTCAATTGAGTGTGCGGGAGGAGCCGGTAGGGCTGCATGGCATCGTCGAGGAAGTCATGTCCCTGATGCACCAGAGAGCCATTGATGCGCGACTGCATCTGGTTGTCGATTATGCAACGCCGACACCGGAAACCATTCTTACCGATCCGGTTCGTCTCAGGCAGATACTGATCAATCTGTTGAGTAACGCCATCAAGTTTACCGATCCCGGCGAAGGTGAAGATCAGGGAAATGTCTGCTTGCGAGTGAGTTTCCATGCAGAGCCCGAGGCGCGACTCGTGTTCGATGTCATCGATACGGGCATCGGTTTGACTGCCGAGCAACAGGAAGCCCTGTTCGAGCCCTTCTCGCAGGCTGACAATTCCGATGCACGTCGTTATGAAGGAACCGGACTTGGTTTGACAATCAGCCGACGTCTGGCGAATCTGCTGGGCGGTGACATATTCGTTGTCAGTGAACGACACAAGGGCAGCACCTTTACCGTGGAGATCGTGTTGGACGCGACTGGTCTGGGAGCGTTGACAACCTTGCAGACAGCGCTGGATGCGCCGGTCGATCATATCGATCATGTCTCGATGATCCATGCTCATATCATGGTCGTGGATGATCGCCCGGATATACGCGTACTCTTGCACCATCACCTGGAAGGAGCGGGGGCCACGGTTGAATCATTCTCCAGTGGTGAGGCAGCCATCGCTCGCTTGCAGGTGATCGAGCATGACACTCTCGTGGCGTCATCCGATCCTGCGATCGACGGTCAGGATCGAGTATCAGGCGCAGCGTTGGCCGACGTTTTCGATGTCATCCTGCTGGACATGCAGATGCCCGGGCTGGATGGCTATCAGACTGCACGCAAGATCCGTTCTGAGGGATATGCAGGGCCTGTGGTCGCGCTGACGGCAGCAGTTCTGGGTGATGAACGCAAGCGCTGCAAGGATGCCGGATGTACAGACTATCTGACCAAGCCCATCAGGCGGCCGGACCTGCTCAGAGCCTTGTCGCTTCATCTACAGGATCATCAGGTGATCAATGCCAGTGCTGGTATCGCTGACAAAGAGCCGGTAGAACGACTGTTGCCCGATGCAGAGGATCAAGCTGAACCGGCCACCCAAACGGATTCGGCCCGAACGCCAGAAGCCGCCAGTGTCGGAAACCGAAAGGACGGCGGGCAGCATCAGCGTGTTCTGGTAGTGGAAGATCACGAAGGTACACGTAATGCAATAGCCCGCTTGTTGGGAAGAAACGGGTATGAAGTGACAGAGGCTGGTACCGCCGAGCAGGCGCGTACGTTTGCCGCGACAACGCTGCCGGACGTCATTCTTCTGGACATCGGTTTGCCGGGTACGGACGGAATTTCCCTTGCCCGCGAATTCCGAGCTCTTCCCCAGCTTCATGACACCCGCCTGGTATGTGTGTCCGGCAGGGCCATCGAGGAGCGCGGTGGCGAAGAAGCTGTCTTTCATGCACACCTTCTCAAGCCGGTCGATCTGTCGACCTTGTTGAAGACATTGGCATCGTTGAGC
>CBDUIJ010000335.1:0-6417 GCA_965367215.1 uncultured Granulosicoccus sp.
TACCGCCGTGAAAGGGCGGTGTCCTAGGCCACTAGACGAAGGGGACGCTGTGTTGTCGGCTAGGCCGACGCCTTCGTTAAGCTGCGTATTATACGGATATTTTTTGCTGTGTGTTGTTTCTTGGCAAAATTTTTTCAAGCAACGTCAGGACCCTCTCCTTCCGTCGGTTCTTCAGCTGCAATTGCCCTCACCTGATTGGGTCCTGCGCGGCGTGCAACGAGCAGTGCTTCCTGGGTTCTGGCCATCAGATTCTCGGCGCTGTCCCCCTCTGCAAGCTCCGTCACGCCCGCACTGGCAGTCAGCACGAATTGCACATTGTCGAAGCTGACACAGTGGTCAACGGCCTGCCGCAGCCGCTCCGCCAGTATCAGGGCTCCGTCCATATCGGTCTGATTGAGAATGATGCAGAAGGCATCACTGTCAGTACGAAAGATCAGGTCACTCTGGCGCAGCCGCCCGGACAGCGTCTCTGCCACGGTGTGCCAGGCTTCTTCTCCGACTCTGGATCCGTGATCCTCACTGATAGAGTCCAGATGATCGACGGTGAGCAGCATCACGGCCAGCGGCTGTTCCACACGCCGTACCAGCCGAATCTCCCGGGGCAGCAATTCATCAAGTGCACGCTGATTGCGCAAACCGGTGGTGCTGTCGGTCATCGCCTTCATCAGCACTTCAAAGTGCTCCAGCGCATTTTCCAGGGGGTAGATCAGACTCTCGACCAGACGCTCGGCATCTCTTTCGTCTCGTGAGGTGAATGCTCGACTGCGCATCAGGATGATTTCACCCAGGGAGCGCTCACCGAGCTTCAGCTCGAAACGCTGCCGATGCTGGCGAGTGAAACCGAGCATGATGTCGGTTCCTCGCTCAGAGGCGACGTACTGCAAGCCGTCAAATTTGACGAAGCCCTGACCTTCGGTCAGCAGGCACTCGAACAGGCGTTCGAGATCGAGCTTCCGATGTAACAGAGCATTGAATTCAAGCTGCCTCAGCTGGACGTCAAGGCGCTGCTGACGCAGCGCATCCGGTGAGGTTAATGCTGAGTGTTTGGCACTGACAGCGACCATGACAAGCACTTCACGATTCCAGGGAATCAGAATCTTGCAAACAGCGGACCAAACCGCAGGG
Organism: uncultured Granulosicoccus sp.; assembly: GCA_965367215.1. Classification (GTDB taxonomy): domain Bacteria; phylum Pseudomonadota; class Gammaproteobacteria; order Granulosicoccales; family Granulosicoccaceae; genus Granulosicoccus. Next base: position 1,126 of record CBDUIJ010000335.1, read on the forward strand.
GCAGGCTACCCCGCAATGCCCGTGCTGGCATTCAAGTACAACACGACACACAAAGCCGCGAGTGTTATTCCCAGCAATGACCACGGCAGCACACTCTGAGACATCGGTGTGGCAGTGCCCTGCCATTCGTCACGCAACTGCTGCGGCACGGTATCAGGCACCTGACGACGTTCCAGCGCCACGTCCTTGTCACTGCGGCGTTCATCCTGGCCGTCCCTTACCTTCAGGAAACGGTTCCAGCCATCGTCGGACTGCAGGTTGAGCAGCTCTTCGGGTATCAGTTCGGGCACCTGCGTTACAGGCTCCCACAATTCTCCGTCACGGCTGACTCTGTCAGTGTTCCGGACTCGACCCAACAGCAGGAAACGTCCTACTTCATTGGTGGAAAACGGCCCCTGCACACGCGAGCCTTTCTGTACGTACCATTGGGATTCATCAGCGACCATTGTGACTCACCTACTTCATTGTCCATTCAGTCATGCGCGCTTTCAAGCGAACCAGAGCCTGACCATGAATCTGACAGACTCGGGATTCACTGACTCCCAGAATGTCGCCTATTTCACGAAGATTCAGATCATCATCGTAGTACAGCGACATCACTAGTGCTTCACGCTCAGGTAAGTTCTTGATCGAGACAGCCAGCGCTTCACGAAAGGATTGGTACTCGACCTGATCCCCCGGACTCGCCTCGGCACTCTGTGGCAAGGCAATGGTTTCGCCGGTATGCTCATCGGGTTGATCGAAGCTGAAGATGTGTGCCGCCGAGCTTTCGGTCAGGATGAGATGGTAGGCCGACAGTTCGATCCCCAGCTCTTTCGCAACGACCATCGCCTTGGCTTCACGGCCACTGCTCTGTTCCACATTTCGCAGCACCTCGGCCGCTTCACGTGACTTGCGGTGTACCGAACGCGGAGTCCAGTCCGATCGACGGATCTCGTCCAGCATCGCGCCACGCACCCGGATACCGGCATACGTCTCGAAGCTGGCTCCCTGCGAAGGATCGTAGTGCCTGGCGGCTTCAAGCAGGCCAATCATGCCAGCCTGAATCAGATCCTCCGCCTGGACACTCGGTGGCAAGCGGTTCATCAGATGAAACGCTATTCGCTTGACCAGATTGGCATTGGCCGCAACCAGACCATCCGGATCAACTGTGGTGACTTCGTTGTACATCGCGTGTGCATTCATACGGACTCTTTTCTCACCGTGTACTGTCCGCGACTTCAATCAGTCGCTCTACAAAAAATTCGATATGCCCGCAGGGCGTCTGAGGTTGTGGCCAACGGGCGACGCGGGTCGCCAGCTTCTTGAAGGCCAGTGCGGAGGCTGATCGGGGAAACACATCAACCACGGCACTCTGCTGACTGACAGCCTGCTTCAAGTGACCATCCAGCGGAATGGACCCGCAGTAGTCGAGCAGTACATCCAGGTGTCGATCCGTCATGTCGCTCAACGCGGCATACAGATCAAGACCATGTTGCGAGCTCTCTGTCTTGTTGGCCACGATCCGGAACCGCCGGACATGACAGCATTCGTTCAGGACCCGAATCGTTGAAAAGGCGTCCTGCAAGGCGGTCGGTTCATCGACGACCACAATGATGACTTCGCGCACTGCCCGGCAGAAGCTCAGGACACTCTCCGAGAGGCCTGTCGCGATATCCACGATCAGAGTGTCCGCGGCGGTAGGCAGTTCGCTGAAAAGGCCGATGAGGCCTGCATGTTCGATGTGGGTCAGGTGCGCCATCTCCATCGCGCCACTGGCGCTGGGGATGACCGAGACGCCACGTGGCCCCTGCAGCACGATGTCGTCCAGACGACAACTGCCTGCAAAGACATCGCTGAGTGTGTGCGCTGGACGCAGGTTCAGTAACCGATCGATATTGCCCAGTTCGAAGTCGCCATCAACCAGCAGAACTTCGTGCTCACTTGCTCCCAATGCAGCTGCCAGATTGACAGCCACGTTCGACTTGCCTACTCCGCCCTTGCCACCGGCAACGGCAATCGTCTGAACCGGACGACGGTTCAACGATATCGCTGGAGAGACCGGAAAATTCACCGGGCAATTACCCGTATGGTGGACAAGACTGACATCAACGCTGGATTCCTCGACTTCCCGTGCCGACACCCACCCATTCACAGGCAGATGTATCGACATGGTTTCGAGATGTCAGGGAGCAAGTCTCGAACCACTAGATGCCAGCTAACTGCCTGGCATCCTATCTGTGGTCGTTCAAACGCCGGTTTTGGGAAGCGTCCCGCAATTTAGGTGTGAACCAACCCAAATCTGCCCGGAATCGACGACACGGTAACTCGGCATCAGGCACAACGCGCGTGATAGCGCACTGCGCCCTGTCAGGCTTACGACACTTCTTCAGGTCGCTGAATATTGTACTTGCGCATTTTCTCGACCAGCGTGGTCCGGCGGATCTTGAGTCGATTGGCTGCATGCGCGACAACACCCGAGCATTCATCCAGAGCCTGCTCGATCAGACTTATTTCTATATCGGTCAGGTGCTGCTTCAGATCAATGCCTTCCCGAGGCAGGCGCGGCTTGTTGTTGAGTGGCACAGCCGGCATGCCGGCAACCATCGGCATGCCATTGCTACCAGGCGTGGACACAGGTTCGGACTCTTCCCGGCTTTCGTTCAGCGCACGCCCATGGGGAGCCATCTTGGGAGGCAGGTCCGCGGCATCCACCACACCATAAGGATGCAGGATGGTCATGCGCTCCATCAGATTGGCAAGCTCACGGACATTACCTGGCCAGTCATAGTTGCACAGAGCCATCATGGCCGCAGGCGTCAGCCTGACCGAGGACTTCTTCTCGTGTTCCAGCCGTGTGATCAGCTCATTGACCAGCAAGGGCAGATCTTCGGCGCGACTGCTCAGTGGCGGCATCTCGATGGGAAAGACATTCAGGCGGTAGAACAGATCTTCCCGAAACCGTCCGTCTTCGATAAGCGTTTCCAGATCACGGTGTGTCGCCGCCACGATGCGCACATCGCTCTTGATACTCTTGTTGCTGCCGACTCTCTCGAAGGATCGCTCCTGAATGACTCGCAGCAACTTCACCTGCATGGTCAGTGGCATGTCGCCAATCTCATCCAGGAAAATCGTGCCACCTTCAGCCAGCTCGAAACGCCCCTGACGCGACCCGACGGCACCGGTAAAGGAGCCCTTCTCATGGCCGAACAATTCACTTTCGAGCAGCTCGCTGGGGATGGCGCCGCAGTTGATGGGCACAAAAGGCTTGTTGCGCCGATTCGAGTAATAGTGAATGTTGCGAGCAACCACCTCCTTACCGGTTCCGGACTCGCCCAGTATCAATACAGTCGCCTCGGTGGGTGCGACCTGATCGATCATCTTGCGCACGCGCTGTACCGAACGACTGTTGCCCACCAGTGAGCGAAACAGTTCAGGGTTCTGGGTGCCTTCCTTGACCGGAGTGGTATTGGCAGACCCCCGTACTTTCGAGCGATGCAGAATGTCGGACAAGGTGCCGTAGCGGATGTCCGACTTCAGGCAACCCACGAAATTGCTGTCGATCTCCTCCTGGGAGATATCAGCCGGCTGATTGCCCAGCAGCAGAACCAGCGGCGGGCAGTTCTCACGCCCTGAACGCAGTTTCTCGGCCCAGGCCACAATGCCATGGAAGTTGGCCACCAGAATCGAGGAGTAATCCGACAGGTCGCCCATGCTTTCCAGCAGCTCTGGAGAGCTGAGTGTCCTTGGCTCGTACTCGATGAACTCGAGCTGGTGTGAGAGACGTTGGGCACTATCAGCATCCTGATCGAGGATCAGGATTTTTCGGGTTTCTTTTTTTCCACTCATTTTGACGCTCTCCGCATTGCGGCCGTGTCGAAAGTTAAAAAGGACTCCCAGAGGATAGAAGACAGTTTTCAGAAGACAAAGATTTGACGAGCAAAACTCCGGAAAAAGCCGAACTTTCGGCCAGACCGACAACGTCGGCTTTTTGTCACTGATGGCACAATTGTCACTACTTCGCGCTTTACGGACGAAGATGACGGCCTGTCACCAATTATGCGCTGTTACATTGTGACCTGTCCGTATGTCCCGCCATTTGGGGTTACATAATAAAAAGCAAACGCCGATCCTTCGCTTAACCGCTAGATACGGTCGGTCTGATCTGTTTCAAGTACAGGAAATACTGTGAAACCGATTCCCCTGCTGCATTTCGGACGGCAAACATAATAACAAGAATAATCCGGCCACTTTCGTTCCAGTGAGGGCCAAAGGATTGCGACGAGGATGTAGAACATGGCTCTATCCAAGAGCGGAAAGGCGGGAAGCAATGTGACGCAACTGGATGCGGTACGCAAGAAGCGTTCGACAAAAGGTACATCAGAGAAAGATTCGAGCCCTGCATCGACAAAAAAACAATCGACCAAACCGGTCGGTAAGTCAGCTTCAAACAAGGGGACAAAATCGTCAAAAGCCAAGGGAGGTTCAAGTGAACTGGATGAGGGAGCTGAAAAAGACAAGGCCGCCACCCCCGAGAAACCTGTCGACGATGTAAAGGCGAAAGCCAAGCCTCGTGTCAGCAATCGGCGATTCGACACCGAAAAGGTGGAAAGAATCAAGGCCGCCATTGCTGCCGGGGAGTACGAAATCAATTATCTGCAAGTGGCTGACAAGTTCATCGAACATGAACGTTACGCCTGATCTGAAACTTATCCGTCCCTTGCAACTCTGTTGAGGGACGATTCCCATACGTGTGCGGTGCTGATGATGAAATACAAACGAGCGATCGTTTCCTGGTTGATAGTTCTCTGGATGAGCTATGTATTTCTCGGATCGCTGCCCTACAAGTTCAGCAAGCACCCCGATACACAACACATCTTCGGCACCATTGGCGACTGGCTGGGCACGATCATCGGGCCCGGCATCGGCAAACTGTTCAGCGAACTGGGTGCCTACGTTATCGGCAGCTTCGAACTGATCACCGCTATCGTATTATTGCTGCCAGCTCTGCTGTGGGTAGTCGCAAGACAGAGAGGCACCTATTTTGGTGTTACCCGACGCAGGATTCACATGTTCGGGGGTCTCATGGCATCGGCAGTCATGGCCGGGGCCGTCTTCTTCCATCTCGTCTCCCCTCTGGGGGTCGAGGTCCTGCATGAGGGTGAGAGTGACGGAGGCAGTCTGTTCTATGCGGCCCTGTCCATTCTGATTCTCGGCCTGGTGCTGTTCGCGATCAATCGTGGCTGGACAGATGAGGAGCGCTACGCTCAGAAGTGAGGCTGATCAACGCCTGCGCGACCGTCGTTTGCCGAC
>CBDUIJ010000336.1:0-6408 GCA_965367215.1 uncultured Granulosicoccus sp.
GGCAATCCGAAATGCGCGATGACCACCTGCGTACCCGTCGCCTGCTCACACAGATCTCTGACTGCTGCCAGCAGATCAGGCGGTGCCAGTATTTCCAGCACCAGCCCCTGACTCCCCAGCTCGATAGCCAATGCCCGAACTCCTTCAGAACGCAAGTAGGCTTCGGGATCACCGTCGAGCATGGGCGTCAAACGGATACCGCGAAAATCCGGATCATCCTTGTAGCGCCTCAGTTCAGCGACAGGGTCAGGTCCGCGAGCATCAACCCAGCCGATGACACTCAGAATGGATTCATGAACCTTTGCCAGCGACAGGCAGAACTCGGTATGCGCCTGCGTTGCCGGTCCATGCACCAGCACCGCCGACGATGCGCCAGTGTCCTGCAGCATCTGCTCCATATCGGCAGGCAGAAATTCACAACCTGTCAGCTGAGGAAACTGACGCAGTGCTATCAGAGTTTCGCCACGGGATAAATCCCAGATGTGTACATGGGAATCAATCATGACAGTTGCTCTTTCAAGGGGTTCACGATGCCGATGTCATCCAGCGCCTCCCAGAGTGCATCCGGTACCGAGGTCCGAAGATCCTGCTGATTCGATATCAGCTGAGCGGGCTCGGCCAGACCGAGAATCAGACGATCAACCGCGGGATGACGGCTACAGTAATGCAAGGCTGCCTGCTTCAGTGATACTCCGTACTGCTCACAGACATCGGCAATCTGCCGGACGCGATCACGTATCGCCGGGCTGGCAACCGCATAGTCGTAGCGTGCCGCTGGATCATCCGGCCCCGTTGCGAGTATCCCGGAATTGAACGGAGCTGCCAGCTCCACCTCCGTACCCGCAGCCTGACAGGCGGGAAACAGCCTCAACGCAGCACTGCCTTGCAACAGGCTGTAACAGTTGGCGACCATCAGTGTATCGAGCGGCACTCGCTCCATCAGTCTTTCATGCGTTGCTGATACGTTACTGCCGCAGCCGATGCGTCCGATGACCCCCTGCTCCTTGAGTTCGTTGAGCGCAGGCCAGGCACCCTGTACGGCCTCCTCGATATGATCATCACAATCGTGTATGAAGACGATATCGAGTCTGTCCGTACCCAGGCGTTGCAGACTCAGCTCGACTGATCTAAGGGTCGCATCATGAGAATAATCGCGACTGTCTCCGCTGTTGTCCTTGGGGTTCGTTACCCTGGCAGCATAAGGTCGAAAACGACCGACCTTGGTCGACAGTACGTAGTCTTCCCGCGACACTCCCTGCAGCAGCTTCCCCAGTCGTTCCTCGGAAAGACCACCGCCGTACAAGGGGGCCGTATCGAATCGATTGATTCCCAGAGACTGCGCACAGCTGAATATCTGCTGCGCGGATTCATCCGACACCGGCGCCGTATTGGTGGTACCGAGCAGACCGAACCCCAGGCCCAGGCTAGTCGATGAACTCATCGTATCCGGCCTCCATTATCCTGGTTGAAGAAGAAGGCCTGTTCGGTGTCGAAGGCCATCTCCACCGAGTCGCCAGCCTGAATGACAGCGCGCCCGTCAGCCTTGCCGATAACCGGCACCCCGTCGAGCTTGAAATGCACCAGCTTTTCGGTACCCAGTTGTTCGACCAGATCCACGATGACCCGCGAACGAACACCCGGCACGACTGAACCATCACACAGGTGAATATCATCCGGGCGCATGCCGAAGCGCAGACTATCCCCTTCAGCGACACCTGACGGAGTCTGGCAGGCAAGGACACTCTCACCCATGCGGATACCGCCCTTGTCGACCACGGCGTCCGCGATGTTCATGGGCGGACTTCCCATGAAGCCTGCCACGAATTCGTTGGCCGGATCATGAAATATCTCATCCGGTGTTCCCTGCTGTTCGATGACACCACCGCGCATGACAACGATCTGGTCGGCCAGGGTCATGGCTTCCACCTGATCGTGCGTGACATACACGATGGTATTCTTCAATCGCTGATGCAGCAACTTGATCTCGGCGCGCATCTGGCCGCGCAGCTTGGCATCCAGGTTCGACAGCGGTTCGTCAAACAGAAACACTTCCGGATTCCTCACGATTGCTCGGCCCATGGCCACACGCTGGCGTTGCCCACCGGACAAGGCGCCAGGCTTGCGTTCCAGCAATTCATGCAATTCGAGGATGTCAGCCACGTCCCGCACTCGTTTGTCGATCTCGTCAGCAGGCACCCGCGCCAGCTTCAGCGAGAACGCCATGTTCTGATACACCGTCTTGGCCGGGTACAGTGCATAATTCTGGAAGACCATCGCGATGCCGCGATCTTTCGGCCGCAGATCATTGACAACCCGGTCACCAATGATGATCTCCCCCGAGCTGACAGACTCCAGCCCCGCGATCATGCGCAAGGTGGTGGACTTGCCACAGCCGGAAGGCCCCACCAGGACCGTGAACTGCCCCGGTTGCATATCGATATCGATACCGTGCAATACCTGAATCGCGCCATAGCGCTTGACCAGATTACGAATAGCTATGTTAGACATACTGTTGGATGCTCAGGCTACTTGAGTGATCACGTGCGGTTACGTGATTCATTGATCAGATACAACATCGTGAAGATGGCGGAGATTCCCAGGATGGTGACCGCCGCGGTGGAGGCTCGACTGAACTCGAAATCGACGAAGGCCAGTCGGTAGGTCAGCGTTGACAGGACTTCTGTCGAACGTCCGGGTCCGCCGCCGGTGGTCAGCCAGACCAGAGGAAACAACTGGAAGGTCCAGATGAGGTCGAGCAATGCAACCCCGTAGATGACAGGCTTGAGTTGCGGTACGGTCACGTGCCAGAACTTGTGGAAGAAGTTGGCACCATCGATATCCGCCGCTTCGTACAGTTCACTGGGGATAGATTGCAGTCCACTGAGAAAACTCACCATGATGAAGGGGTATCCACGCCAGGTGGATATGATCAGCAGCGACCACATGGCCAGATCAGGATCGCCGAGCCAGTCCAGCGGTTCACTGACCAGCCCGATGGACTGCAGGGCATAGTTGACAACGCCAAAGGGGTTGAGCAGCAATTGCCAGTTCAAGGCCACGACGACGGCCGTGAAGATCCACGGCAGTATCAGCAGAGAACGAAACACGGTACGCGCTTTCGGGTGTATATCGGCATTGACCAGCATGGCAAGTATGGTGCCCACCAGAAGATGCCCCACAACCGATCCGATGGTGAACACTGCCGTATTGAACAGCGCACTCCAGTAGCCACTGTCACCCAGCATGTCCGCATAGTTCTGCAATCCGACAAACGTCGGATCCGGTTCGATGATGACATTGTCGTACAGGCTGTACTCGATGACCTTGTACAAGGGCACGGACAACAGTGTGCCCAGAATGAACAAGCCCGGTAACAGGAACCAGTACGGTGTTGCCTGACGTAATAATTTCAGTATCACGCTATGTATCTACTCGGTATACGGTTGTGGAATGCGCGAGCTGCTGGAGAGACGACAAGCTGCCCTCTCTCCAGTCAGCCAAAGCCATTACTTCAGAAGTTCGAGCCAGCGAGCCTGAACACGGCTTGCTGCTTCCTGAGGTGACTGATCGCCGGCCAGCATCGACTGGATTTCCTCGGTCATGACAGACCAGCTGGCAACCGTTTTCGGCGCTTGTCTCAACTCTTCCACCGACTCGTCGTTTTCCAGAATGTTGCGCTGCGCCGTGAAGATCGGATCCTCACCCGTGTCCTCGCCAAGCGCATCCAGATTGCCCGGCAGTGCGCTCGCCGCGGCGGCCATGCGTCCGTTGACATCGGCAGACATCAGAAAGGAGATGAACTTCCAGGCCTCTTCCTTGTGCTTCGAGTCCGCTGCCATTCCCAGTTCCCAACCATGAACACGGTAGGCTTCCTTGTTCAGTACAGGTACTCGGACCAGCTCGTAATCCAGTTCTGGATTGCGTGCCACGATGGCACGGGCGTGCACAGCCGGTGAGATGAGAAATCCGGTTCTTCCGGCAATGAACTCTTCCAGATCAACACCACCGGTGCGCGAGGCGGCTCCCGGGGCCAGGGCTCCTGCCGCATTGAGTTCCTGCAGATAGCTCAGTGTCTTGACGACATCCGGGTTATCGAAGTCAGGCTCGATACCGTCTACGATTCTGCCCCCTGCGGTATACAACAGTGGCAGGAATGTCAGGATGGGACCATTGGCAGGCGGCTGCGAAGAGAAAGGCATACCGATGCCCGATGTGCCGTCCTCCAGAGCGGATATGGCAGTCGCCATGGTTTTGAGTTCTTCCCAGTTCTCCGGCGCCTTGTCGAAGCCGGCCTTCTGCAGCAGGCTGCGATTGACATGCATGACAAAGGGAAATGCATTGAGTGGCACCATCCAGGTACTACCGTTGATCTTGCCAATCGGGGCCTGTACCAGTCTTTCGACGTCGAAGCCCTTGTCATCCCGTGCCAGATATTCATCGAGCGGCTCCAGAATCTTCATGTCCAGAAATTCGGACGTCCAGGGCATGTTCAGACCCAGTACATCCGAGCCCACACCGATGGCTCGGTTGGTGACGATACTCTCACGCACCTTGCCAAACGGCTGAGTGACCAGTTTTACCGTGATGCCCGGATTGGCAGCCTCGAATTCCTCCACGATAGTGTCGTAAAAATCAGCATTCTGTTCTGCAGCAAACCATTGCAGCCATTCTATCTGCGTGGCCGCATGTGCCTGACTGCCCAGTGCCAGAAGCACTGCGGCCACAAGACCTTTCATTTTCGGTTTCATATTATTTTCCTCGGGTGGTAATACCTGGTGTGTGGTTCAACCCTTCACGCCGCCGGCCGACAAGCCGGATACGACGTAACGTTGAACAAACATGAACAACAGCAAGACTGGCACGGAGCCAAGCACTGAAAAGGCCATCATCTCGTCCCATTTCAGACCAAACTCCCCGACCAGCATCGATATGCCCACGGGCACCGTTCTCATCTCGGTGCTGCGCGTCAGTGCAAGGGCAAACAGGAACTCATTCCAGGACAGCAGAAAGGTGTAGACCGCTGTGGAAATCAGCCCCGGTGTGGCCATGGGAAGCAGTACGCTGAACAACACCCTGAACGGCGAACACCCATCAATGATGGCGGCTTCATCAAAGTCCTTTGGAATCGTGTTCAGATACGCATTCATCATGATGATCGCGTAAGGCAGGCCGAAGGTCAGGTAGGTGACGATCAAACCCAGATGGGTGTCGTACAGGCGCAGCCAGACAATCACACCGAAGAACGGAATCAGCAGTGTGATGGTCGGTACCATCTGTGTCGCGATGACAAACAACTTGGCAGCCTGATCGCCGAAGAAGCGATAGCGCGAAAAGGCAAAGGCTGCCAGCGTGCCGATAATCAGCGACAGGAAGGTCACGGCAAGACCGATCAGATAGCTGTTGATGATGAAAGTGCGAAAGGTCTCGTTTTGCAGAACCTTGATATAACCATCGAGCTGGAAATTTTCCGGTATCAGCTGTGGAGGCAGTGAGAACGTATCCGTCGTCGGCTTGAACGACACGGACAACATCCACAACACGGGGAATGTGATGATGACAACCGCCAGAATCAGCGCCAGATAAAGACTCACGCGAGTGAGTCGTACCCGGGTGGCTTCCCGTAGCCACGGCTTCTTCGGGCTGACGACGACGCGGCTGATCTGGCCGCTCATGAGTAGACCTTCAAGGTGCAGTTCTCGATGAAATCCCAATCAAGATCGATCCCCAGACCCGGCGCCTGCGGCAGGTAGGCCACGCCGTCCCGCACATCGATCGGCTCCTTGAGGCCAATGGCAAACAGATGTTCTGGCACCAGCACTTCGAACATCTCCGTGTTCTTCATGGCAGCGGCACAATGCAGATTGACCAACTCCAGTGGATGGTAGATCGCCGTGTGGATCTCGCAGTTCATCGCGAACGCCTCCGCCAGATGGGCCGTTTTCATGAGCCCTGTCACCCCGCCCGACCAGGATGCATCGGCCCGCACGATATCCACCGCTCGGGTGGCAATCATTTCGGCGACACCGCCCGGATGGTTCTCGGCTGTCTCACCACCGACAATGGGAATATCCAGTGTGCGGGCCAGCTCTCTGATGGAGCCGATGTTCTCGTCGTACAGCGCCTCTTCCAGCCAGTAATAGTCCAGCTCTTCGAGCATGCGTCCGAAGGCCAGATTGTCATGAAAACTCAGGGAACCCACTGGATCACTCATCAGGCGAAAGTCTGGCCCTACCGCTTCCCGACAGGCACGGTGAGCCGCGAAGTTGATTTCCTTGTCCGCCGGCGGGTGCAATTTGTAGCCAGCCCAGTTACGGTTCTTCAATGCCAGCGCTTCAGCTGCATACTCCTCGGCGCTGTTGAGCGTCAGGGAGCTGCCATAGATCGGCAGACTGTCTCGATAGGCACCGA
>CBDUIJ010000337.1:0-6389 GCA_965367215.1 uncultured Granulosicoccus sp.
TCCTCCCGAGAGCAACCTCGTGGTGCGTGCTGCAAGAGCCTTGCAGGCGCATTCCGGTACGCGTGCCGGAACGGACATCACTCTTGAGAAAGTCATTCCTACAGGCGGTGGCCTGGGTGGTGGCAGCTCCGATGCGGCAACCACTCTGGTGGCGCTGAATGAGTTCTGGCGTCTGGGTCTGAGTATCAAGGAACTGGCAGAAATCGGTGTCACCGTCAGTGCCGACGTTCCTGTCTTTGTCTATGGCCAGGCTAGCTGGGCAGAAGGTATCGGTGACAAGCTGACACCTGTTGCACCGCTGGAGCCCTGGTACCTTATCGTCAATCCGATGGTTCAGGTATCAACGGCTGCATTATTCAACGCCCCGGAATTGACACGGAACACAAGTCCGATCACAATACGCGACTTCATGGACGGCCGAAGCACTAACGTGTTCGAACCGGTCGTGGTAGCAAGGTATCCGGAAGTTGGCGCGGCTCTTGATTGGTTGCGTACCAATTACCGAGGTTTTCGCGCTAAAATGAGTGGAACGGGCAGCTGTGTCTTCACAGCGTTCGATTCAGAAGAAGAAGCACAGAAGTTGTGTGATCGCCTGCCAAAGGGAATGACAGGTTTTGTAGTAAAAGGCAGAAATGCTTCTCCACTTTATGACTTTTCTGGATAGTTTTAGCGTATAATTTGCGCAGTCTTGATTGGGCCGTCGCCAAGCGGTTAAGGCACCGGGTTTTGATCCCGGCATTCGGAGGTTCGAATCCTCCCGGCCCAGCCATTATCTATGCAGTACCAGATCAGTCCTCTTAAACTTTAACAAGTTGCTGATCCCATGCATGAGCGCAAACTGATGATCTTTGGCGGAAACGCCAATCCTCGTTTGACTCAAAATATCGCCGCCTACCTGCAACAGCCTATCGGCAAGTTGCAATTGACGCGATTCAGTGATGGCGAAACCGCCGTCGAAATTCTCGAGAATGTGCGCGGCGGCGATGTCTTCATCGTTCAGCCTGTGTGCGCTCCCACCAACGATAATCTGATGGACCTGCTGGTCATGGTTGACGCCATGCGGCGTTCATCGGCTGACCGCATCACGGCCGTCGTGCCGTATTACGGTTATGCCCGCCAGGATCGGCGAGTGCGCTCGGCGCGCGTTCCCATCACGGCCAAGCTCGTTGCCAACATGATGAGTGTCGCCGGTGTTGACCGGGTACTCACTGTTGATGTCCATGCCGAGCAGATCCAGGGATTCTTCGATATCCCGGTAGACAATGTCTACGCCTCTCCCTTGTTGTTGCTGGACATATGGCGCAGCAAATACGACAACCTGGTGGTCGTCTCCCCCGATGTCGGTGGTGTGGTCCGGGCGAGGGCAGTTGCCAAGCAGCTGGACGATGCCGACCTGGCCATCATCGACAAGCGCCGGCCGCAAGCCAATCAGGCGCAGGTCATGCACATCATCGGTGAAGTGGCAGACCGAACCTGCGTCATCATCGATGACATGGTCGACACCGCTGGCACCTTGTGCAAGGCCGCTGAAGCCCTGAAAGAACACGGCGCTACCAAAGTTGTGGCATTGGCCACACATCCAGTGCTGTCCGGCAAGGCAATTTCGAACGTCAACGATTCAGTTCTCGATGAATTGGTCGTTACAGACACCATCCCGCTGTCCGAGGCCGCGCGAGCTTGCGATCGTATTCGCCAGCTGTCGGTTGCCGACCTTCTGGGTGAGACCATTCGCAGAATACATGAGGATGAATCAGTCAGCTCTGTCTATATGGACTAGCTATCTGATATAATTCGCCGGCTCTGCCTGGTCGCGGGCAGTGAACGATGCACCAATTCCGGTGACATCGCCTTACGGAGAATCCGACATGTCTGACGATAACATCCACGTCAATGCCACGTCGCGCAGCGTTTTTGGGAAAGGTGCGAGCCGCCGCCTGCGTCGTGACAATCTGGTACCAGCCATTCTTTACGGTGCCGATAAAGAACCACAAGCCATTCAGCTGAAGCATAACGAGGTCGTCAAGCACCTCGATACTGAAGCTTTCTACTCACAACTGTTATCCGTCAGCGTTGATGGTGGTGAACCAGTTCGATCCCTGCTCAAGGACGTTCAGCGTCACCCCTACAAGCAACAGATCCTGCACATGGATTTCGTTCGCGTTGTAGCCGGTGCGGAACTGCAGGTCAGCGTACCGTTGCACTTCATCAATGAAGATGTCTGTGTCGGTGCCAAGAGCGGCGGTATCATCAGCCACAACGACAACGAAGTTCTGGTTGCCTGTCGTCCACGTGATATCCCTGAAGCCATCGAAGTCGATATGGCTGCTCTGGATATCGGTGATTCCGTGCATCTGTCCAACCTGACCATGCCTGAAGGTGTGCGACTGGTTGACCTGCACGAAGCACATGATGACTCTGACCGTCAGGTTGCTGCTGTCAACGCACCACGTGTTGAAGCCGAACCTTCGGATGATGATGAAACACCTGCAGCTGATGTACCTGCTGGTGACTCCGACAGCGCCGAGTAATCACGACTCTCGATTGCTGATCCACTGATCGCTCCGGTTGGCGTGCCCGAAAACGGTACGTCAATCGGGGCGATTGGCCGTTTTGAGAGCTCCCATGCCTGGTGAACACATCAAATTCGAACTGATTGCCGGTTTTGGTAATCCAGGGAGCGAGTACGCTGCCACTCGACACAATGCCGGATTCTGGTTTGTGGATGAGCTGGCTCGTCAGTACGGTGGCACGTTCAATATCGACAAGCGTTTCTTTGCCGCTGTCGCCGATGTGCGCATCGACGGGCGCAAGGTCTTCCTTGTAAAGCCCATGAACTTCATGAACAACAGCGGGCAGGGCCTGGCGGCCGTTGCACGCTTCTACAAGATCGAACCTGAGAAGATTCTGGTCGCCCACGATGAACTGGATCTGCCTCCGGGCCATATCCGACTGAAGAAAGCGGGTGGCCATGGCGGTCATAACGGACTGCGTGATTCACTGGCGAAACTGGGCAGCGGAGATTTCTGGCGCCTGCGTATCGGCATCGGGCATCCGGGCCACAAGAGTGCCGTATCGGGCTACGTCCTGAAACGTGCCACTGCAGAACAACAGCAACTGATGGATGAGGCAATCGAACTTGCCTTGCGGGAATCCGCCACCATCATCGACGGCGATATCAACGTCGCCACCAAGGCTTTGCACAGCCACAAGCCTCCAACCACCTGACAACCGGTAGCAACAGACATGGGTTTCAAATGCGCGATCGTGGGTTTGCCCAACGTAGGCAAGTCAACGTTGTTCAATGCCCTGACCAAGGCTGAAATTGCGGCAGAAAATTATCCTTTCTGCACCATCGAGCCGAACGTAGGCATCGTCCCGGTCCCGGATCTGCGACTCGATGCCCTCGCCGAGATCGTGCACCCGCAGCGCACGCTGCCGACCACCATGGAATTCGTGGATATTGCAGGTCTGGTGGCAGGAGCCTCGAAGGGCGAAGGACTGGGTAACCAGTTCCTGGCCAATATTCGCGAAACCGATGCCATCGCCCATGTGGTGCGCTGTTTTCAGGATGATGACGTCATTCACGTCTCCGGCAAGGTTGACCCGCTGGACGATATCGAGACGATCAACACCGAGTTGTTGCTGGCGGATATGGAAGCCATCGACAAGGCCTTGTTCAAGAACCGTAAAACGGCCAAATCATCCAACAAGGATGCCATTGCGGAGCAGGCATTCCTGCAGAAGATCGCTGACACGCTGGCCAATGGTATTGCGGTACGTACGCTGGACCTGAGTGAACAGGAACGCAAATGGCTGCACCACTATCATCTGTTGACGGTCAAGCCGACCATGTACATCGCGAATGTGGATGAGAGCGGTTTCGAGAACAACCCCATGCTGGACGCCTTGCGCGAATATGCCACGGCCGAAGGTTCGGATGTCGTACCGGTCTGTGCCGCCATCGAAGCCGAGATCGTGCAACTCGATGATGAGGACAAGAAGGAATTTCTGGATGAGATGAATCTGGAAGAGCCGGGTCTGAATCGTGTCATTCGTGCTGGTTATGAATTGCTGGGTTTGCAGACCTTTTTCACCGCCGGTGAAAAGGAAGTGCGCGCCTGGACCGTACGTGCCGGTGCCACAGCGCCCAACGGCGCCGGACGCATCCATACCGATTTCGAAAAGGGTTTCATTCGTGCCGAAGTAGTCGGCTACGAGGATTTCGTGCAGTTCAAGGGCGAATCCGGCGCGAAGGAAGCGGGCAAATGGCGACTGGAAGGCAAGGACTACATCATGCGCGAAGGCGACGTGGTGCATTTTCGCTTCAACGTCTGACCACTCGTCCTTGAAAGGCCGGGAATCTCCCTGCGGCAGAAGCCGCAGTGGGTTCCGACCTGCAGGCAACTCGCCTGCTGACTGCGCATCATGCAGACCTGCTCGGAGAATGGCTCGTCTGACCTGAGTCCTGCCTACACAGTCGCAGTCGTTCTCCCCGTGTCGGGCTGATCGATACTGGGTCTGCCTGCCAGCAAACGCCAGCGGGTGGATCGTTCATTCCACAGAGCCTCGAACTGCGCGGCTGACCATGAACGCGACACCGGTACGGGCGTCTCGCTGGTAAACAACAGAAACTGCAGGCGATTCTGTTCGAACACTGCCATGCGGCGCATGCCGTTGGCGTGATCGAGGCAGGACAGGGGTTCAATGCAGCACGGCTGCATGGACTTTGTCAGTCGCATGGCCATGCTGGTGTCCAGCTCCCTGGCATCCTGCAGACTGGCGAATTCGATCTGCCAGCCGCCGATGACCGGGGTCATTGCCCAGTATTCGACATCGGCAAACAGCTTGCGATCCGGTTTATATCTCAGCATGGCATAGCCATGGCTGTGAGCTGCAAAGCGCTGTATGGAAACAGCCTGATTCTTGAAGGCCGGCTGAGCAGAGTGTGGATCAGTACGGCTCCCGATAAGGCTGTCGACCCTTGCCTGCGAAGCAAATTCGTCGCTCCAGTGTATGGGGGCGAATAGCTGCCCCGGAGTCTGCTCATCACTGAGCATCGCCCGCATCAGGATAGCCGCATGAGGTGAACGGACTCGTACGATGTCGCCATCCGTGATGCCATGAATCAATGCGTCGTAGGGGTGCATGGCAATGAACGGTTCACCCAGATGCGCACTCAGGCAGGGGCTGTAGCCGGTTCTGCTCAGGGTGTGGCATTGATCGCGGATTCGCCCGGTATTGAGCACCAGCGGATAGTGATCCGACAGGTCCCGGTTTCCTGGTCGGGCTGCGGCTATCGGCAACATGCGAGCCTTGCTGTCGGGGGTATGGTAATGACCCTTGGCGAAGAAGCGCACTGGCTCGACGCTGGCCCGACCTTCACGCCAGGGCCAGTAGAAGGGTTGCAGATTCTGATACTCGTCATCGCTCAGCGAGCCACCGGCACCGATATCGAAATCACGGCTGCCCTGGTTGTTGCTGGCCGACAGGCGCGCATGTTCGCGAAAGATCTCCGCTGCAGAGCTGAAGTTGAAACCGCAGCGAAAGCCCATGCGGCAGGCCACCTGACTCACAGCCCACCAGTCTGCCCGGGCATCCCCGAGGGGTGCTTTCACCGCACGTTGCCGTGAAATGCAGCGTTCGGAGTTGGTTGAAGTGCCATCCTTTTCTCCCCAGGGCAGGGCGGGCAGGCGAACGGTGGCATAGTCCAGAGTATCCGTCCGACTGGCCACCTCGGATACAATCACAAGGGGACAGGATTGCAATGCAGCCTTGATTCTGTCGGCTTGCGGCAAACTGACCAGCGGATTGCTTCCCAGAATCCAGACCGCCTTGATACGACCCTCAGCGATGGCATTGAACAGCTCGACCGCACTCAGTCCCGGTTTGCTGGCAATACGAGGAGAGTTCCAGAACTGCTGAACGATATCGCGATGCTGCGGTTTGTCGAGTTCCATATGGGCTGCCAGCATGGTTGACAGGCCGCCCACTTCACGCTCGCCCATGGCATTGGGCTGGCCGCTGAGCGAAAAGGGTCCCATGCCCGGTTTGCCGATGCGGCCGGTGGCCAGGTGGCAATTGATGATGGCATTGACCTTGTCGCTACCCGACTCGGATTGATTGACTCCCTGACTGTAGAGCGTGACGGTCTTTGGCGTAAAGGCAACGCGGCCATAGAATATTTCCAGCTGCTGAAGATTGATCCCCAGTCTCTCGGCCAGGCGCGGCAGTGGCATATCACCCACGGCTCGTAGCGCTTCCTCGAGCCCGCTGACGTGGTGCTCCAGATAATGTTCGTCGAACTTGCCATGACTGGCCAGATAGGAGAGCAGTCCGTTGAACAACAGGCAATCGCCATCGGGCTGAATGGCCAGGTGCAGATCAGCGCA
>CBDUIJ010000338.1:0-6374 GCA_965367215.1 uncultured Granulosicoccus sp.
CTATCGGTCGCGCCATCGTGCGTACACCCGAGGTATTCCTGTTCGACGAACCGCTGTCGAATCTGGACGCCAAGCTGCGCGTCAAGATGCGTATGGAACTGCAGGAGCTGCATGATCGACTGGGCGTGACCTCTGTCTACGTCACACACGACCAGGTGGAAGCCATGACACTGGCGGATCGCATTGTCATCATGGACGGTGGTGTGATTGCGCAGGTAGGCACACCACGTGAAGTCTATGACAAGCCTGCCACCGAGTTCGTTGCCGGCTTCATCGGCAGTCCGGCGATGAATTTCATGACAATGCAGCTTGCCTCCGACGGCAGCTGGAGTTCTACCGAATCAAAGCTGGTATTACCCGAACTGCCGGGCTTCGATACCAAAGGGGCCGACACGGTCCGAGTCGGCATTCGTCCCGAGCACATGACGATTCTGGATGCCTCGGCCGTGGGGGATGACCCGTGGGTGCTACCGGGCAAGGTCATGTTGGCAGAGTTGCTGGGGGCCGATGCCTTGCTGACCCTGTCGGTGTGCGGAGAAATCATGACGGCGCGCGTCAATGGCGTGGGCTATCCCGAGCAGGGGCAGCAACTGGCCGTTCGGCTGAACCCTGAACAATTACATGCGTTTGATCGCGAGAGCAAAAAGGCACTGCAGGTATGAGCAAGCAACCCAATATCGTTTTCATCATGGCCGATGATCACGCCTCCAAGGCGATCAGCTGCTATGGCGCAGGCATCAACCAGACCCCGAACCTGGATCGTCTGGCAACCGAGGGCATGCGCTTCGATCACTGCTATGTCACCAATTCCATCTGCACCCCCAGCCGGGCGGCGATCCTGACAGGCACGTACAACCACGTCAATTGCGTATCCACACTGGACACTCATATCGATAACCGATTGCCCAATGTGGCCAAGCATCTGCGCACCGGTGGTTATCAGACAGCCATCATCGGTAAATGGCATCTGGGAGAAGGTCGGCAGCATGAGCCCACCGGATTCGACTTCTGGTCGGTATTGCCGGGGCAGGGTGAATACTTCGACCCGCTGATGATCGAGATGGGCGAGGAAATCGAAGTACCCGGCTATGCCACCGATGTCATCACAGACAAGAGCCTGAACTGGCTGGAACAACGAGACGAGTCGAAACCCTTCTTCCTGATGTGCCACCACAAGGCGCCGCATCGTGAGTGGGAGCCGCATCCGAAGAATCGTGGCCTGTATCAGGACGATATTGAAATACCACCCACCTTCGATGATGATTACAGCAATCGCGCGAAGGCCGCCTCTGAGGCGAAGATGCGCATCAAGGACGACATGAAATATGCCGATCTGGGCCTGGTACAGCCTGAAGGCGGCTCCGAGGTCGGTGAGCGGACCATGCGCAGCAGCACCAATCGCAAGGTGCCCAACCCTGAGGATGTCTCGGGTTTGCGACTGATCGACAAGGACACCGGTGAAGTCTTTACCTTCGAGACACAGCAGGAACTCAGTCACTTCAAGTATCAGCGTTATCTGAAGCGCTATCTGCGAACCATCGAGTCCATCGATGAAAGCGTCGGCCGGGTGCTGGACTATCTGGAAGAGAACAATCTGGCTGACAACACCATTGTCATCTACACCTCGGATCAGGGCTTCTTTCTCGGCGAACATGGCTGGTACGACAAGCGATTCATGTACGAAGAATCCTTCCAGATGCCATTCCTGATTCGTTATCCGGACAAGATCAAGGCAGGTGAAGTGTGTGAGAACATCATCTGCAATGTGGATTTTGCCCCGACTTTTCTCGACATGGCGGGTCTGACCATACCCAGCTACATGCAGGGCAAGAGTATCCAGCCGCTGCTGAAAAGCGACGCTCCGCAGGACTGGTCGGAGATTGCCTACCACCGCTACTGGATGCACCGCGATCCGGATCACAACGCCTACTCGCATTACGGCATTCGTGATCAGCGCTACAAGTTGATCTACTGGTACAACGAAGGCTATGAGCTGCCGGGCACCAATCACGGCGGGGAAGATCGGGAGTGGGAGCTGTTCGACTGCGAGAAGGATCCGCTGGAACTGTTCAATGTCTACCACGATCCGGCCTATGCGCAAATCGTGCAGGACATGACCCGCAAGCTGGAGACAAAGATGGCAGAGATAGGCGATGAGCCCGAGCACCCTCGCGCTGCCTGAGTGAGCCCCTTGTGCTGACCGCAAGTCTTGCGGTCAGCACATATTTTCAGGAACGTCATTGACATCGGATTCAGTTGCGGTTAAAAGGTTTAACGATAAACCCTCGTGGAAAACCTGACCACCCGACCATGAACACGACGACAAGCGTTTCGGCACCACGTGACCTCAGTACCGGCTGGTCGGTCAGCAATGCAGAGCATGATGTGCCGCTGGCGGTGCCAGGCGATGTGCATTCGGCATTACTGGCTGCAGGCAGGATCACCGACCCTTACTGGCGCGATACCGAAACCAGTCTGGATTGGGTACACGAGAGTGACTGGGTTGCCCGGACTCACTTCGATCTGACGGACTTCGAAGAGGGGCTCTGGACCTTGAGTTTCGACAGCGTGGACTGCATGGCGGAAGTGCAGCTGAACGGTCAGGTGCTGGGGACGTGCGACAACCAGTTTCTGCGCTGGGACTTCGATGTCAGCAAGGCCTTGCAGCTCGGCGAGAATCATCTGGAGGTGCGCCTCTTGTCCAATTCTGCCGAAGCCGTGGCCAGAGCAGAGCGTTTCCCGTTCCCGGTGCCTTACATCGAGTGGAACAATCGCCTGCCGCACTACAACTTCTTGCGCAAGACTCAATGTCACGCGGGATGGGACTGGAATATTGCCCTGTCGCCACTCGGGTTGTACGGGCCCGTTACCTTGCGCAAAACCGAGCTGGCCCGCATCGACGACGTGTTGTTCCGGCAGCATCACGCGCCAGGCCGGGTAACGCTGGAAGCCGATCTGCATTTCACGGCAACGGCGGTGGGCGAGATCACGGCCGAAATCCTCTGTGGAGATGACACTCAGGCGCAGCAGGTGACTGTCTATCCAGGGCAGGGCAGCACACGGCTGTCCATCGATATCGATGATCCCCAGCTGTGGTGGCCCGCCGGCCACGGCGAGCAGACACGCTACGACGTCAACCTGCGATTCGGTTCAGAGCTGCGGCACTACAAGATCGGTTTGCGTGAAGTGAAGCTGATCACGGATAACGATGATATCGGTAGTCGTTTCGCCTTCAGCGTCAATGGCATGGAAATCTTCATGCGCGGTGCCAACTGGATACCGGCTGATGCACTACCGGGCAGGGGCACGCCGGAGGTGGTCAGGGATCTGTTGCAGTCGGCTGTGGATGCGAACATGAACATGCTGCGCGTCTGGGGCGGTGGACAATACGAGCCGGACTGGTTCTACGAGATGTGTTCGGAGATGGGGCTGATGGTCTGGCAGGATTTCATGTTCTCCTGCAATCTGTATCCGGCATCCGATCCTGCCTGGTTGCAATCGGTGCGCACCGAGGCAAGGCAACAGATTCGCAGGCTCAGCCAGCATGCCTCACTGGCGCTGTGGTGTGGTGACAATGAAGTCATTGGCGCCCTGAGCTGGTTCGACGAATCGAAAAATGATCGTGACCGTTATCTGGCGATGTACGCCCGGCTCAGTCACGCGCTGGAAGAAGCCATTGAACACGATGCGCCCGGCACACCGTTCTGGGCAAGTTCGCCAGCCGTCGGACCGTTGAATTTTGGTGATGGCTGGCATGACGGCACTGCCGGCGACATGCACTTCTGGGACGTCTGGCATTCGGCCAGGGATTTCGAACATTATCGTACGGTCCGACCACGCTTCTGTTCCGAGTTCGGGTTTCAGTCCTTTCCCTCCAACCGCCTGATAGAGACCTTCACCGACGAGTACGATCGCAACGTCTCTTCTGCCGTGATGGATGTGCATCAGCGTAATCAGGGTGGCAACAGTCGCATCGTGGAAACGCTGGCTCGCTATTTTCGTTTCCCCGAAAAATTCGAGGACATGACCTGGATGAGTCAGATCAGTCAGGCTCTGGCGATGAAGACGGCCATCGAATTCTGGCGCAGCAACAAGCCACGCTGCATGGGCACCTTGTTCTGGCAATTGAACGACACCTGGCCGGTTGCCAGTTGGGCCAGCCTCGAGTATGGCGGTCACTGGAAGCTGACTCAGTACTTTGCACGCCGTTTCTTTGCGCCAGTAATGGTCTGCGCGCAGCCCGACCCGGATACCGGTGACGTGCTCATCCTTGCCATCAACGATAGTCCCGTCGAGCTTTCCCTGAATATCGAAGTGCAAACAGTCTGCGCAAGCGGACAACTGTCCACGCTGGGAACCTGGCCAACCGTCTGTACGACAGACCGAGCCATGGAAGTCGCTCGCCTGCCGGCCGCACAGTTGCATGGTGTGCAGCTGGTGCAGATAGAGTGGCAGGATGCGGCGCGCCTGCACGTGGGACAGAATGATTATCTGCCGAAAAGACCCAGGGAACTTCGATTGCCAGAACCTGATATCAAGGTCTCGCCGCGTCAGGGGCCGGATGGGCTGGAGGTGGAAATCGTCAGCGACAAACTGGCTTTGTTCGTGACCTACGATCACGGCGGAGCCGATGTCTGGACAGACAACGGATTCACGCTGCTGCCGGGGGTGCCCAGAGTCCTGCGCAAGCTGCGTTCCAGAGGAAAGGAGCAGGCTGATCACACCGCCTCAGTCCGATATCTTGAAACCTGACCCATATGGCCAGTAAGGACAAGAACGCCTCTCCGGTGACCATGAGAACCATCGCCGACAAGCTGGGCGTGTCGGTGACCACGGTTTCGCGTTCTCTGGATGACGGGTACAAGACAAGTCCGGTCATGGTAGCCAGGGTCCGCGCCACGGCCGACAAGCTTGGCTATGTCAGAAATCTGGATGGTCTGAAGCTGCGCACGGGCAAGACCCTGGTGATGATGGCTCTACTGGGTGTCAGCAAGGAAGAAGAGGTCGGAGATTCCGGGTCAGCAGGTTTGCTCAACGGTATTCACCAGCGATTTGCCGAAACCGAATACTCGCTGCGCACGATCCCGGTGTCCATCGATGCTGATGGTCTGGATCATGTGAAGGAGGTGGTGCGAGGCAGAAATGCCGATGGCCTGATTCTCGATCACACCGTGTCCCAGGACAGTAGAATCAGATACCTGCAGGATCGCAGATTCCCCTTTGTAACCTTCGGTCGTAGTGCATCGAAGTCCGAACATCCGTACTTCGATATCGACAATGAATACGCTGCCTGGCAGGGAGCCACATCGCTGATCAGGTCCGGCTACCAGAGGCTGGCCTTTCTGGATGCCGACCCGGAATTCGAATTTGTCAGGCAACGCCTGCGTGGCTACAGGAAGGCCTTGCAGGAAGCGGGGCTGGCATTTGATCCGGCGCTGATACGACACATTCCCATGCAGGCGGATCTGGCCCGTGACGCGGCCCGAGTGCTCCTGAGAAAAGGGGCGGATTCATTTGTCTGTGTGAACGAGATGATATTTCTCGGCGCGCGTGCAGGCGTACGTCTGGAACAAGCGGATCTACTGGATAACACGGGGTTTTCCGTGCGAACAGGTACCCGACTGGCCGAGTATATCGGCACCCCTGTTCATGCCAGTCATTACTCGCGAATGTCTGCTGGTTGGCATCTGGCCGATACATTGCTCAGGTCGGTAGAGGGTGCAGGTGTAAAACAATGTCAAAAGATTGTTCGTACCGAGCTTCGCTTGCACGGTGTTGATGGAAAACCCGAAGTACCGTGATGCTCATGCGCAATGCTGCGTCGAGACTCGGGAAACGGCGGTAGATGGTCGTCAGCCAGAGTTACAGAGCTTGATTGGTCGTCCGCTTTCATGTTCTTGCGTATTCCCGGAATCGGGAAAATACCTGCTGATCGGGTAAAAAGAGGGCAGGCAAGCCTGCCATGTTCAAGTGACTCGTGCCTGAGCAGATGGACCACGCCCGTCGTTGTTCGTTAGAATCCATCTGGCAACGCGCAGCGACTAACCATGGATACTCGTGAAGCAGGACTGCGTCGTCTTTTTCCTATCGGTTGAACTCCAGAAGCATGAATACGCGTAAATTTTACATTGATGGCAGCTGGGTTGACCCTATTTGCGGTTCTCCGCTGGATGTCATCAACCCTTCTACAGAAGAAGTGTGCGCCACGATTGCGCTGGGCAGTGAAGCCGATGTCGAAGCTGCGGTGACTGCCGCCAGACGCGCCTTCGTCGACTGGTCAATGACAGACAAGGCCGAACGCCTTGCCTTGATGAAACGCATCCTGTCTATCTATCAGTCACGCAGTGATGAGATGGGCGAAACCATCAGTCGTG
>CBDUIJ010000339.1:0-6346 GCA_965367215.1 uncultured Granulosicoccus sp.
TGAGCCTGAAACGCCAGCAACGCCTGAGCAGCCGGCCTAGCCTGAAACGCCAGCAACACCTGAGGAGCCGGTTGAACCCGAAACGCCGGCAACACCTGAGGAGCCAGCCGAACCGGAGACGCCTGCAACACCTGAAGAGCCGGCTGAGCCCGAAACACCTGCAACGCCTGAAGAGCCAGCCGAGCCTGAAACGCCGTCAGTCCCTGTGCAGCCGGCCGAGCCCGAAACACCAGTGGTGCCTGAAGAACCTGCTGCACCTGACACCGAGACCCCGGTTGTCGTTGATGATGATCCTGTGACGCCGAATACCTCGGGTGGGTCATCATCTTCCAGCGGTATTGGCTCCATGAGCCTCTGGGGCTTCGCCTTGCTGCTGCTGACCGCGGCAGGTCGACGACGTCGGGTCAGGAGCTGAGGCAATGCGCGGCCTGTTGCCAGTGACGCCCGTCCTCCTGCTATCGTTGCTGGCTGGAGCTGCCTGCTCGGCCGGTGAATGGCCCGGTGAAGAAGGATCTGAAAAAAAAGCCATGCACGAACAGGTCAGATTGCAATCGCTGCAGGCTGGAATCGAGCTTGCCACGGCGGACACACGGTCTACTGCAGGCGAGCGGCCACAAGTTGTATTTCATGTGAGCAACAGCAGTGAGCAGCCTGTGAAAATGCTGACCTGGAATACACCGCTTGAAGAGGAATTGTCAGCAGATGTGTTCGAGGTCGTACGCGATGGCCAGCCTGTGGAGTATCTGGGGCGGATGGTCAAACGTGGAGAGCCTCAGGAACGTGATTTCGTGGAAGTGCCTGCTGGTGGCCGAGTCGAGGCCACCATCGATATCGCGCGTTATTACGACATCTCTGAACCGGGCGCGTATACCCTTTCCTACAAGTCGCACCGGATAGGAGATGTGATGCAGCTGAACCAGGAAACCCCGGTGACCATGGACACCGATTTGTTGACGTTCACAGTTGCCGAGTAAGTGATTCACGACCTCGGTCGTGCGTCTATTCAGGCCTGGTTCCTGCCCATCGGCGTATCTGGCCGATGTCATTGGTGGCGCCCATCGAGAAATTTCGTGTTAGTGTTCAAGTGAAGCCTATGCTTTAGACGGATATTGATGATCGATATGCCTTGAAGCTCATGAAATGACCGTGTGTGCTGAAAGCCATGAAACACTTGTATTGCCTTGCGGCCGTGAGGTCAGCATCTGGCTGAGCTAACCGTGATGAGTTCACCGCTGCGTCACCTGTTTGAAGCCCTCCAGCGCTACCGCACAGCGCCATTGTCAGTGATCGAATATTCACTGATTCAGAATATTCTGAAAAACAGCCGGTGGTACGCACTGTGGCTGACTCTGCTCTTCAGCCTTGCCACCTATACCTTGTGGGGCCATGTTCCAACGGCCTGGTTGTTGATCTTTCTGGCAGTGTTCTTCGTGGAAGTGCTCATCAAGATGCAGGCGAGCCGCCACTTCGAGAGCTTGCCTCGCGAGCAGCAACAGCAAGCGCACTGGCGACTGATCTTTGATGCCGGTTCCACCTATTCGGGGCTCGCTTACGGTCTGGCCAGCCTCGTCCTGTTTCATCCCATGCCGGACGACAATCGTCTGTTGTTGATTGGGGTGTTCTGTGCACTGATCAGTAATCTGTCGGCCGCTACTGCCTTGTTCACGCCGATCTCTCGCACCATGTTGCCCTGTCTGGTCACGCCGGTCACCATCGTTTTGCTGCTCAGTGGCAAGCCGTTGTTGGTATTGCTTGCGCTGCTGATGGTTGTCTCTGTCAGCTGTACCGTATTTCTGGGTCGTTTGTCACAGCGGCGGTATCGGTACCTGGCTCGTTTGAATCAGGAAAACAAGGCCCTGGTAGAAAGCCTGTCAGAGCAACAGAAAATTGCAGGCGAACAGCAGGCCAGAGCCGAGAAGGCCGTTATCGACAAGAGTCGGTTTCTGGCAACGGCCAGCCATGACCTGCGCCAGCCATTGCATGCCCTTGGGCTGTTTCATCATGCACTACGCTTGAAAAGCGAAGATGCTTCCAACAGGCAATTGTTCGAATCCATCGACAAATCCACCACTGCCTTGAACGCAATGTTCGACAGTCTGCTGGACGTGTCCAGGCTGGATGCCAATGTGGTGGAGCCGGAATTTGAAACGGTAGAGCTGGCGCTTCTCTGTAGCGTGCTGGAACAGGAATTTTCGCCCATCGCTCAGGAGAAAGGCCTGTATTTCTGCTGTGTGCCGATGCAGTCCAGATTACGTACTGACGGTACCTTGCTGGCGCGCATACTGCGCAATCTGATCAGCAATGCCATCAAGTTCACGGAAGAGGGCGGTGTCACGATCAAGGCGGAAAGATCGTCATCGGAACTGCGAATAATGGTCAGTGACACCGGGCCGGGAATACCTGAAGAGGAGCGTCAGAACGTCTTTTCGGAATTCTACCAGCTTGAAGGCGAGGAGCGATTCGGTACCGTGGGGGTCGGACTGGGCTTGTCGATCGTGCGGCGCTTGAGCGAGTTGCTGGATATTACCGTGCGTCTGGATGTGGGTGAATCCGGCGGCACGGTGGTAACACTGAGCATGGCCTGTCTGAACCCGCCTGAAACCGTCTCGACAGATGATGTTGCGTTCGTATCCGAGTCGCAGCGCGATACCAGCGATGAGAGGCTGGTGGCGGGAGGCAAGCACAGCCTGGATGAATTGCAGTCAATGCAAGGGCGGTGCATTCTGTTCATCGATGATGATCCGGAAACCTGTCAGGCAATGGGTAACACGCTGACACAGTGGGGCTGTCATGCCATTTGTGAACAGGATGCGCAAAGTGCTCTGCGAAGGCTGGACAGGCTGGGCGTCATGCCCGATTTGCTCATCTGCGATTTCCAGCTGGCCAATGGCGAAAGCGGTCTGGATGTCATCGAGATCGTACGTGAAAAGCTGGCCAGCGATTTGCCGGCCATACTGGTCAGTGGAGCAAGCGGGGTCGAGCAGACCGCTCTGATTCAGGACTCGGGTTTCGAGTGCCTGCAGAAACCGGTGGCCGCGGAGAAACTCAAGCAGGTGATCGAGTCAAGAACGGGGGAGGCTGTGTGTCATCGTTGATTCATTTGCAGAGCTGATGATAGGGAACCGTATTCCTGAGCAGAGCAAGTCATGTCACGATCCGTCTATCTTCCAAAGCGTCGCCGTCTACTCAAGCTGGCAGCGACGTCAGGTGGCGCATTGGCCGCTGGTGGCGTACTGGGATTTCCGAGTATTTCGAGAGCTTCCGCAAGACCCCTCATCACGCATGGCGTACAGTCGGGCGATGTAGCCAGCAACAGTGGTGTCATCTGGGCACGAACAGACAGGCCAGCCAGAATGCTGGTGGATGTGGCCACCAATGAGAGCTTCAGCAATGCCACGGCACTGCCTCCCATCACTGCCATGCCGGGCAGCGATTTCGCAACGAAACGTCTACTGAAGAACCTGCCAGCCGACCAGGAAATCTTCTATCGCGTACGCTTTGCCGATCTGCAAGACAGCCGTAACGTGTCCGACGCGGTGACCGGGCATTTCAGGACAGCGCCCGATAGCGAGCGGGATGTCCGGTTTGCCTGGTCAGGTGATACAGCGGGCCAGGGTTGGGGTATCGACAAGGAGCGTGGCGGCATGCAGACCTACGCCACCATGGCCGCGCATGATCCGGATTTCTTCATTCACAGCGGCGATACCATCTATGCTGACGGGCCGATCAGTGCCAGCGCAGACATGCCGGATGGCGGCATCTGGAACAGTATCGTTGCTGAAGGTGTCGGCAAGGTCGCCGAGACCCTGGATGAATACCGTGGTCGATTCAAGTACAACATGCTGGATGAGCATGTGCGCGCCTTCAATCAACAGGTAGCGACCTTCTACCAGTGGGATGATCATGAGGTCGTCAACAACTGGTCTTCTGCCAAGGACTTGTCCGATGATGATCGCTATACCGAAAAGTCCATCATGACACTGGCTGCGCGCAGTGCTCAGGCCTTTCACGAAATGACACCGATCAGCTACGTTGCGGAAGAGCCTGGTCGCGTCTATCGCAAGCTTTCATACGGTCCCTTGCTCGATGTCTTCTTTCTGGACCTGCGCTCTTACAGAGGGCCGAATACGGACGGCATGCAGGCGGAGGTCTCGGATGAATCACGCATCCTGGGGGCAGAGCAGCTCAAATGGCTGCAGGATGAGCTGGCCCGTTCCACGGCCACGTGGAAAGTCATTGCGTCGGACATGCCGTTGGGACTGGTGGTCTGGGACAAGTACAATGGTGAAAACCGGGTGGAAGCGGTTGCCAATGGCAATGCGGGTGCTGCCGCCGGACGGGAGCTTGAATTCGCCGATCTGCTTCGCTGGATGCGTGACAGCAAGATAGACAATGTTGTCTGGCTGACTGCCGATGTGCACTACACCGCGGCTCATCACTATCACCCTGACAGAGCGAGTTTTCAGGACTTCACGCCTTTCTGGGAATTTGTTTCTGGTCCCTTGCACGCCGGCACCTTCGGGCCGAATGAGCTGGATGGAACCTTCGGTCCGGAGGTCAGGTTTGTCAAGGCACCAACGGAGGAGCAGGGCGTGAACCTGCCGCCTTCCATGGGTCTGCAGTTCTTCGGCCTCGTGGATATCGATGGTCAGAGCCGTCAGTTGACAGTGCGTCTGATGGATCGTGATGACAAGGAGCTCTACAAGGTCACGCTCGATCCGGTGACTGCCTGATAACGGATACAGTGTGTTAGCTTGAGTCAGGTTCGCATGCTGTAATCGCACCGTGCCATGGCGCTGACATGGCGCGGTGCTGCATGCCGGTTTTCATTCTTGCAAGGCTGTCTCGAGCGATGACATTCTGTTTCGATATTGGTGGTTCGAAGATCGTCAGTGCCTGGGTTGATGACCAGGGCAGGATCGAGGAACGGGGACGACAGGCAACACCGGTCGATGACCGGTCTGCCTTCTATCAGGCGCTGAGAGATTCATGTCCCGACGGTGAGGATCCTGTCGGCATCGCCATTGCGGGTGTCATCGACCCCGGCAGCGGACAGTTGACCAGTGCCAATATCCCCTGTGTCAGTGGCCGTTGTCTGGCGGACGAACTGCAGCAATACCTGAGACGCCCCGTGTATCTGATCAATGATGCAGATGCCTTTGCGCTGGCGGAAACCCATTGGGGGGCGGCCAGAGATCACGCCTCGGTGCTGGCGATCATTCTGGGCACCGGGGTGGGTGGCGCGATAGTGCTAGAGGGTCGCTTGCATGCAGGCCATGCTGGCCTGGCCGGTGAATGGGGACACGGTCCGGCGTGTGCCTTGAGAACCGGTGAGTCCTTGCCGCTGCTGGACTGTAGTTGCGGTCAGCGGGGTTGTGTGGATACCCTGGGTGGCGCTCGGGGCCTGGAGCGGCTCTACCGCCATGCGTACGCGGCAGAGCTGGATAGTGTGTCCATTGTCAATGCCTGGCTGTCAGGCGAGGCACAGGCTGCTCACATCGTTGATGTCTGGTTGGACATCGTCGGTGGGGCACTGGCCGCCGCCATCAACATCATCGGACCGTCCACTGTGCCGGTGGGAGGCGGGTTGGCGAGCAGCAAGGCACTGATTGCTGCTCTGGACCGTGAGGTCTGCAGGCGTTCACTGACCACGTGCGAATCGTCCTTGTTGTATCCGGCAGCCAGCGGTCCGGAGCAGGGTCTGGCGGGTGCTGCCTGGAAGGTGCAACAGAGCGTGCGCGGTGCGTGCACAGTGCGGACGCAGTGCGGCCTTCATGAGTCAGGCTGAACTGGAAGTGTGTGTGGATACGGCCGCCGCTCTGGCCGTGTGTCTGCAGGCAAGGGTTGACCGGGTGGAGTTGTGTTCGGCGCTGGCAGGTGGCGGATTGACTCCGGCTTATGGCTTCATGCAACTGGCTGGCAGGCTCACTGCACCAGGTGCAGGCACGATCGAGGGGGCGAGCGGTACTGCCGATGGCACGGAGGCTGAGAAGGCAACCTTGGCAAGGCCACAGGTACTGGCCATGATTCGTCCGCGCTCAGGCGACTTCTGCTTCAGCGAAGCGGAAACTGACAGCATGTGTGACGACATTGTCGCGGCCCGTGATGCCGGACTGGACGGGGTGGTATTGGGTGCTGCCACCGCGGATGGCAGGCTGGATCTGCCTGTGTTGCATCGCCTTTGTCGAGCTGCCGGTGATCTGCAGCTGACACTCCATCGTGTCATCGATTTGCTGGACGACCCCTTGCTGGCCATTGATCAGGCGATCGACCTGGGCTTTCACAGGGTTCTGACGTCAGGTGGTGCGGTGCGTGTGGCGGAGGGATTGCTGCAGTTGTCGGAAAT
>CBDUIJ010000340.1:0-6343 GCA_965367215.1 uncultured Granulosicoccus sp.
CAAGACCACCCTGATGCAATGCATCACGGGACTGTTACCGCTGCGCAGCGGCTCGATGAGTCTGGCTGACAAGGACATCACGAAGATACCGGCCGAAGGCCGCGCCGCAGCCGGTATCGGCTATGTACCGCAAGGCCGACAGATCTTCCCCCTGCTCAGTGTCGAGGAGAACCTGCGCATCGGTCTGCGTGCCCGCCGCGATGGGGCCAGGATCATTCCCGAACTCATCTACGAGCTGTTTCCGGTGCTCAAGGAAATGCTGCGGCGTCGTGGTGGAGACCTGTCCGGTGGTCAGCAACAGCAACTGGCCATCGGCCGCGCCCTGGTCACCGAGCCCGAGCTGCTGTTGCTGGATGAACCGACGGAAGGCATCCAGCCCAATGTCGTGCACGACATCGGCACCATCATCACTCGCCTGAACAAGGAGATCGGACTGACGGTGGTACTGGTGGAACAGAAGCTGCCCTTCGCCCGTCGCGTGGGTGATGAATTCGTACTGATGGATCGTGGCGAGATCGTTGCCAAGGGCCCCATGGACACTCTGGGTGAAGATCTGGTGAAGCAGTATCTGACCGTATGACGGGAGTGGAGGGCTACCAGCCCTCCACCCGTTTGGCTTCATGCATCCCCAGCGTAGGAGATGACCTCGAACTCCAGGCCATCCTCGTCATGGAAGTAGAAGCGTCGACCCGGCTCGTAGTCGGCGTGAGAGTGCGGCTCCAGGCCGCGTTCGATAACCCGCTTCTCGGCAGCATCCAGATCATCCACCACGATACCGACATGATTCAGTCCGTGCTGCCGGTAATAGCTTTCCGCCGTATCGACAGCCATATCCTGATGTCGGTACAGAGCCAGATACGAACCATGGCCACCCACATGTATCGTGAAGCCAGCGTGCTTGGCCTCCCCCTGCCAGCGGACATGCCAGCCGAACAAGTCGCACAACAGATCGGCCGTGGCTTGTGGGTCGGGGACGGTCAGATTGATGTGTTCCAGTACAGATTCGTTCATGAGTTGATATTTCCTTGTCTGATGTGAACTGACAGGCTAATACCTCAAGTAAGGTAGAGGTCAAGCATCAATTTCAATAACGGATACACCATGAAAAAGGCAGCAGATGCCCTCTCCATCGGCGAACTGGCAAAGCGCGCCGATGTGACGGTGACCGCCATCCGATTCTATGAAACCGAAGGCCTGCTCAGCTCCCTGCGCAATGACGGCGGTCAGAGACGCTTCCAGCGCAGCAGCATACGGCGCCTGGCCTTCGTGAAGATTTCGCAGAATCTGGGATTTTCCCTGGCAGAGATTCGCGACGCTCTGGCGACATTGCCCGACTCACGAACGCCGACAAAACGCGACTGGGAACGCCTGAGCAGACACTTTGCGCAGGATATCGATCGCAGGATCGAAGGACTGCAGCAGCTGCGCGACAAGCTGACCGGCTGCATCGGCTGCGGTTGCCTGTCTCTGGCACGCTGCCGCTTGTACAACCCGGATGATCGAGCCACGGGATTGGGGGCCGGGCCACGCTTTCTGCTTGGCGACAGCCACGACGACTTACCGTCGTCGTAGCCCCTGCACTCACCAGAAAATCGTCATCAGCGACAGCAGTCAGCTTGGCGAGTCGCTCAGTTGGGCAAGGTGGAGCCGCGCACAGCGACAAAGGCATCCACCGCCGTACAGGCCTCGGAGCTACACAGCAGTGGATTCACTTCCAGCTCCACCAGCCGCTCCCCCAGTTGCAACGCGGCCTGTTGAACCGATTCGAGAGTATCCAGCAGCATGTCCCGATCAACAGCCGCTCGATTGCGAAAGCCATTGAGCAGCGGTGCACAACGCAGACGATCGATACGACGATCCAGTTCGGCACGTGTCGCCGGTACCAGACAATGTACCGTGTCGGCCAGCACCTCGGTTGCCACCCCACCGGCACCAATGGTCATCAACAGACCATGCACGGGATCCTGTACCACACTGACCAGCAACTCCACCACGGCATTGTCCACCTGCTCTTCGATCAGACAACCGCCTTCACAGTCGATTTCGCGAATGGCACGCTCCAGCTCTCGCCGGTTATCGATATCCATCGCAATGGCATTGGCATCGCTCTTGTGCAAGACCCCCAGACTCTTGGCAACCACCGGATAGCTGAATGCCGACGAGGCCTTGTCCAGCGCACGACTCAGACTCAGCGACGAACGGACATCGGCAAATGACAGACGCACACTCACGGGGACTCTGACGCCGAAACGGTTGAGCCAGCGCTTGGCGGTACTCTCATCGAGCTGGCGCGGTGGCTGCCTGCCGGTAACGGCACTCTGCACCAGCCCCCAGGCTTCCTGACTGACACGCCTTGCACTTCTACCGGAGCGCTCGGCACCGGTTCCCTCGACGAGCGACAAGGCTGCCGCCTTGAACGAGACATCCGGATTCTCAGGCAACCAGACCGGCAACGGAAGTTCGGTACTGTCGGCCATGTCCAGCCAGCCGGCATTGGCCAGCGCCTTCAGGCCATCATTGAGACCGCACAAGGCCACCACATCCTGTTGCAACAGAGCCTCGACAATCTCCTCCGGCATGTTCTCCGCCAGCGTGGCAATCACGGCCCGCACTCCCTGCCAGTGTTCACTGGCAGAGACGAATGCGTCCAGCGCCTGCCGCCAGGATGCATCATCGCAACGATCCGTGCGCGGGAAATCCAGCACCAGCAAGGCAACATCGGCCGGTGATGGAAACTGATCATTGGCAGATTTCGTTGCACTGGGCGGCGGTTCATGACATTGCAGCATGGCCACTACCATCGCCTCCATGGCGGCACGGTCATCACGAATGCCCATGTGATAATCCAGTGGATTGGCCAGCGCAACCTCCTTGCCCAGAACCTCTTGCAAGGCCTCCTTCTGAGTGTCGTCCAGACGCGGGAACTGCAAGCCCTGATTCGCCCCGAAATCCCCCACCAGCGCGGCTTCACCACCGGAACTGGTCATGGACAGAACGCGATAGCCACCCACTTTACGCGGCAGGTGCAGTACCTTCAGGGTCTCGATGAACTCGCCGATGCCGCGCGCGCGCAGCAGGCCCAGACGTTCGATGAAGGCACTGGCGGCCGCATCATCGCCTGACAGGGAGCGGGTATGGGACATCAATGCAGCACGTGCCAGCGGTGTCACGCCGGTCTTCAACACGACAATGCGTTTACCCATGGCACGGGCACGGGTAGCCAGTGATTCGAAGGCCCGAATATCGGAAAAACCCTCGATATGCAGACCCAGGGCCGTCACACGCTCGTCTTCCAGCACCGACGCTGCCAGCTCTGCCAGGGTGGTCTGCGCCTGATTACCCGCCGTGATCAGATAGGCCAGCGGCAGACCGCGTCGCTGCATGCTCAGATTGATGGCGATATTGGACGATTGCGTGATGACCGCCACACCACGCTCGACGGCCTTGCCACCGTGCTGGTCTGGCCACAACGCGATGCCATCCAGATAGTTCAGCAAGCCATAGCTGTTCGGTCCGATGACCGGCATGTCGCCTGCGGCATCAGTCAGGCGTCTCTGACGCGCTTCGGCATCACGATCCAGTGCCGCCCGCTCACCGAAACCGGTGGCAAAGCAGATGGCGCCGCCGGCATCCATTGCCGCCAGGGAGGCAACCAGTTCGATGGTTCTCTCCTTGTTGACGGCAATGAAGGTGGCATCGGGTACGCCTGGCAAATCATCGAGACTGGCATAACAGAGCTCGCCAGCCAGACGATTACGCCTGGGATGAACCGGCCAGACGTCGCCATCGAACCCCGCCTGGCGACACTGAGTGATGACTGTCTCGGCCCACTGTCCGCCGACAACGGCGATCGAGCGTGGTTTGAGCAGACGTCCGAAACGCACAGGCACCTCAGGAACGCTGCCTGAACATCGCGCCTTGCATGAGGTTGGCGTACTCGATGGCAGGATTCAGAAAGGCCATATAGCTGTCCATGACTGTCTTGAAGCCTTCGTTCTCTTCGGCCAGCTTGTTGATGACATCGGCTGAAGCCACCTTCAAGGCATCAACGACTTCTTCAGGGAATTCGAGGAATTCCACACCTTCATTGCGCAACTGGCCCATGGCCTGTGTATTGAAGTAGTCGAACTGCGCCAGTGTTTCTGCAGACGTGGCTTCAGCGGCGCTGGACACGATGGCCTGCAAGTCGGCCGGCAGTTCGTCAAAGGCATCCTTGTTGACCACGATTTCCAGGGCGGCACCGGGCTCGTGAAAAGCCGGTACGTAACAGATCTTGGCAACCTTGTACAAACCGAAGGCCTGATCAAGCAAGGGGCCGACCCACTCCGCCGCATCAATGGCACCCGACTTGAACGCCGGAAAGATTTCCGGGGGTGGCAACAGCACAGCGTTGACGCCCAGAGCACGCATGGCCTCACCACCCAGGCCGGCGATGCGCATGTTCAGGCCCTTGAGGTCTTCAACCGAATTGATCGGTTTGCTGAACCAGCCACCACTCTGCGTACCACTGTTGCCGGAGTAGAAGGCCTTGAGGCCACGTTCGGCGTAGATGCTGTCCCACAACTCCTGACCACCGCCATAGCGCAACCAGGCGGCGTGTTCCGTGGCAGACATGCCAAACGGTACGGTACTGAAGAAATGCAGGGCAGGATTCTTGCCGGCCGCATAGTAAGGAGTCGAGTGACCGATTTCCGCCGTCCCCTGCTGCACGGCATCTTCCACGGCAAATGGCGGCACCAGCTCTCCGCTGGAGAACACCTTGAACGTCAGACGACCACCCGACATCGCCGCCACGCGTTCGGCAAAGCTGACCACATTGGTGCCGACCCCGGGGGCCTTGGCCGGAAAACTGGTTGGCAGCTTCCATTCGAACTTGCCCTGGGCAATTGCCGGAGCGCCGGTTATCAGCGCAGCCGATGTAGCAGTACCAGCAGCGCTGGCCTTGATGAAGTCACGACGTTTCATGGGGGTCCTCATTGGAATTCAGGCCAACGCAATCAGCTTGATTTCGTTGGATTAACTCAACTTGTCCGGCAACCAGGTTGCCAGTTGTGGGAACACAGCGACCAAGCATAGCGCAAGCAATTGCAGCACAACAAATGGAATCACCGCTCGATAGATACCCAGGGTGCTGAGTGATGGCGGCGCCACCGAGCGGAAATAGAACAATGCAAAGCCGAACGGGGGTGTCAGGAAGGATGTTTGCAGGTTGAGCGCCAGCAAAATGGCAATCCAGACAGGGTCGAAGTCACTGGCCAGCAGGATCGGACCCACGATAGGCACAACGATGAAGATGATCTCGACGAATTCGAGCACGAAGCCGAGCAGAAAGACCACCAGCATCACCACCAGCAGAGTGCCCCACTGTCCACCGGGCAGACTGCCCAGCAGATGTTCGATCATCTCGTCACCGCCGAAGCCGCGAAATACCAGCGAGAGCATCGAGGCACCGAGGATGATTCCGAAGACCATGGCGGACACCAGTACCGTTTCGCGCAGAACCGCCTGCAGCACCTGCCGCTGCCACAGCGCAACACTGGATACCAGCAAACCGGCGACGGTCAGCAGAACGATGAACCCGGCGACCACCAAACCGGCGGGATGATGTCGAATGCCTCCAGGCAGCAGGGTGTTGAGGGTGAGCAGCAGGATCAGCGCGAAAACCACACACAGGTTCAGCCGGCTGACATGACGCTTGCCTGACACATTACTGGCCGCCAGCAGCAGCGCGCCGGCAGCACCGATGGACGCAGCTTCGGTTGGTGTTGCCACGCCTGCCAGAATGGAGCCCAGTACGGACAGGATCAGCAACAGTGGCGGCACGAAGACTTGCAGCAGAATGGTCGAGTCGAGCCGATCCGGCAGACCGACCTCCTCGATGCCCGGCAAGTCCGGATCTGCCTCAACCTCACTCTGTGGGGCAGCCACCGTCACAGTCCCACGAAACTTCAGGTACACCGCCACGTACAGTCCATACAGGCTGACCAGCAGCATGCCGGGAATCAGTGCTCCGGCAAACAGATCGGCAACCGATACCGGTTCCGGGGCGAAATTGCCGGCGGCGTGCTGCGCTTCGAGATAGGTGTTGGAAATCTGGTCACCGAGCAGGATCAACACCACCGAAGGAGGAATGATCTGACCCAGGGTGCCCGAGGCACACACCAGACCACTGGACAGACTGGTAGGCAAGCCGGCGCGCGTCATGGCCGGCAGACTGATGAGCCCCAGCATGACGATGGTGGCACCGATGATGCCGGTGGAGGCTGCAATGAGAGCGCTGACGATCAACACAGCAAAGGCCAGGCTTCTGGCCGAACCGCCCAGCAGCCGAGCCATGACCAGC
>CBDUIJ010000341.1:0-6342 GCA_965367215.1 uncultured Granulosicoccus sp.
AGTCAATTCCGTACTGGCACGCACCTGTTCCAGAGCCTTGGCAAATCGCTCGACCGCAGCATCCACATCAGCCAGTTTGTCGACCCCGAAAAGCCCGATGCGAAAGGTCTTGAAGCCTGCAGGCTCATCGACCTGCAACGGCACACCTGCCGCTATCTGCATGCCGGCTGCCGCAAAGGCCTTGCCGGTATGAATCTCGTCGTTGTCGGTGTAATACACCGCCACACCGGGTGCCTGAAAGCCTTCGGCGGCGACACTGATGAATCCGGCCTCGGCCAGCAGTGCCCTGACACGCTGACCCAGCTCCGCCTGGCGCTCCTTGACCGTGGCAAAACCCATACCCGCAATCTCGTTCATGACATTCCTGAACACGATCAGACCGTCGGTCGGCATGGTGGCGTGATAGGCATGCTTGCCATCGAGATACGCTTCCATGATCTGTGACCACTTCTTAAGGTCCAGCGTGAAGCTGTCGCTGCTGGTTTCCTGCATCGCCGCGTAGGCCCGCTCGCTGAGCATCACCAGACCGGCACAGGGAGAACCGCTCCAGCCTTTCTGAGGTGCTGACACCAGCACGTCAACGCCCAGCGCTTCCATGTCCACCCAGATGGTGCCTGACGCGATGCAGTCCAGCACGAACAAACCACCATAGGCGTGCACGGCATCGGCAACGGCCTTCAGGTAATCGTCCGGCAGAATCAGACCGGCCGAGGTTTCCACATGCGGTGCACAGACCACATCGGGCTTGTCGCGGGCAATGGCCGCGACCACATCGTCAATGGCAGCAGGTGCGAAGGGCGACTGTGGGCCCTCTTCGACCTGTTGTGCCTTGATCACATCATGCGTGGCTGGAATGTTGCCCGCATCGAAGATCTGCGACCAGCGAAAACTGAACCAGCCGTTGCGAATGACCAGGCAACGCTTGTCCTTGCACAGCTGCCGGGCTACCGCTTCCATGCCCGAACTGCCGCTACCCGGAACCACGATGGCCCGATGCGCCGAATAGACATCCGTCAGCGTCTGATGAATGTCTCGCATCGTCTGCTGAAACTGCGCTGACATGTGGTTGACGGAGCGATCCGTATAGACAACCGAATACTCCAGCATGCCGTCAGGATCAACGTTGTCCAGAAGTCCGCTCATGAGGTTCTATCCTGCTTCGTTTGAAACGCTTACGATACCACTACCGCTCATTCCCTGATCGGTTTTTCCAGTTCGTAAATGGCCTCGGACAAACGGGTTTCCAGTACCTGCTGCGCGTCCATCAGACCGCGATTGTAATAATAGGGACCGATCTCCTCGCTGAAGAAATCGAGTAGAAACCGCGCGGGGAACTGACCGATTTCCTGATCCAGTTCATCGTTGAAATACAGCTGAATCTTGCGCGTCAGCCGCTCGGTCTCTTCCTTGCTGAATTCGATCATGTCGGATACTCCCCTCGTTTATCCAGTCAATCCGGATCGGTTGGTCAGTCAGTCCAGAAATGTCGTGTTCTCTGCCAGCGGCACGCGTTCCGTCACCAGAGAGTTCTCGATGGCCGCGGGATCCGCATGGCCCAGAGCCATGCCACACAGCACGATCTCGTCATCATGCAAGGACAGTTCGCGCCGTATCACCGCGTGGTAATCGGCCCAGGCCGCCTGCGGGCAGGTATGCAGGCCCTGCTCCCGGGCCAGCAGCATCAGATTCTCCAGATACATGCCGTAGTCCAG
Organism: uncultured Granulosicoccus sp.; assembly: GCA_965367215.1. GTDB lineage: Bacteria > Pseudomonadota > Gammaproteobacteria > Granulosicoccales > Granulosicoccaceae > Granulosicoccus. Next base: position 1,713 of record CBDUIJ010000341.1, read on the forward strand.
CCAGCTGCCGGTCGCCAGTTTCCGGTCCACGGTGAAGATCAGGCCCACCGGTGCATCGAAGAACTGGAAGTTGCGACGATGCTGCGCATGAGTCCGCTCCCGGTCCCCCTTGCCGATACCCAGCAGACCGTACAGGCTCCAGCCCACCTGGCGGCGTCGGGACAGGTAGGGATCGAACCATTTCGCCGGGTAGTATTCGACTTCACTGGCACCCTCGACAGCCGGATCATCGAAGGCGGCACACACAGCCGTGCACAGTCGCTGTCGGCTCTCGCCGGTCAGCACATAGTTCTTCCACGGCTGCATATTGGTACCACTGGGCGCGCGTGCTGCCTTCTCCAGCAAGGACTCCAGCGTCTGCCGGGGAATCGGCTCAGGCAGAAAGGCTCGCAGGGAGCGGCGTGTGGCAACGGCATCCGACACGCTCGTCGCGGCTTCATAGGAAACATGATCGTTCATGAGTGGTGGGCAATTCCAGCTTCTATCAGGACAGGCGCCACGGTACCATCGACCACCTGTACCAGTCAGTAGCCGCACCCGTGAGCACCCAATGCCAATAGCCGCAACTATTTTCGATATGGATGGTTTGCTGATCGACAGCGAACGCATTGCACTGAGCACCTTTCAGAGCGTCTGCGACCGGCATGAACTGGGGGAACAGTTCGCGCTGTATCTGCGTCTGCTGGGTACCACCGATGAGACCTCGCAGATCATCCTGCAGGAGACCTTGCCGGCGCATATCGAGGTCGATCACTTCATGAAGACCTGGATGGGCCTGTACGTCGAACAGACCAGTACGGCGGTTCCGCTGATGACAGGGGTGACGGCACTGCTGGATCATCTGGAAGACATCGACATGCCCAAGTCGGTGGCCACATCGACGCGAACCGATCACGCCACCAGCAAACTGGAGATGTCCGGCATTCTGCATCGCTTCCGTCATGTCACCGGTGGCGACCAGGTCACCCACGGCAAACCCTCGCCCGATATCTACCTGAAGGCCGCTCATCGACTTGGCGTCGATCCGGCGCATTGCCTGGCGCTGGAGGATTCACCCAATGGGGTCAGAGCAGCTTTGTCAGCTGGCATGCAGGTCATTCAGATACCCTCCCTGGTACAACCGGATGCCGAAGTCCGGGCCTTTGGCCACACGGTGCTGGAGGATCTGCATCGGGTCATCGATTATCTGAATGAACGCCCCGAGGCCGAGCGCATCGTCGGGCGAGACTGATCGCTCGACTCGATGCCTGTCCGGTATGACGCTCATCGCCTGCCCCGGAGCCCGCCCGTTGACGGATTCGGCACAAGGTGCTCGCCCGTAGTATTCTGGTGAACCCTACAAACAACTGCACCTTATTTCATGAAGATTCTCATCATTGGCGCTGCAGGCATGGTTGGCGCAAAACTGACTCGACGCCTGCTGGATGACGGCCAGCTTGACGGTCATCAGATCACGCAACTGTCACTGGTGGATATCATCGAACCGGGTGTCAAGGCCGCTGACGAAGCTTCATCGATCACCATCAACACCAAGGCAGTCGACTTGACGCAGAGCGGCGTTGCCGAGCAGCTGATCAGCGATCAGCCCGATGTCATCTACCATCTGGCTGCCATCGTATCCGGCGAGGCCGAGGCAGATTTCGACAAGGGATATCGTATCAATCTGGATGGCACCCGTGACCTGCTGGAAGCCATCCGTGCCGGCCATGAACAGAACGGCTATACCCCGAAATTCATCTTCACCTCGTCTATTGCCGTTTATGGCGCGCCATTTCCGGACAAGATTCACGACGAGTTCCTGCACGCCCCCATGACCAGCTATGGAACGCAGAAGGCCATCTGCGAACTGCTGCTGGCGGATTACAACCGACGCGGCTTTCTGCAGGGTATCGGCTTGCGTCTGCCAACCATCTGCATCCGTCCGGGCAAACCCAACCTTGCCGCCTCCGGCTTCTTTTCCAACATTCTGCGCGAACCCATCAATGGCATACCGGCCGTGTTGCCGGTTGACGATACCGTGCGTCACTGGTTTGCCAGCCCCAGAGCGGCCATCGGCTTTCTGATCAAGTCCGCGTCACTGACGCGAGAAGACATGGGCTCGCGCTGCAACATCAATCTGCCAGGCTTGAGTGCCACTGTCGCTCAGCAGATCGAATCACTCGAGCGCGTCGTCGGCACCGATGCGGTGAAACTGATCAAGCGGGAACCGGACGCCGTTATCCGGGGCATCGTCGCCAACTGGGCTGAAGACTTCGATCCGGCGCGTGCCATTGCCCTGGGGTTCGAGGCTGAATCCTCCTTCGACGAAATCATCCGGGTTTACCTGGAAGACGAGATGCCGGCAGGCTGAGTCGTTCCGGGGGGACCGCCACGGGCCTTCACTGGCTGCAGCGGGAGAAAAGTCTTTTCCCGTCTGCCGCCGGACGGCCGGACTGATTCATGACCACGAACCCTGTACTGTGTGGGTGCGCCCTGACACATGTACTATGTGTCAGGTAGCAGCGTCGATGCTGTCCCACTCTCACCGTGCGTGGTCCCGTTGAAAATCAGCCCTGCCACCAATCCCGTACTCGGTTATGCCGCCGCTGTCTCTGTCGTCCTGATCTGGGCGGGCTGGCTGGTCGCGAGTCGGGCCGGCGCACAATCCTCACTGACCATCTATGACCTGGCGGCTCTGCGCTATGGTGTGTCGGCCGTGGTCTGTCTGCCCGTGGTGCTCTATTTCAAGCCCTGGCAGGGACTGACGTTTCGGCAGGTCTTTCTGCTGAGTTTCGTGCTCAGTCCTGTCTACAGTCTGCTGGTATTCGGCGCATTCCAGTTCGCGCCAGCCGCACACGGCGGCGTTTTCATGAACGGCGCCCTGCCGGCCATTACCCTGACGCTGTCGTGGCTGTGGTTGTCCGAAGGGCCACGGCGCTTGCAGCTCGCCGGTATTGTCCTCATCCTGGCCGGCACCCTGCTCGCCGTTGCCGATGGTTCCACCCTGGCTCTGGGTCAGAGCTGGATCGGGGACCTGATGTTTCTGGCAGGGGCCGTGTTCTTCTCCTTCTACATGATCCTGAGCAGGTTGTGGAATGTCACCATCCCCCAGGTCCTGCTGTGCAGTTCCATCGTGAATGCGCTGGTCTATCTGCCAATCTGGTGGATGTTCCTGCCCACCGGATTTGCCGAAGCCGAGCAATCCCAGCTGGTACTGCAGACCCTGTATCAGGGCCTGATTCCCGGTCTGGTCGGTCTGCTGCTGGTGGCCGTCTCCGTCAGGCATATCGGCGCCTCGTCCACCGCGGCCTTCATGGCGGCCGTGCCGGCTCTGGGCACCGTACTGAGTCTGTTCCTTCTGCACGAGATCCCGGGCGTGCTGGGCTGGGCCAGCCTTGCCGTGCTGACCCCGGGCATTCTGATGGTCGCCGTCCGCTGGAAGAACCCCTTCAGAAAGACGCTCCCCGGTGCCTCGGTGGATTCTGTTGTCTGACGTCGAGAACACATGAGCGACAAGCCCAGGGAAGAAGACAGGCTACGCACCATTGCCCATTACCCGCCGAGCGTTGTGCAGCAGGTCAGACTGCTGCTCAGCGAGGATCGCCTGGGGGATTATCTGCGCGGCAAATACACGGATCGTCATCAATTCAACAATGATGATGCGCTCTACGGCTTCACCTCGGAACTGAAGGAGCGCTACCTGAAGCGAAGCAAGCCGCTGAACAAGGCCCTCTATGATGATCGTCTGGATACCGTCAGCAATGCATTGGGCACGCATACTCGCATCAGTCGAGCGCACGGTGGCAAGCTCAAGAGCAAGAATGAAATTCGCATCGCTGCCATATTCAAGAACACACCGACCGACTTCCTGCGCATGATCGTCGTCCACGAACTTGCCCACTTCAGAGAGCAGGACCACAACAAGGCCTTCTACCAGCTTTGCTGCCACATGGAGCCCGGCTACCATCAGCTGGAACTCGATGTCAGGTTGTATCTGTTGCTGCTGGACGCCGGACAGAGCCTGTAGCCTCAGTCGCTGCCGATGTTCATCGGCGCGCGAATGAGGCCACGACTGCGTCCCTGTTCGCTTACTGCATGGGCGAGAGGGCCGTGGCGACGACGCGATGAACTACCATCCCGTCTCTATCCATCACTTCACCTACCCGGTCAGCCAGTTCATTGACCCACCGATCTGACTGATAGACGTCCTTGTACAGTTTCTCGCGCTGCGCCTCGTCTTCGAAGCGCCGGATCCAGAAGTACACGGAGTCATCTTCCTCACCACGGTAGCTGCCGCAGAAGACCATGCCCTGAGAGACCTGAAAAGGCACGATTTCCGTATGCATCAAATCAAGCCAGGCATCCATTTTTCCCGGGCGAATCTTGTACTGTCTGATTTCGAAAAAAGCCATTGTTCCTTGGTTCTGTTTGATTGAAAGATCGTCTTGCGTGAGTTGCCTTGCTACTTGCGTCCAGCCTTTACTACAAGCTCCTTGACGACGCAAGCTGGCTACTGCCATGGTGTCATGTGGCGATGTGAAACCGGATGTCACTCCAGCCCATCCGACGCTTCACCGGATATAACCCGACGGCGCGTTCTCCCACTATTGGCAACAATCAGCTTGCGGGCTTCAGGCGTACCGAAATACGC
>CBDUIJ010000342.1:0-6340 GCA_965367215.1 uncultured Granulosicoccus sp.
GCTCAGCAGATCGTTACCCATGCGATCGATGATCTGGTCATGCATTTCCCAGTCGACCTCTACCGCTCGCTCCAGCAGGGACGCCGATGCACGTTCCCTGGCCTGCTCCAGCACCTCACGGGTATCGGCCAGCAACTGCCTGACAACATCGACATGCTCACCGGATGCCAGATTGCGCACGGCTGACAACTCCATCACCATTCTCACTCCAAACGCCTCACGGATGAACTTGGTGGTGACATCGGTAATCTGGATACCGCGCTGCGGATGAATCTTCAGCAGGGATTCGTGCTCGAGTTTCTGGATGGCCTCACGTGCCGTTGCCACAGGCACACCGGCCAGCTCGGCCAGTTCCTTTTGCGTGACAAACTGGCCCGGCAACAATTCGCCAGACATGAGACGCTCACGGAACTGCTGATACACCGCCACTTTCGACACAGGGCTTCCTCGATTGGCCGACAACCAGGCTGCTCATCATTGGCCGCTGTTACATGCGATCTCGGACAAACGCTATCGCCTGAGAATAGCCTTCAATGATAACTCAAGCCCAGCGCATGCAACAGGCAAATCGGTGTCGCTGAAACCACCCGGGCTCACGCCGTTTTCACATCGCGCAGCCGTTGCGCCGACAAGTCGGATTCACTCACGCCGGCGTCAATGAAATCCTGTGGCAGCACATTGCGCGTGATCAGACTGGCACTGGCCCGAGCCAGCGACGATGACATCATGATGCCGTAGCCTCCCTGACCGGCCAACCAGAAAAACCCCTCGCTTGTTTCATCAAACCCCACCACCGGCGAACCATCGGCCACGAAACTGCGCAAACCTGCCCACTGGTGATTGAGACGTCGCACTTCCAGTTGCGTTTCATTCTCCAGCCAGTCCACCAGCACGGCCACATCCATGTCGTCAGGTTGAATATCCTGAGGATCCACCGGCGTCGCATCGCCGGGAGAGACCATCAGCTGGCCAGCGTCAGGCTTGATGTAATTTTCAACGCCCATGAAGTCCATGGCCGGCACCTGGCTCAAGGACACACCCGCCGGTGGGTCAACAAGGATTGCTGTTCGGCGTCGAGGTTCCAGACCGATGCGGCTGATCCCGGCAAGCTCTGCGACCTCATCGGCCCAGGCACCGGCGGCATTGACAACGACACGAGCCTGCAATTGCCGCTCACCCAGATCGACCTGCCAGCCATTCTCCATACGCACCAGAGCAATGACCTTGTTGTCCAGCAGCAATTCACCTCCTCGCTGCCGCATTCCTTTCAGAAAGCCCTGGTGCAGGGCATCCACATCCATGTCGGCGACAGCGGCCTCATAGGCTGCGCCGATGACCCGCTCCTTGCGCAGGAACGGCACCAGTGACAGCGTCTGGGATGTATCGAGCCGTTCCAGATCGTCGCCACCCTCAGCAAGCAGAGTGGCAAGCTGTTCTTCCTGTCCCTGCGATGCAACACTCAACATTCCCCGTGGCGACAGCAGTGGCTGTGCGCAGAAACCTTCCGGCGGAGACTGCAGAAACTGATGACTGAGCCGGTTGATCTTGCAGACCAGCTCACTGCCATAGTTGGGCGTGTAGAGCGCGGCACTGCGCCCGGTACTGTGAAACCCCGCAGAGGCTTCTGTCTCGACCAGCACGACACTGCCGTGAGGTGCCAACTCATAGGCAGCCGCTGCGCCGGAGATACCAGCGCCGATTATCAGGTAGTCGATCATGATGGGGTGTTCCAGCTCGTTCGGGAAATTTTCAAGGACGCCACGATAACGGTACAGCTTCGGGTTTGCCAGGCTTCTTGCGAAAGCTTGCGACAGTCCAGCCAGACCTGTCTATCTATTCTGCTGGAATAATGTATGATTTTTCATCCGGTCTTTTCAGGACAGAGACTCATGAATCCAGCAACACCAGCCCGCCAACGGCTGCAGACAGCTCAAGAGAGTTCGAGACATCGATAACTCCCGGGACATGACCCACTCGATCCGGACCGGGTCGACAATACGACACCGTTCACCCCATACCCACTTGTGAGGAAGCAGTTCATGTACAAGAAAGTAATGAAGACATTCGGCAAGAGCGTCATCGGAGGCAGCATTGCCGCCCTGATGCTCGCCGGCTCCATGACCTCCGCCATGGCTGCCTGGCCTGAGCGCCCCGTCACCCTGATCGTGCCCTGGAGCGCCGGTGGTGGTACTGATGCGACTGGCCGCATGATCGGTTCACTGCTGGAGAAGGAACTGGGACAGCCCTTCAACGTGGTCAACCGTACCGGCGGTAGCGGCGTGGTCGGTCACTCGGCCATTGCCAATGCCAAACCCGATGGCTACACCGTCGGCGTCATCACTGTCGAAATCGGCATGATGCACTGGGCCGGCCTTACCGAACTCACTGGCGCAGACTACACGCCGATTGCCCTGTACAACGCCGATGCTTCCAGCCTGCTGGTTCGTGCCGATTCTCCCTGGGAGACTGCTCAGGATCTCATCGATGCCGTCAAGGCTGATCCCGGTGCACACAAGTCATCCGGTACCGGTCAGGGCGGAATCTGGCATCTGGCTCTGGCCGGCATGCTCAACAGTGCCGACATCAGCCCCGATGCCTCACCGTGGGTTCCTTCTCAAGGTGCTGCTCCCGGCCTGCAGGAACTCGTTTCCGAAGGCGTTGATATCGTGACTTGCTCGATCGTCGAAGCCTCTGCACTGGTCGATGCCGGCAAGGTCAAGGCACTGGCTCTGATGAATGATGCCCGCCTCGATGCCTATCCGGATGTACCGACGCTCAAGGAAGCAGCCGGCCTTGATTGGCAGATGGCCGCCTGGCGCGGAATCGGTGGCCCCAAGGACATGCCTGAAGAGGTTGTCACCACGCTGACGGCAGCACTGGAGAAGGTCTGGAACTCGGCTGAATTCCAGGAATTCATGAACGGCCGTGGGTTCGGTCTGGTCTGGAAATCAGGTGACGACTTCGCTACCTGGATGTCGGACAGTGACGCATCCCTGGGTGAAGTCATGCAAGCTGTCGGCATGGCCAAGTAATCAGCGTCAATGCAACTCAATGACGCTGTTACAGGTCTGGTGCTCGTGATCTTCGCCCTGGCGGAGATCGCGTACAGCAGCACCTTTCCTGCGCTGCACGGGCAGGCCTACGGACCGAGTCTGTTTCCCATACTGATCGGTTGTGGCCTGCTTGCCTGCGGCCTGATGCTCATCGCCCGCGGACTGCGAGAACGACGCAGCGCCGGTGCCGAGAATGCCCCCTGGCTGCGCTGGGGCGACTGGGCACAGGATCCGGCCATGCGCATCAACATGATGCTCATTCCCGGCTCACTGATTGCCTACATCCTGCTGTCCGATTTCATCGGCTTCATTCCCTTGTGCATCGTGCTGCTGTCGCTGCTGCTGTACCGACTGGGATCATCACTGGGTGCCTCTGTGCTCTACGCCGTCGTTGTGACCATCGTCCTGCAGCTATTGTTCTCTCGCGTGCTTCTGGTGCCCTTGCCTGGCGGCATCACCAGCGCCCTGTTCAGGTAATCAGACATGGATTCCATTCTTCAGGCATTCATGCTGGTGCTGGACATCAAGGTACTGGGTGTCATGCTGGCCTCGGCCCTGTTCGGTCTGTTTGTCGGCTCCATACCCGGCCTGACAGCGACCATGGCGGCCGCACTACTGATTCCCTTCACCTTCTTCATGGAACCGGTGCCGGCCATTGCAGCCATTGTCACCACGGTAGCCATGGCCATCTTTGCCGGTGATATCCCGGGGGCGCTGCTGCGTATTCCCGGTACCCCGGCCTCGGCGGCCTATTGCGACGAAGCGTATGCCATGACCCGCAAGGGCCAGGCAGAAACAGCCCTGGGCGTCAGCCTGGTGTGCTCCGCCATTGGCGGAATACTGGGGTCAGCCGTACTGGCCATGACCGCGCCGGTACTGGCAGAATTTGCCATCAAGTTCTCATCCTTCGAGTATTTCTGGCTGGCCTGTCTGGGACTTTCCTGCGCCGTTGTGGTCTCGTCTGGCTCGACGCTCAAGGGCTTTGTCTCGCTGCTGATCGGTCTGTTCATTGCCACCATCGGTATCGATGTCACGGCCGGGCACCCGCGCTTTACCTTCGGCAGTGTCGAGATGATGGGAGGGATCAGTTTCATCCCGGCCATGATCGGCATGTTCGCCATCTCGGAAGTGATGCGCTATGTGGCAGCCCCCGGTAGCCAGCAAGCAGCACCGCAGCAACCCATTCGCAACGTGTTCAAGGGTATCGGCTCGATCCTCTCGCGCTACAAGCTCAACGTGGCACGCGGTGGAGTCATCGGTGCCGTGGTGGGTATTCTGCCCGGCGCTGGTGCCGATATAGCCGCGTGGATTGCATTTGCCATGTCCAAGCGGTTTTCCCGCGAACCCGAGAAGTTCGGTACAGGACATGTGGAAGGTCTGGTGGATGCCGGTACCGCCAATAATGCAGGGGTGGCTGGTGCCTGGATACCGGCGCTGGTCTTCGGCATACCCGGCGACTCCATCACTGCCATTGTCATCGGCGTGCTGTACATGAAGGGCATGAACCCGGGGCCTACCGTCTTCATGAATCAGCCCGAGCTGATCAATGCGGTATTCATCGTGTTCTTCCTGGCCAATCTGGCGCTGATACCACTGGGCTTTCTGGCCATACGCTTGTCACGCCGCATACTGTACGTACCGCGCAAGGTACTGATACCGATCATCCTGATGTTCTGCGTGGTCGGTTCCTTCGCCATCAACAATACCGTGTTCGGTATCAGCGTCATGCTGGTGATGGGTGTACTGGCCTACATCATGGAAAGCAACGGTTTTCCGGTGGCACCCACCATACTGGGTATCGTGCTGGGTACCATGCTGGAGAGCAATTTCATGTCGTCCATGATCAAGGCCGATGGTGAATTCTCGGGCTTCTTCTCGCGCCCCATCGCGGCCACACTGGGAGTCATCGTCATCCTTATATGGATAATTCCTCTGGTACGCCTGCTCGTCAAGCTGGTACGCAAACCTCAGGCAGCCTGACGGTTTGAGGGACTTGATGCTCCGACATCCCTGCAACGCGGATGTCGGAGCATCACCAGTCGTGAAGGGGCCTGTGCAGTTTTTCAGTCGCGACCGGACACCAGTTCGGAACGAATCAGCAGAGCCAGCCCACCCAGTATCAGGCCCAGTCCCAGCAAGGCTATCAAACCCGGTCGCTCTCCCACGATCAGGATAGCCAGTATCACGGCTGTCACCGGTTCTGCCAGAGCGAGGGCCACACCTGTGGCACTACTGACATAGCGCAAGCCACTGCTGAACAGCAGATAGGCCACACCGGTCGCGACCACACCCAACCACAACATCACGCTCAGATCCGCTGCGTGCAGTTCCGGCTGCCCGGCCAGTAGAAAGGCAAACGGCAGAGCCAGCACCGCTGCCAGCGTGAAGACAGTGGCTGTGCCAACGGCTGGAGTCGCCTGCGCAACGATGTGTTTGGTGGACAGCGCATAGAGTGCGTAGGAAAGACCACTGAGCAGACACAACAACAGCCCGCTCAGCGACAGACTGGTGCCCTCGTTCGGGCCGAGTGTGGTCAGCACCAGACCGCTCACGGCGATGGTGACGGCCACCCACCAGATGGCTTGCGGTTTCTGTCGCGTGATCAAGGCCTGCAGCAGACCTGCCCACAGCGGACCACTGCCCAGCGCCACCGCAGTCCCCACCGCCACACCGGTCGCTCTGACACCGGCGAAGAAGGCCAGATTGTAGACCGCCATGCCGGCAGCCCCCAGCACTATGGCGCCCCACGGCAGGAGCCGCAGCCGCTTCCAACTCAGATCACCGATGTCACGCAGCATCAACAACAGTACGAAGAAGATGCCCGCAACCACCAGCCGGCCCGTACCCACCCAATAGGACGACAGACTCAGGGGTGCGAAGGTCTGTGCCGTGCCGGTGCTACCCCACAGCATGGCCGCACCCAGAATCAGTGCGATGCCCGTTGAACTCTTGTTTTTCATGCCGGCAGCATGCCGCAGAACAGGGCGGGGAAATGTCGCGAAACTATCGCGGTGCCTGGCGCAACCGACGGGCTCCCATACCCTGCTCCCGTTGCAAGGCCTGGCACAGGGCGCTGGCTGACCGGTAGCCGGTGCGCGCAGCCGCCACATCCAGCGACAGTCCGGCTTGCAGCAGACGTGCTGCCTGCTCCAGCCTAATGCGGCGCAACCATCGCTGCGGGGTCTCTCCCGTCAGCGTCTTCCAGCGTCGATGAAACTGCGGTATCGACAAGGCATACAACCCAGCCATGCGGGCGATGGACCAGTCTTCATGCAGCGCCTGCTGCA
>CBDUIJ010000343.1:0-6237 GCA_965367215.1 uncultured Granulosicoccus sp.
TGGGCGTTGCTCTGGGATTGATCTTCGTGTTCGTCACCGGTGCCCCCTTCGTGCTGATGGACATGATGGGCGTGCCCGCCGATGAATTTGGTTACTATCAGGCCGGTATCGTGGCCGCATTCTTTCTGGGAAGCGTGCTGGCTTCACGCCTGGCAGACCTCTGGGAAGGCAGCTCACTGTTGACGCTCGGGGTGGTGCTGGTCGTGGGTGGCGCGGTGGCGCTGGTATGGGTCGTGATGCTCGGTACTGCCGACCCCGTGACCCTGACGGCGGCCTATTCCATCATGACGTTCGGTATGGGGCCGCTGTTTGCCGTCGCCCCGAGCCGGGCCTTGCGATCCATCGAAGGGCAGGCGGGTACGGCATCGGCCATGCTGAGCGGTATCGAACAGTGCATGGCCGGTCTGGCAGCTGTCATGATCAGTCTGTTCAATGACGGGACAGCCAGGCCAATGGCAATCATGTGCATGGCTCTGGCTGTGCTGCTGGTTGTCCTGTACTTGCGCTCACGGACCGAAGATCGCTGGCGTGATCAGGCACTGAGAGGAATCTGAACCTGTCTCAGTCGGCCTGCTTGTCGTCGCCGACGTAGCGTTCCATCAGGGCGATACCGGCGGCACCGACCAGCATCAGCAGGATGGCGATCCAGGTGCTGCTGTCAGCCAGATTCGGCAGGAACCATTCATAACTGGTCACGACCTCACGAGGTGGCTTGCCAACGCGTTCAACAGTATGGGTGATGGCATTCTTCCACGGCCAGATTACCACCAGAGAACCGATGACGAAGCCCGTCATGACCGCCAGCGTGATGTCGGCAAATCGTTTGAACACCCAGGAGAGGATGTGCGAGAACGCGACCAGACCAAAGGCACATCCCAGCGCCAGGGGAATCAGGACGCTCAGAGAGAAGGAGCTGATGGCACCGAGTACCAGCGCATAGTTGCCCAGCAGAATGAGTACGAAGGAGCCGGAAAGCCCGGGCAGGATCATGCTGCTGATGGCCAGTACACCGCAGAGAAAGAGATATGCCATGCCATCGTTCTGTGAGGCGGGGGCCAGCATGGCGATACCCATGGCCACGGCTGTGCCGATGACCAATGCCAGGATCGTTGGCATGCTCCACTGCCTGACGCCGCGAGCAACGTACAGAATGGATAACAGTATCAATCCGAAGAAGAACGCCATCGTGTAGCGTTCGTGGTGCTCCAGCAGGTATTCGAACAGCCTGGCAAGCGTGATGATGCTGATCGCCACCCCGCCGAGCAGGATACTCAGCCATTGCCCGTCAACGTGTTGCCAGCAGGCTTTCCATTGACCGGTGAAGAACAATCGGGCGGCAGTCAGATCGCAGCGTTTGATGGCATTGATCAGACGCTCATAGATACCCGTGATCAGAGCGATGGTACCGCCTGACACACCGGGAATGACGTTGGCGGCGCCCATGGCGAGCCCCTTGAAAAACAGACCGAGAGAAGCGTTCATGAAGGGTCGATATCGTCCAGGCCAGCAATGATCGGCAGCATCCAGGGTTTGTTCTGGCTGATTTCTTCGTGAGTCAGTCCGCTGAGCTCATAGGGCATGACCAGCCAGTCGTCAGAGGTGTTCACGTAGTAGTCCGGTTTCAGGGTGGTGCGGTTGTGAGTGGGCTTGTACCAGGGCACGGCAATACGGACATCGGCGGGCATGTTGTTCTTCAGTCGTGCCGTCAGGCGCCGAATGACGGCACTGCTGGTCAGGCCGGAACTGAATACGTCATCGACGATGAGCAGGGAGTCATCCTGATTCAGTGTGTCCAGCAGGTATTGCGTGCCGTGAATACGAATCTCGGTTTCCGGGTTGTCAACCATCTGCTGGTAGCTGGCCAGACCGCGGTAGGAGGTTCGGATAGCGATGTGATCGGTAGGGATGCCGATATACTGCAGGCACTCCTGCACGGCAATGCCAACCACACTGCCACCGCGCCACAGGCCGACGATGAAGGTGGGGCGGAATCCGCTTTCGGCGATCTGCACACCCAGCCGGTAGGCATCGTGTAGCAGATCGGTTTCGGTTACGTAGTGTTTGGCTTGCACAATCGGGTGCCTGCAGTGACTCGAGGGAGGTTGGTGTCCGGTTCCAGCCAGATGCACTGGCATGGCATGAATCGGGACGCCAGGGTGGGCAGTTTAACCAATTTACCAATACGGTGGCGGCAACACTGTCACGCCGGATAAGTGTTGCTCTTGAGGTAAACTCCGCACATGAGCGAGAAACTGTATCTGAACCCCCAGCAGCTGCTGGAAGACTCCTTTTCCCTGGCGGCCAAAGTCTATCGAAGTGGCTTTCGTCCCAGCTTCATCGTGGCCGTCTGGCGTGGTGGTGCCCCGATGGGTATTGCGATGCAGGAATTGCTGGCCTATCGCGGTGTACATTCCGACCACATCACCGTGCGGACTTCGTCATATCACGACATTGATCAGCAGGCCAGCCGGGTTCAGGTCTTCAACCTGAACTACCTGGTGCGCAAGATCAGTGCGGAAGATCGACTGCTGATTGTTGACGATGTCTACGATACCGGCAGGAGTGTGCAGGCGATCATCGAGACACTGCGTGAGAAGACTCGGCGTAACCTGCCACAGGATATTCGGGTGGCCGTTCCATACTACAAGCCGAGTCGTAACAAGACCGGCAAGGCTCCCGACTACTATCTGCATGAAACCGATCAATGGCTGAAATTTCCGCATTCGCTGGAAGGCTTGTCACATGAGGAAGTGCGAAAGAGTCGTCCCGAGTTGGCAGAAATACTCGACAAATATCTGACACCAAGCACGCCATAGTGGCCGTATCTGTGTCTGTTTCACGATTCACAATGAGCGCTTACCAGCATTGATTTCAACGTTGTACACTCTGCTGCAACGCGGTAAGGCTGCTCCGGGATGATCGCCTTGCCATACCGCTGGTCACACTGACCAACGCCTTCGCGCAAGTTGCCAGAACGCAAGCCATGAGTGCACAGCCCGACAGATCACACACTGCCCAGATAGTGGACATGGTGAGATTACTGGATTCGTCCGGTCGCCGGCGAGACGCTTCTCCGGATGAGCAGCGCGGGTCCGCGTTACTGTTATCCATCCGGCAGAACCTGCGCTACCAGGCGTCAATCGGTCTTGATGATATCGACAGCCTGCAGGCCGGTTATCCGAAGTCACAGCTCGATGCGTTTCATCGTCAGGTTCGGCAGTTGCTCGATGCGGAGTTCGGTCGACTACGTGTGTATCGCTATCGCCAGGCATTCAGTGTCGGTCATCACAACCTCGAAGGCCTGATAGCGGGCTTGCTGCGTGTTCAGTATCACGCCAGACAGATTCAGCTGCCTACTGACGATTGCGGCGACGATCACAATGCCGTGTCTGGTTTGCGCCTCGTCTGGGGGGTAGGAGCTACGGTACTTGAAGCGGATAACGAACGCGTACGGCGGCGACGTTCAAGGCGCTGAATCGCGGCTTGTTCGGCGACTGTTGTTCTGCTGGCGCAGTCGCGCTTCCAGTCGTCGCAGCAACAGCGACAGCACGATCGTGACCAACAGGTAGATATAGGCAACGATGTTGTAGGTTTCCATGAAGCGAAAGGAGCCCGCCGCATAGATCTTGCCCAGCTGCGTGATATCGGCCACGCCGAGTACCGAGACCAGTGCCGAATCCTTGATCATGGCAATGAAGTCATTACCCAGCGGCGGCAGGATGGTGCGAAAGGCCTGCGGGAATATCACATAGCGAAAGCGGCTGAGTGGTGTCAGCCCCAATGACAGGGCAGCCTCCGTCTGGCCACGTCCGACAGACAGGATGCCGGCGCGGAACACCTCCGCAATGAAGGCGGAGTAGCCCAGTGTCAGTGCCAGAATGGCGCGCCACATCAGTGAAAAATCCCGTGTCCTGAATGGCGTTTCCAGCCAGGGCTCGAATACCGCATTGACCAGCGCCACAACTGCTGGCGCTGCGACAAAGGCAATATAGAACAGTAATACAAGCATGGGGATGCCGCGCATGATCTCGATGTAGAAGCGCGCGCATTGCCGGAGCAGAAGCCAGGGTGACAGCACAGCCGCTGCCAGTAGCAACCCCAGCGCACTGGCCAGAGCGAATGCGGTTACCGTGACAAACGCGGTAATGCCGATTCCTCTGACCAGTACATCGAAGACCTCGGCGTAGAGTTCATCATTGACGATGCGATAGCCGAGCCACAGCCCGATTGCCAGGGTAGCCAGTAACCACCATGGAAAATCGCTGGCTGACGGGTCAGCCTGATCCTTGCCTCGCTGCACGGGTTCAGTCTGTCGACAGTGGGTTCAGCGAGAAGGGCTGGCGTCTATTCACCGAGCTTGTATTCGAGGAACCAGGTGACATTCAGTTTGTCGATGGTGCCGTCCTCTTGCATGCTGGCGATGCCGGCATTGATCGGCTCTACAAGTTCGGAGCCCTTGGGGAAGATGAAACCGAAATCCTCGCTGCCCATGGCCTCTCCCACCAGCTTGAAGGTGTCGGGGTTGGCGGATACATAGCCGTTGCCGGCCGTACCATCTGTCAGAACCAGATCGACATCGTTACTGCGCAAGGCCTGCACCGAGGCACCGAAGGTTTCGAACAGCTTGATGCGCGGATTCTGCTCATTGCCGTCAAGCACCTCGTAGACAGCGGTGTAGAACGGCGTGGTGCCCGCCTGGGCGCCGACCAGTCCATCTTCCAGGGCCGCGAACTGTTCCGCATTGCTGAAACGCTCTTCGTCGGCACGGACCAGCATGAACATTTCCGAGCGCATGTAGGGGGCAGAGAAATCCACCATTTCCTTGCGATCATCACGGATGGTGATGCCGGTCATGCCTATGTCGTACTGAGCTTCGCTGATTGCCGGGATCATGGCATCCCAGCTGGAATTCTCGATGACCAGAGTGAAATTGAGACGCCTGGCCAGCTCCCGCATGGCATCGTATTCCCAGCCAATGGCATCACCGCTCTTCGGGTCGACAAACTGCAGAGGAGGGTAGGCGTTCTCGGTGACAACCACCACTTCGCGACCCTCCAGGTCGGGCAAGTCGGAGGCAGAGGCAATCCCTGGCAGCAGGGCGGTGGACAGGGATGTGATGAGCGCCGCCGCAGCCAGCTTGCACGAAGTCGTGCGGATGCTGCGCAGCATGAGTCGGCTGAGTGAATCCGTGAAAGACTCGCTTGTGTCTTGAGGGGTATTGACTGGAGAAGGCTTGTTCATGGTGTGGGCGTTTGTCGTCGACAGGTCGTAACGGCATTGTGCTGTGCGAGCGGCATGTGTGCAAGCGGCCCCGACCCTGTGCGGTGGCAGCCTGGAGGGTCAATGACCCACTAGAGGCTCAGATTCAGCCACTGGCTGATCAGATACAGCAGGCTGCAGACAATCAGTCCGATACTCCAGACTTTCATCCACAGAATCTTCCCGTGTCGTCCGGCAATGTACAGACAGACTCCGATGAAAATGGCCATGAACATGGACAGGGTGAGCATGTCATGCATCGTTTCCCCATAGGGGGCGGCCGGATCCGGTGGTGCGTTCTCGGGATATCTCATGGGGGCGACTGGCTGGCGACTGAGGCCATGATAGCGCGTCGGCAGTGCCTTGCCTGCAAGAGAGTCCCGCGAAAGTGCTCTGGAGGATCACTTTCGCGGGAGGACCGGATCGGCGATGCGATTCGGTTATTGGCTTGACGAGATGAATCTTACGTGGGGACAGACAAGACGGAACGGACGCAGGTCGCGATTTCTGGCCACCGAGTCTGACAGGCGTCGAGAAGTGCCGATCAACTCGGGTTTTTGCGTAGTACCAGCGTCTGTGTGGCACGGCCAACCGGACCGAGAGCATCGAACAGCAGTGCATCGGCCAGGCCGATACCGTTCGGCTCCCAGTAGTTGATGCTGTCGGTACCCAGCCATTCGCCAATCGGGTCCCGGTGCAGAACCAGTGTCAGGTCGGCGTTCATGAAGGTTATCTCGCCTGGTTCGGCGTTCCGTCCGAAGGCATTGCCACAATCGGCCAGCGGGCAGATGCGCTGAAAGGCCGTGGCGGTTTCATTGTTCAACAGCGGCACGGTCTTCATCCAGGCGCGGGTCGGACCGGGGCTGCTGTCCTGACCGTCGGGATAGCGAACCTCGACGCCACTGCCATTGAATGCCGGTTTGTCATGCAGGGTCCCCCTTATTGGAAAATCACCGGCACGGGCCTCGTCGGGATGGC
>CBDUIJ010000344.1:0-6185 GCA_965367215.1 uncultured Granulosicoccus sp.
GCGGTGAACCCGTGCTCCTCATGCATGGCGATACCTTGTGTACCGGTGACACCGATTATCAGCGCTTCCGGCGCAATGTCCGGGAGCCTCGCTGGCAGCAACAATTCCTGGCCAAGAGTATCGATGAACGCCGCCATCATGCAGAAGCACTGCGCGCGGCCAGTCATGATGCCAGTGTTGGCAAATCGGCGGTAATCATGGACGTCAGCCCCGACAGTGTTGCCAAGCGCCTGCAGGCGACAGGCTGCCAGACTCTGATTCATGGCCATACACATCGACCGGCAGTTCACGAAGGACCATCGGCCGGACAACAGCGACTGGTTGTCGGTGACTGGCATCCCGAGTATGCCCAGTACGTCGAATGGGATGGCTCAGGCTTTCAGCTCAAGACCTTTCGCTAGTGTTTGACCGGGATACAGGGTGAGCATTACCTTGTATCCCGATCAACTCACCATGCTCTGGCAGCAGCAGGCATGTGCAGTCGCAGCCCCAGGCGCAGATTCACGCCTGCCGGGCCGCCTTGTATTCCAGTTCCATCTCCTTGATCAGTGCCAGCTCCTGCTCGTTGAAGCCAGCCTGTAGCCTGGCTTCACGGTTGTAGGGACTTCTGAGGTAGGCACTGTTCTCACCGCGCAGCAGATCCCGAAAGACTTCGGTGCCATCGAGCGCCTGCTGTTCGCACTGGTAGCGAAACCAGCGATTGCCCACTTCCACGTGCGTGATTTCATCGGTATAGATTCGCTGCAGGATTGCCGCCGTGGCATCGTCCTTCAGATGCTGCAATTTGGCAATCATCGGCGGCGCCACATCCAGGCCACGCGCCTCCAGAATGCGTGGCACCAGCGCCATGCGCACCAGCACATCATGATCCGTACGCCGCGCCATATCCCACAGGCCATCGTGTGCCGCCAGGGCGCCATAGTGCGAGTCCAGCTCTGCCAGCCGATGGTGAAGCAGCAGAAAATGCTCCCCCTCATCCGAGGCAACCCGTAGCCAGTCGGTAACGTAGGCCGTAGGCATGGTGCGGAAACGATAGACAGCATCCAGTGCCAGGTTGATCGCATTGAATTCGATATGTGCCAGCGAATGCACCAGCGCAACCCGGCCAGCCGTCGATCCCAGTCCGCGCCTTGGCAGTTGATGCGCATCGACCAGCTCCGGCCGTTCGGGCCTGCCTGGCGCCTGCATGACCCGCACGCTCGACGCACTGGGCATCAGCAGCGACTGGTCCTTCACTGCCTCGGGCAGCGCCAGCCAGCGCTGATACAGCTCGATGCTGGCATTGGCCTTGTCGACCGGATCAGCCGTCAGCAGCACAGCTTCCGTCTCGCTGAAGATATCCAGTGCATTCATGCCATGGCCCCGCAAACTGCGTGACTCACGATGCTTACCATCATTTGCAAAAGGGTTCCCCCGGTGGTCTGATTCGGATTCGGTCGGCACAGGCGACAGCGCCTTGACCGCCATTGGCGTACCATACTGCACTTTCCCGGCATGCCCCAGCCCTGATACCTGATGACGTTTGCAAGTTCCTGGATAGCCTTCACCATTCTGGCCGCTCTGATGCAGGCTGTCAGGACCGCCGGTCAGAAACAGCTGACCAGTAGTGTCACACCGATGAGTTCGACGCTCATTCGCTACGTGTTCGGTCTGCCTTTCGCCCTCATCTATCTCCTGTATATCACACGTGCCGAGCTGCCCGAGGTCGTTGCCGCCGCATTGGGCAATGGACGGTTCATCGTGTTTGCACTGGCTGCCGCCGTGGCTCAGATCATTGCCACCGTGCTGCTGGTCAGGCTGTTCAGTTTTCGCAACTTCACGGTCGGTACCAGCCTGGCAAAAACCGAAGCGGTACAGGCTGCCGTATTCGGCACGGTACTCTTCGGCATGCCGCTGTCCCTGTTCGGCTGGCTGGCTGTTGCCATCGGATTTCTGGGCATCTATATCGTCAGCATGCCCACCGGCGACCAGCGTTGGGAGCCGCGCACCGTGCTGCTGGGCACACTGTCGGGCACTGCCTTTGCACTGACCTCACTGTGGATTCGTGAAGCCAGTCTGAGCCTTGAGCAGAGCGTGCTCAGCAGTGCCGCCATGACCCTGGTCTTTCTGGTCAGCGTACAGTCGTTGATCTGTGTGTGCTACACCGCCTTGCGTGAACCCGAACAATTTGCCGCCATTGGCAAGCGCCTCGGACTGGCAGGCTTTGTCGGCCTGACCAGCGCGCTCGGCTCGGTTGGCTGGTTTACCGCCATGACCTACCAGAACCCGGCATTGGTGAAATCACTGGGACAGGTGGAGTTCATCTTCACCCTGCTGTTGACGACACTGTTCTTCAAGGAGCGCATTACCGCCAGGGAATTGCTCGGCGTGGCTGCCATCGTCTGCAGCGTCATTCTCATACTGCAAGCCTGACACGAACTTCCTTCAATCAAAACAGGTACGGCCGCTGCTTATCGCTTTCGATTCAGCCAGCTACCCGTTGTTGTCAGACACGGCACTCAAACGCTTTTCCGCCGGGACTGACTGCCCGAGCAAGGCCTCGATCAGCTCAAGCCCCATGGCGGCACCGTTTGCCTCGGCAGGCGGCTTCGGTGCCTGCGCCAGCAGCTCACTCAATGCCGGCTCGAACCTGCCATCTGCCAGTTCCGACCAGCCGATCGAGGCGGCGCGTCCGACCCGTTGCAGCCAGGAAAACAGGTAAGGCTCCTCTGGCCAATCGCCCCGCTCGGCAAACAGGACCGGAAGTCCGCAACACCCGGCTCCGGTAAAGGCTCCGTATCCCGGCTTCGTCACCAGGGCATCACAACTCGCAAACAGATCGGCATAAGACAGGGCTGTCGATTCGATGCTGCGAAAACGGTCTGTATCGATTGCCTGAGAGGCATTGGCCAGCCAGGTCTCCGGCACCAGAAATACCGTCTTGTCGAACGCCGGCCACTGCGTGATATCGATCTGACCGGTAATACCGCCCAATGTGAGCAGCACGATTCGCCCGCCGTCTGGTAGTTGCAAGAGTTGCTGCAGCTCGGCTCGTCTCGATCGACCCACATTGATCAAGGGACCGATCGATGCGGTGTTGCCCAGGGTCTTCATCGGCATCGCCGGGGTCGGACGCAGGAAGATATCGGCCTCGGCGTAGTGAGTGCGAATCGACTGGACGATATCGCCCGCTCCCTGAAGGCCAGAGCAGTAGTGTTCAAGAATATCCGCCCAGTTCAGAGAACATACCGCGACCGACTTCACCCCGCAGACCTTGGCAGCTGCCAGCGGCAGATAGGGTATGTCAGCAATGACCAGGTCTGGTTGAAAGTCCTCGAACAGGGCAAGCTGCCTGGCGAGCAGTTCTGGCCAGGTCTCATGAAATTTGCGATAAGCCGCCAGACTGTCCGCGGCCAGCACCGTCATTGGCCCCGACATCACCATGCCGAAATCGACCGCCTCATTGTGCATGAGCACATCCTCGCCGAAGCTCTGCCGCAGCAGACTCGCAGGCAAGGACGACTGGACGCACAGGATCATGGCCGGATAACGAGCGCGCAGCGCACGAACCAGAGGCATGACCTGGACAAGGTGACCATGGCCATGACCGGAAATCGCCAACCAGAGGCGATCAAGCTGTTTCCCGGCCGCAGTTGGATGTGTGTCAGAAGGGCTTCCGTTCATCAGTCACGCCTGGCCAGGGATTCGAACAACTCACGACTCCTGAGTGGCCGGTCCCCGAGGTGCACGCGCAAAATCCGCCGCATCAGCCCACGCGCCTCCTGCAGAACATCCGGATCATCCAGTTCCAGTGCAGACAGGGCCAGCAAGGTACGACCACTGACCAGGGTGCCTTCATCCAGCGTCATGCCATCGGCATGCAGTGAGGGATCCCGACTATCGCCCTCTCCCATGCGCGTCTTCTCTTTCTGTATGCCCAGACTCAGGTCGGCATCCTGCCGCTGGTTCTGGACAATGGCAATCGCGTTGGCCGGGTGGTAACGGTATTCGCGATCGGCCTGTATCGGCGAGCTGTTCGGCGTACAGCGAGCCAGATCGGGCAAGACCGCCAGCGCATCCAGCAATTGCAGTTCGAATGTGCGCAGCACCGCCTCCATCACAGGCTGGCCGGGTTCGCCAATCGCGCCCAGATCACTCAGGGCCACGACATAATGCGCGAAGACCTCGGTCTGTGGCTGGTCCTTGCCCACCAGGCGCATGACGAGCTCGTTGATGTAGTAGCCACACGCCAGCTCCACATCAGCCAGCTGCACGGCCGCACCGGCCTCCTCTATGCCTGTCAGGGTCCGCATATCGCTATGCCCTACCCACGACAGCAACAGAGGACGAAACGGCTGATACAGAGCCCTGACCTGGGGCCGCGAGGCCCGAGCACTCTTGGCCATCATGCTGATGCGGCCATGGCTCAGGGTAAAGGCATCAACGATGTAGCTCGATTCCTGCCACTCGGTGTAATGCAGTATGTAGGCAGGTTGCAGCGAGGTACTGACGCTCTCATCGCCCATCATGATGCAGACACCTGACAGCGCCGAGGCAGACGCTTGCTAATCGTCATACCCCAGACTGCGAAGAGCGCGCTCATCATCGGCCCAGCCTTCCTTGACCCGTACCCACAACTGCAGAAACACCTTGGTACCGAACAAGGTTTCCAGCGTGCCACGGGCGCGCGATCCCACCTCTTTCAACTGGGCACCGCCCTTGCCGATGACAATGCCCTTCTGACTGGGCTTGTCCACCCAGATGACAGCGCCGATACGCAGCAGGTCCGAGCTCTCCTCGAAGGTCTCGATTTCCACCGACAAGGCATAGGGCAATTCTGCCGAGAGCAGCCGGGTCAGTTGTTCCCGCACCGCTTCAGCCGCCAGAAAGCGCGAGCTACGGTCGGTCAGTTCGTCCTCACCATACTGCCAGGGCCCTTCAGGGATATGCTTGCCGACGCTCTGCACCAGGGCATCGAGCCCCGACTTCTTCTGAGCGGAAATCAGCATGACACCCTGCAGCTGCTCGTGATCGGGCAGCTTGGCCAGAAACGGCAGCATGTCTTCCTTGCGGCGTACGGTGTCGATCTTGTTGACGGCGATGAAGAACGGCACACCGGCATTGCTGACCAGCTCGAAGGCCCGCCTGTCATCATCATTCCAGACCATGGCCTGAACCAGCAGAATGATGACATCGACATCGTGCAAGGAGGTGGATGCGGTGCGATTGAGCACCCTGTTGAGTTGATGCGTACCGGTTACATGGATACCGGGGGTGTCCACGTAGATGACCTGACGATCACCGCTGGTCTGGATACCCAGAATACTGTGTCGAGTTGTCTGCGGCTTGTGTGCCGTGATACTCAGTTTCTGTCCGATCAGCCGGTTCAGCAGCGTGGACTTGCCGACATTGGGTCGGCCAGCGATGGATACAACGCCGCAATAAGTCATGAATAGGGATGTCCTGGGAAAAAGCTCAATGGATCGCGCAAGTCGCCCAGTTTACCCGCTCTGGGCACTCAGTTGCTGATGTAGGTCTTCAAGCATCAGTGCTGCCGCCGCTTGTTCTGCCTTGCGTCGACTGGTCGCTGTCGCGCGCACTTTCAACGAGAGCTCGGGCAAGGTGCAGGCAACCGTGAAACGCATGTCATGCGACTTGCCACTGGCATCGATCACTTCATATTCCGGTCGCGAATAGGAGCGCCCCTGCAACAATTCCTGCAGGCGGGTCTTGGGGTCCTTGAGGTCGGCTGAGGGTGGCAGTGTATCGATGCGGTCGCCGTACAGACGCAACACCAGAGTGCGCGCCGTATCGTGGCCGGCATCCAGCAACACAGCACCGATGATCGACTCCACCACGTCGGAGAGGATCGAATCGCGACGGAAGCCGCCACTGCGCAGCTCGCCCACACCCAGCTTCAGGTAATCGCCCAGGTTCAGTTCACGGGCGATATCCGCCAGCGTACTCTGCCGCACCAGACTGGCTCGCAGGCGACTGAGCGCCCCCTCATCCTCCGTCGGACGCCGCTGGTACAACTCCTGGGCGATAACGAAATTCAGGAAGCTGTCGCCCAGGAACTCCATACGCTCGTAATTGTGAGAGCCACTGGAACGATGTGACAAGGCCTCATCAAGCAACCCCTCATCGGAGAAGTGATAATCCAGTCGTGTTGTCAAAATGCCGAGATCTGCCATGCGCGCACTTTA
>CBDUIJ010000345.1:0-6175 GCA_965367215.1 uncultured Granulosicoccus sp.
GTCCTGTCAGCCCCTACCCACGCTGCCGACAAATTCAGCCTTTGCTGGTCCATCTACGTCGGCTGGATGCCCTGGGCCTATGGCGCCGAGCATGGCATCGTGGACAAATGGGCCGATAAATACGGTATCGAAATAGAAGTCGTACAGATCAACGACTATATCGAATCCATCAACCAATACACGACCGGTCAGTTCGACGCCTGCACCATGACCAATATGGATGCCCTGACCATTCCGGCAGCCGGTGGCGTGGACAGTACCGCTCTGATTGTGGGTGATTTTTCCAACGGCAATGATGGCGTCGTTCTCAAGGGTGAGGACTCTCTGGATGCGATCCGTGGACAGCGGGTCAATCTGGTGGAACTGAGCGTCTCGCATTATCTGCTGGCACGAGCTCTGGATTCTGTCGGTATGAGTGAGGTGGATGTCACCGTGGTCAATACCTCGGATGCCGATATGGTGGGGGTCTACGGCAGTGATGATGTGAGCTCGGTGGTGACCTGGAACCCCCTGCTCAGTGAGATCTCATCCATGCCCGAAAGCCATGTGGTATTCGATTCCACGGGTATTCCGGGAGAGATCATCGATTTGCTGGTGGTCAACACGGAGACGCTGAACGAGAACCCCGAGCTGGGTTTGGCGCTGACAGGCGCCTGGTACGAAATCATGTCGATCATGAGTGGTGATGATGAAGCCGCAGTCGATGCGCGTCGCTTCATGGCTGAAGCCTCCGGTACCGACCTCGCCGGTTATGAGTCTCAGTTGGCGAGCACCATGATGTTCCATACGCCTGAAGAGGCGGTGGAATTCACCGCCAGTGATGCCTTGCCGAAGACCATGCGATACGTCGCGGAGTTCTCTTTCGAACATGGCCTGCTGGGCGAAGGGGCACCGGATGCGGGCTTCATCGGCATACAGATGCCGGCCGGCAATTTCGGCTACGAGGCCAATACCACGCTGCGCTTCGACCCGAGCTATATGGAAAAAGCCCGCGACGGCGAGCTCTGAAAAAGCCCTCGCTGTTCAACTCCAAGGCAACAGGCCTGTATTCATGAAAAAACTGATCAACCTCAGCCCATCGCCAGCGATGAGGTGGCTACTGGGACTGTTGCCATTCGTGCTGATACTCGTGCTCTATATCGCGGCGTCCGAAGCAAGGCTGGCGGAGAATCCGTCTGACAAGTTGCTGCCATCGTTTGCCAGCATGCAGGAAGCCATGAGTCGTATGGCCTTCGAACCCAGCAAGCGTAGCGGTGACTATGTCTTCTGGACGGACACGCTGAGCAGTCTCAGGCGTCTATCCATCGGGGTGGGAATTGCGGCAGTGGCGGGCCTGGTCATCGGTATCGCCACCGGTGCCTTGCCTCTGGTCAATGCATCTCTGTCACCCTTGCTCACTGTCATCTCCCTCATACCCTGCCTGGCGCTGTTACCGGTGCTGTTCATTGTGCTGGGTCTGGGGGAGGTCTCCAAGATTGCATTGATCACCATCGGTATCACACCCTTCATAGCTCGGGATATCCAACGACGGGCGCGCGAGATTCCGGTTGAACAACTGATCAAGGCACAGACGCTGGGGGCCAATACGGCGCAGATCATCTCGCGGGTGCTGTTGCCACAGTTGCTGCCCAAGCTGATCAACTCGGTGCGCCTGTCACTGGGTACCGGCTGGCTGTTTCTGATTGCAGCCGAAGCCATTGCCTCGACCGATGGTCTGGGCTACCGGATCTTTCTGGTACGTCGCTATCTGTCGATGGAGGTCATCCTGCCCTATGTGGCATGGATAACGTTACTGGCCTTCCTGTTCGACCTGTTGCTGAGAAAACTGGGCAAGCGCCTGTTTCCCTGGGAGTCCGCCGAATGATATCTGCACGCAATCTGT
Source organism: uncultured Granulosicoccus sp. (assembly GCA_965367215.1). Lineage (GTDB taxonomy): Bacteria > Pseudomonadota > Gammaproteobacteria > Granulosicoccales > Granulosicoccaceae > Granulosicoccus. The sequence goes on from CBDUIJ010000345.1 coordinate 1,883, forward strand.
GGAAGAACTACGGTGAGCAGACCGTCCTCGAACGAATCAACGTCACTGTGGAGGAAGGGGAATTCGTGACCCTGGTCGGTGCATCCGGCTGCGGCAAGACGACCTTTCTCAAACTGCTTCTGGGTATCGAAACGATCGACAAGGGCTCTCTGGAGCTTGATGGCAAGGCCATCCCCGATGAGCCAGGACCCGATCGAGGCATTGTCTTTCAGCAGTATTCGGTGTTTCCGCACATGACGGTTCTGGGCAATGTAATGGCTGTGGCGGGCTTGCAGCAGCGTAACCTCAGCGGTTTTCTGCATGGCCAGCGCAAGAAGGACGCCATGCAGGCCTCGACAGCACTGCTGGAGAGAGTCGGTTTGCAGGATGCCTTGCATCGCTATCCGCATGAACTCTCGGGTGGTATGCGCCAGCGACTGGCGATTGCACAGGCGCTGATGGCCAGGCCGCGCATCCTGTTGCTGGATGAACCCTTCGGTGCGCTGGACCCGGGCATCCGGGCTGATATGCATGAACTGGTGCTGGAACTGTGGCGGGAACACCATCTGACCATTTTCATGGTGACCCATGATCTGAAGGAAGGGTTTCATCTGGGGACCCGTCTATGGGTGTTCGACAAGCCCCGGATAGATCCGCAGGCACCCGGTGCCTACGGCGCCACCATCACCTATGACCTGCCGGTCGGTGAACGAGCGCCAGCAAGAGAAGAATCCCATTCACTGGCCAGCGTGCTGGCCAACACAGAACAGTAACGGAGGAGACCTGGCAATGAACGCTGCAGTCAAGGATTTCAACTATCAGACCCGCCTGAGCGCAGGCAAGCACTGGTCCCTCAGAGTGCGCCGCGGAATGCTCTTGCGCCTGAGCGATGTACAAGGCGGTGCGAACGTGGGCATGGTGATGTACAACGCGCTGGACACGCTGGAGCGCTACAACGCACCGGACACGCTGAAATGCCAGCATACCTTTCATCTGAGGCAGGGGCACTGTCTGTACAGCGATATGGGGCGCGTACTTGCCTCGCTTGTCGAGGATTCCGCGGGTGGGCACGATACGGTCTGCGGTAATGCCGACAGTCAGCTGGTGGATGAGCGTTATGGTCGGCGTGACTATCAGAATGATCGCAATGACTGGCATCAGAATGGTCATGACGCCTTTCTGGTGGAACTGTCCAAATACGGTCTGGAAGGTCGCGACCTGCCAGCCAACATCAACTGGTTCAGCAAGTGTGCGGTGCAGGCAGATGGTGGCATCAGTCTGGTCAGTGATCACGGTGGTGCGGGGTCGAGCGTGGCTTTGCGCTTCGAGATGGATGCCCTGGTTTTACTGCATACCTGTCCCCATCCGCTGTCACAGGCAGAGCACTATCCGGACGGCGAGGTGGAGTTGAGTCTGTCGGTGGCCGCGCCGCTGAGTGACGATGATGAATGTCTCAACAGTTGCGACGAGAATCGTCGCGGTTTCCGCAACAACGCCCTGTACTACCAGGGCGCCTGAGTGCCCGGTCGAACGCAACTGCTGCACCGTGCCCGGTATGGAGCGGCACTGGATTGTCAGCGGTTTCAACTACCTCATACACCAGTCAGGAAAGGATCATGATCAAGCAGAGTTTCAGGGAACAATCACACGCCATCGACCGGCAGGTGATCGATGCAGGCGACTACTATCTGGCCCGGCTCGAAGACGGGCAGACACTTCGCATCGTGGACCTGAAAGGGAACCAGGCGGCCGATACGCTTTTTTATTCGACTGACGACCCCGGCGAGCATTACAGCGCAGTGAACACGATGCGTAACCAGAAGAACCTGTATCTCACTGCGGGCACTGATCTGATGTCCAGTGAGAACCGAGTGATGCTCAGTATCGTGGCCGATACCTGCGGCCGGCACGACACGCTGGGTGGTGCCTGTTCCACCGAGAGCAATACCGTGCGCTACGACCTGGAAAAACGCTGCATGCATGCTTGTCGGGACAGTTGGATGCTGGCACTGGCCGAGCATCCTGAATACGGCATCTCCAAGCGTGATATCGCGCACAACATCAACTTCTTCATGAATGTTCCGGTGACCGAAGAGGGGGAGCTGACCTTCGCCGACGGTATTTCTGCGCCCGGCAAATATGTGGAAATGACCGCTCGCATGGATGTGATCGTGCTGATCTCCAACTGTCCGCAGTTGAACAATCCCTGCAACGGCTATGACCCGACACCCATCGAACTGCTGACCTGGAATCAATGAGCCTCATGAAACCATTCAACAAGGTTCTGATTGCCAACCGCGGTGCCATTGCCACTCGTATCATCCGTACGCTTGATCGCCTGGGCATCGACTCAGTGGCCGTCTACGCCGAGTGTGATCGGGACAGCCTGCATGTACGACGGGCCACTGAAGCCTTTTCGCTGGGCGAAGGTCGCGCATCCGATACCTATCTGAACGTGGACAAACTGATTGCCATAGCCCGGCAGACTGGCGCTGGTGCGATTCATCCGGGCTACGGGTTCCTGAGTGAAAACGCCGACTTCGTGGCGCGCTGTGAAAGCGAGTCGCTGGTTTTCATCGGCCCAACCGCCGAGCAGATCGGTCTGTTCGGCCAGAAGCACGTGGCACGGGAACTGGCCACTGCCGCGGGAGTACCGCTACCGCCCGGTAGCGAACTGCTGGAGTCTCTAGAACAGGCGACTGTCGAGGCGCAACGTATCGGCTATCCGGTCATGCTGAAGAGTACCGCCGGCGGCGGTGGCATCGGTATGCGACTGTGTGCCGACGAACAGGTTCTGCGTGACTGTTTCGAAGCCGTACAGCAGCAAGGACAGAACCATTTTGCCAACGGCGGGGTTTTTCTGGAGAAGGCGATTCTCAATGCCCGGCATGTGGAAGTGCAGATGTTTGGTGATGGCAAGGGTGAGGTGGTGTCCCTGGGTGAACGGGACTGTTCGGCACAGCGGCGTAACCAGAAGGTAGTGGAAGAATGCCCCGCGCCACATCTGGATGAGGCGCTTCGCACTCGACTGCACAGGACAGCCGAAGACCTGCTGGCCAGTGTGAGTTATCGCAATGCCGCCACGGTGGAGTTCATTCTGGATGCGGATACGCAGGAGTTCTATTTTCTGGAGGTCAATACCCGCCTGCAGGTCGAGCATGGGGTTACCGAGTTGGTGTATGGCGTGGACCTGGTGGAATGGATGGTCTGTCAGGCGGGTGGTACATTGCCGGCCCTCACCGAGTTGCGTTCTTCATTGAGCGCCAATGGTCACGCTGTGCAGGTACGCCTTTATGCCGAGGACCCCTTTCGCAATTTTCAGCCCTGTGCCGGATTGCTGTCGAGAGTCGAGTTTCCGCAGATGGAGGGTTTGCGTGTGGATGCCTGGATCGAATCCGGTATCACGATTCCTGCCGAGTTCGATCCGATGCTGGCCAAAATGATGATGCATGCACCGTCGCGTGAGCAGGCGTTGCAGCAACTCTCGGCAGCCCTGCAGCAGGTGGAGTTGTATGGCACCCAGACGAATGTGGACTATCTGCGTTGTCTGGTTGATGAGCCGGTCCTGCAGGCCGGTCGTGTGACTACCCGGTTTCTGGATGATTACCCCTATCAGCCTCATCGCATCGATGTGTTGCGTGGCGGTACGCTGACGACCATCCAGGATGTGCCGGGTCGTGTCGGTTACTGGCCAGTGGGTATTCCGCCTTCCGGACCGTTCGATACTCTTTCGTTTCAACTGGCGAACAGACTGTTGGGCAATGAGGCAAATGCTGCCGGCCTGGAGGTCACGGTCCAGGGACCTGCATTGGAGTTCACGACGACTACGCGATTGGTGCTGGCGGGTGCTCCCGTTGATGCCACACTCGATGGCAAGCCTGTGGCGCCCTGGCAGGTCGTGACTGTCACGCCTGGTCAGGTACTGGATATCGGGCAGATCAGCGGTGTCGGTGCTCGCAGCTATCTGTGCGTGGCCGGTGGCATCGACTGCCCTGAATACCTGGGATCACGCTCCACATTCACTCTGGGTCAGTTCGGCGGGCATAACGGGGCTGCACTCAAGACTGGCGACGTACTGCGTCTGAATGCGGCGGCGTCCGGCGTATCGACAGACTCGAATGTCAGCCAGGTCGAGCTTCCTGTGGAGCTGTTGCCCGAGCTGACAGACGACTGGGAACTGCGCGTGGTCTATGGCCCGCACGGTGCCCCGGAGTTCTTCACCGAGTCCGATATCGATACACTGTTCGAGCATGCCTGGGAGGTGCATTACAACTCCAGCCGAACCGGGGTAAGACTGATCGGACCGAGTCCTGA
>CBDUIJ010000346.1:0-6168 GCA_965367215.1 uncultured Granulosicoccus sp.
AGTGGCGTGATCAGATCATCGAAAGCCCGGTTGAAGGAAATCCGTTCAAGGACCTGAGAGTACGACAGGCGTTTGCTCATGCAATCGATGCCCAGGCCATCATCGATCGCGTCATGCAGGGACAGGCAACCTTGTCCACGCAATACGTGATGGACAAGGTCAACGGCTACAACCCTGCTCTGCAAAGACTGGACTATGACCCTGAAAAGGCAAAAGCATTGCTGGCAGAAGCCGGTTATGAAGATGGTCTGGAACTGACCATGGATTGCTCTACGGATCGCTACGTCAATGATGGGCAGATCTGCCAGGCCGCGGTCAGCCTGCTGGCCAGAGTCGGTGTCAAGGTCAACCTGATTGCCCAGCCCAAGGCGCAGTTCTTCCCCAAGGTGGTTGCCCCTGAATTCGGCACGTCGTTCTTCCTGCTGAGCTGGACGCCTTCCACCATGGATAGCCTGAACGTCTTCCAGAATGTGCTGGGAAGCCGGGATCTGGATAATGGTCGAGGCGCCTGGAACATCTCTGGCTGTTCCGTACCGGAAGCCGATGCCATCGTCGAGGAAGCAGCCGTCACCATGGATGCCGACAAGCGCAGAGCCATGCTGGAAGAGGCCATGGCCCTGATGGTGGACGATGTCTGCCTCATTCCACTGCATGTACAGCAACTGGTCTGGGGTGCTGCCGAGAACATCGACGTGGTTCAGCATCCCACTTTCGAGTTTCCGCTGGAATACTACAACGTCAACTGACACTGACACAGGGGCGCCAGCGTTCGCGAACAGGCGTCCCTGACAGACGTCCCCGACAGGTGTCCCCAACAGAATGTCCCGAACATCTGTACGGGACACTGACCCCGACCAGTCGGGTCTGACAAGCGCCCCGAAGTCGTCAACGCAGGCAAGGTAGCGGCGTTGACGGCGACGGGATCTGGCCGGACCACTCTTCCGAACCCGGTTGGCCTGCACCGCACCCTTGTGCGACAAGCACTCTGCATCGGCTCACGATTCTCCTGTCCATCGTGGCTGACACTGCATATCGGACAACGATCTCTTCGCAACAGGAACACCATGTATTCAATCATTACAAGACTGGTACAAGCTGCCATCGTCATGCTCTGTGTCGCGCTGGTCGGCTTTCTCGTCTTCCAGTATGTCGGCGACCCCGTACTGGCCATGGTCGGACAGGAAACCTCGGTAGCTGATCGTGAAGCCTTGCGTGAGCAACTGGGCCTGAACGACCCCATCGTCGTGCAATACATTCGCTATGTCGGCAACGCCCTGCAAGGCGACTTCGGCATCTCCTACAGCTTCAATCGCGATGTCAGTGACATGATCGCCGAGCGACTGCCGGCAACCGTGGAACTGGTGTTGCTCTCCGGCGTGTTGTCTCTGGCACTGGCCATACCCGCAGGTATCTACACGGGTATTCACCGCCGCGGCGGCATCGCCCAGACGATCATGGCCTTGTCCGTGATCGGGGTCTCCGTACCCTCCTTCCTGCTCGGTATCCTGTTGATACTGGTGTTCTCTGTCTGGCTGCCATGGTTGCCTTCCTTCGGGCGCGGCGATGTCGCCGGGTTTGCAGGCTTTCAATCCAGCCTGTTTACCGTGGATGGACTACTGCATGCCTTGATGCCTGCCACGGTGCTCTGCCTGTTCCAGCTGGGTGTCATCCTGCGTCTGATACGCTCCGAGATGCTCGAGGTTCTGCGCACCGATTACATTCGATTCGCCTGGGCACGTGGCCTACCGGCACAGCGAGTCTATCTGCAACATGCATTGAAAAATACGCTGGTCCCGGTGGTCACCGCCGTGGGTCTGCAGCTGAGTTCCCTGTTCGCGTTCTCCATCATCACCGAGTATGTATTCCAGTGGCCCGGCATGGGCTCCCTGCTGCTGCATGCCATCGGCCAGAGCGACATTCCCCTGCTCGCCGCGTACCTGATTTTCGTCGGCTTCGTGTTCACCCTCGCCAACCTGGTGGTGGATGCGATCTATGTGCTGATCGATCCACGCATTCGACACGGAGCACGCTGAGATGCTCAATCGTATTCGCTCCGAGTTCTGGTTTCAGTTCCTCAGCTCGCCGGTCACGGTCGTGTCGGCCATCATCATCCTGGTGATCGTTCTGGCCTGCGTGTTTGCCAACTGGGTGGCACCGCATACCCCGTTCGACCCCGCCACCCTGTCCATCATGGACAACAATCTGCCACCGGCCTGGATGTCGGGTAGCGACCCCAGGTTTGTATTAGGCACGGATATACAGGGACGTGATGTACTGTCCGCCATGCTCTACGGCGGCCGCATCTCCCTGATGGTAGGGCTGGGTGCGGTCGCACTGTCGGCGGCCATTGGTATGACGATCGGCTTGTTATCCGGCTATTTCGGTGGACTTGTCGATACCATCCTGATGCGTATCGCCGAGATCCAGTTTGCGTTCCCCCCCATACTGATTGCCCTGTTGTTCAATGGCATTCTGAAGACCACGCTGCCCGCGCATCTGTTTGCACAGGCCGCCGTACCCATCATGATTCTGGCCATTGGTCTGGCCGGCTGGGTACAGTTTGCGCGCATCGTCAGAAGCTCGGTACTGGTACAACGCAGTCAGGACTATGTGACCTCCTGTCGCGCCATCGGCCTGCCGACCATGACCATCCTGCTACGCCATATCACCCCCAATGTGCTGAGTCCGGTACTGGTGCTGGCCATGCTGCAGATTGCGGTGGCCATCGTGACCGAGGCGACCCTGTCGTTTCTGGGTCTGGGCACGCCACTTACCGAACCGTCTCTATCTGTTCTCCGGCATCTGGTGGGTCGTGATCTTTCCGGGCACCATGCTGCTGGTCATGGTGATTGCCTTCAACCTGGTTGCTGACTGGGTCCGTGACTTCCTGAACCCGAGACTGCGATGAACACGTTTCTGCTGCAGACTGAAAACCTGCAAATCACCTTCCCGCACCGCTTCGGCGATTTCATTGCAGTGAACGATTTCACCATGCAGGTCGATCGTGGCGAGATCGTCGGCCTGATCGGTGAAAGTGGCGCCGGTAAATCCACCGTGGGCAACGCCATCATGGGCCTGCTCTCGAACCCCGGCATCATCAGTCAGGGCAGGATACGACTCGACGGTGAAGAGCTGACAGAGCTGGATCCATCCAGCATGGCCATGCTGCGCGGTCGTCGCATCGGCATGATATTCCAGGACCCGATGACCTCACTGAACCCACTGATGAAGGTGGGTGATCAGCTCAGCGAATCCATCGCCATACTGCAAGGGATCCCGGCCAGCGAGGCGCGACAGCTGGCCTGCGAACGGCTGGCCGATGTCGGTATACCAGAGCCCGCCACTCGCATGCGCCAGTACCCGCACGAATTCTCCGGTGGCATGCGCCAGCGTGTAGTCATTGCTCTGGCACTGGCTGGCGACCCAGAACTCCTGATTGCCGACGAACCCACCACCGCGCTCGATGTATCGGTACAGAAGCAGGTACTGGACCTGATCAAGAGCATCTGCCGCGAACGCCAATTAGGCGTGGTACTGGTCACCCACGATATGGGTGTCATTGCCGAGACGGCTGACCGGGTCTATGTCATGCGCCATGGCTCGCTGGTGGAAAGTGGTCCGACCCGTGAGCTGCTGGCAGCACCCACTCAGGCCTATACCCGTGAGCTGATTGCCGCCATTCCGCGCATGGATCGTCGTGAGGATCGTTTTCGCAATCCGGTGAGTCGCGGCGGTGAAATAGACAGCTGGCTGATGCAGGATCAACACGACTCCACGGATGAAAACTACCTGAGCTGTACGCCGCTGATCAAGGATTTCGAGATTCGCAAACCGGGATTGTTCTCCGGCAAGGCACAATTCCGCGCGGTGGAGAGCCCTGCCATAGCCATTCGCCGTGGCGAGGTGTTGGGACTGGTTGGTGAGAGCGGCTCTGGCAAATCCACATTGGGACGCCTGCTGACAGGCCTGTTGGAACCGACCTCCGGCGAGATCGACTATGCCGACCATGGCCCCTTGTCCGGTCTGACCAGCAAGGCTCGTCGCAAGGCGTTCCGCCGGGATGTACAGGTGATTTTCCAGGACCCCTATTCCTCCCTGAACGGGCGCATGCGAGTGGATCGCATCCTGGCCGAACCCATCCTGTTTCATGGACTGGCCAGCCGGCGTGAAGTTTCGCACCGAGTCGCGGCCCTGCTTGAACGAGTCGGCTTGCCGGCAGATGCAGCACGAAAGCATCCCCATCAGTTTTCGGGCGGGCAACGCCAGCGCATCTGCATCGCCCGCGCGCTATCGGTCCGCCCTCGTTTTCTGCTGTGCGACGAACCGACATCGGCGCTGGATGTCTCCATACAGGCTGACATGCTGGCCTTGTTGATGGAGCTCAAGCAGAGCCTTGGCCTGACCATGTTGTTCGTCAGCCATGACCTGGCTGTCGTTCGCCAGGTCTCTGACCGGGTCGCCGTCATGCGTAACAGTCAATTCGTCGAGTGCGGCCCGTCGGAGGAGGTTTTCGACTCCCCGAGCAGTGACTACACCCGACTGCTGCTCGACACGGCTCCCCGTCTCGATCAGCACGTTCAACCCATCATTCAGCATTGAAAACGGAGACAGGAATCATGATCGGAATCGTAGGCTGTGGCGCCATGGGTGGCTCCATGGTTCAAAGACTGCTGGAGCAAGGGCAATCGGTCATCTGCCATGATGCCGTGAGTGAGACGCGCGCTCGCATGGCTGACACCGGCGCTCAGGTAGCCGATGATCTGGCCACCCTGGCCAGTCAGTGCACCACCATCATTCTCTCGCTGCCCAAGGCGGATATCGTCAAGGCCGTCATGCAGGAACTCGGACCTTTGCTGCAGGCCGGCAGCATCATTCTGGACACCTCCACATCCGAACCCGATGTGACCCGCGAGCTTGCCGCACAGGCGGCGGACGCAGGCTATGTGTTCATCGACGGTCCGGTCAGTGGCGGCCCCAACGGCGCACGCAAGGGCACCATGACCATGGTACTGGGCGGCCCTGCAGAATCCATCGACAGCATTCGTCCCATGCTGGCACACCTCACGGCGAAGACGGTGCACATCGGCCCTTCCGGCTCCGGCCATGCCACCAAGATTGCCAACAATCTTCTGTGTGCCGCCAATCTTGCCCTGATGAGTGAAATGGCACGACTGGCCGCGACACAGGGCGTCAGTCTGGAGAATCTGCTGGAAGGCGTCAATGCCGGCTCCGGTCGCAGTGGTGTCAGCGAAGTGAATTTCCCACTGTGGATCCAGAACGAACAATACAACTCCGGATTCACCATGGGACTGATGCGCAAGGATGTCGGCCTGGCCGTCTCCCTGGCCGAACGCACCGAGCTGGATCTGCCTGCAACTCGCGCCATTGCCGCCATCTGGGAAGCCAGTCGCGAATCCTTGGCGGATAGCGCCGATTTCAACGAAATCTACAAATTTGGAAAATCTTCCGATGTCTGATCGCAAGGAACTGTTTGCAACACTCATGGCCGAGCTGGGTCTCGGCGCCCTGCCACAGAGCCTGATTGGTGGAGAACTGCGCGATGGTCGCGGTGCCGAGATCACTCTGGAGGACCCCTATACGCGCCAGAGCCTGGCACAGTACGCCGACTGCGATGCCGAGCTTGCCCGCAGCGCCTGTGAGTGTGCTGCAGATGCGCAGAAGATCTGGGCACAGCAATTCAGTGCTGCCGCTCGCGGTAATGTCATGCAGGCCATTGCCGCTGTGGTCGAGAATCATATGGAGCCCATTGCGAGACTGGAGGCCCTGGTTGCCGGAAAACCCCTGCGCGACTGTCGTGTGGAAGTGTCGAAGGTAGTGGAGATGTTCCGCTATTACGCCGGCTGGGCCGACAAGCTGCACGGTGAAGTCATTCCGGTACCGTCGGGTCACCTGAACTACACCCTGCGTGAACCGCTGGGTGTCGTGTTTCAGATCACCCCCTGGAATGCACCCGTATTCACCGCTGGCTGGCAGATTGCGCCGGCCATATCCACCGGCAACGGTGTGGTCATCAAGCCCAGTGAACTGACACCGGTGACCAGCGTCGCTCTGGTGCTGCTGGCAGAACAGGCCGGCCTGCCCAAGGGTCTGGTCAATGTACTCGCAGGGCTGGGCCCGACCGCCGGTGAGGCCGCGATAGCCCACCAA
>CBDUIJ010000347.1:0-6139 GCA_965367215.1 uncultured Granulosicoccus sp.
GCTCGAAGCGATACACCATGGTGTTGCTGCTGTCATCGATCCATTCGATGACATCGACAAATTCGTGAAACAGCTTGCTGAACAATCCCATGATCAGACTCCGGCAACCGGTGCGCTTTGCTTGCGAGCGGAGGCCGCTTTCAGAGTTTCCTTCAGTTCGGTTTCCATACTGGCCAACTGGACTTCAGCCTCGGCGCGACGACGCTTGCCTTCATCGGCTATCTGCAGACTCTCTTCCACGGTAGCGATGAGGTTTTCATTGGCACGCCGCACAGCATTGACATCGAAGACCCCTCGTTCCAGTTCTTCGCGAACCGTCTTGTTGGCTGTTCGCAGGTTTTCGGCGTTTTTCTCCAGCAGTTCGTTGGTCAGGTCACTTGCGGCTCTGACGCTTTTCGCAGCTTCAGCCGAGCGAAAGATGGTCACGGCCTGTGCCAGTTGCTGACGCCACAATGGCACGGTATTGACCAGCGTCGAATTGATCTTGTTGACCAGACCCTTGTCGTTCTCCTGAATGAGCCGGATGCTGGGCAAGCCCTGCATGGCTACCTGACGCGTGAGCCGCAAATCGTGAATGCGTCGCTCCAGATCGTCCCGTCCGCTACGCAGATCACGCAGCTCCTGTGCCTGCAACACATCATCGGCATTGGCGGCCTTCTCTTCCGCAGCCGGCACCATGTTGTCGTCAATGTGCTTCAGCTTCTGCTCACCGGCCAGGATGTAGGCTTCCAGGTTATGAAAGTAATCAAGGTTGGCGCCATAGAGCTTGTCCAGTGACTTGATGTCTCGCAGCAGCAAGGTCTTGTGCTTCTCAAGGTCATCGGTCACCGCATCCACCTGACGTCGTACACCTTCGTACTGCTGGATGAACTTGGCGACAGGGGTCACGCCACCGAACAGCTTCTTGATCAGGCGCATCAGGAAACCGGGGCGATTGTTGGGATCGAAATCCTCAACCTCGAATCCACGCAGCACCGATACCATCTGGTTCAGGGAAGCACCGGCCGAGCCGAGGTCCTTGTTGCGCACACCTTCGAGCATGTTGTCGGAGATGCTGGTCAGCTCCTGCTGAGCCTTGCTACCGAAGAAGATGATCGAGTTACTGTCGGTCAGATCGATCTCGTTCATCAGCTGGTCGATGCGGGCACGCTCTGCCGGCTCGACCTCTTCATAAGTCGCGATGTCTTCTTTCAGATCCGGCAACAGCTCTGTGCCAGGCAGCATATCCAGTTCGCTGGCAACATCGGTGGTATTTGCGGGCATCGGTAATCTCCGTCAATTGAATTCGGTATGGGCCGCATACCGGTGTCAGCAGGTGCGGCAGTTTGATGTCATGTTCCACTGCATCCGGCAAATTTCTGCCGAATGATGTGACTCAGGTGACACCCTCTTTCTCGATCTGCATCTGCAGCACTTCGATAGTGACATCAAGGTCGGACAGATTGTTTTCCCTGAGCTTCACTTGCTGTTCTGCAATCACTGTTTCGATCGTGGTCAGTACTCGTCGGAAGTTGTCTTCCAACGCATGTTGTTCGCCTTGCAGATGAGTCTTGGCATACCCTTCGGCAACCTGCTGCGCCCCGTCGAGGTAGACCTTCAGAAACTTGCGGGCCCGTCGTGCATCGACCGGATCATTCTCGATGGTATCCAGAATCACCCGGGCCTCCTTGACGATACGGCGCAATCGGTCCTTGAACTCGATATTGCTGATGCGACGACTGGAACTCTCGATGCTCTGCAGGCGACCTTCAGCTTCATCCAGCAGTTCGATCAGCTCTTCGGTGGTAATACCTATAGCGGCAATTTCAGGATCCTTGCGAGCAGGGTCGAAGTCGTAATACAAGTAGCAACCGAGCAATACCGCCAGGGCCCAGAGTATGCTTTCCAGCAGACCGTACTGGTTGGACACGCCCAGCCAGGAGACCAGAAACATGCCAACTGACACCAGTGCGGCACCAATCATCCGGTACTGAATGGTGCTGGCACGACGGCGCAGACGACGCTTGCGGGCCTCGTTGTCCAGCCGGATTCCCTTGCGAATGAGCGTGGCGGCTGTCATGGCAAGGACAAAACCGGCACCGCGGGCAATGGCCTGCAGCGGGTTGCCGTCCATGAGCGCCAGGAAAGAGGCCGGCAACAGCGGCAAGGCCAGCACGTACAGCAGGAATCCACGCCACAGTACCTTGGGCTTCGCGTTCGGATCGATGCGAGTGACGGCTGCCATGATCAGTTCATCAGTGCCTGGCAGGAAACCATTCCGACCGCGATCAGCAAGATGAAGAAACCGATGACTCGTTGCAGTGCTTTGGGCATGTCTTGTCGCTCAAGTAATTGACTTTTCTAGAGATTACGGGTCAGTACATAGACCCGTTCATCCAGCGTTTCAAGCCCCTTGTCAGCCAGGTTGCCCAGCCGCTCGGGGCCACCGTAGTGAGCCAGCTCGACAATATCGAAGTGATCACCCAGCAACTCGCGCACATTCTCTTCCGGTACGGAGAAAGGCGGACCTTGCATGCGGCCCTCGTCGTAGGAGATGGCCAGCAACAGACCACGAGTGCCCGATGACAGCGTATTGGCCAGATGAGTGGCGTATTGGCCACGCATTTCGTGGTGCATGGCGATGAGCGAGGCGCGATCATAAACGGCATTGCAGTGAGCCACATGCGCCGGTGTCAATGCGAAGTAGTCGCCTACGAAGATTTCTATGCCTTCTGCCTCTGCGGTTCCGGTAAAAACGAGAAACTCGTCCAGCTGTCGCTGCTCGAATGGCAGGGCGTTATCACTGAAGAAGGACGCTACGGCCTTTTCGCTCAGCTCTATGCCCAGCACCGAGTGTCCCTGACGATGCAACCACAGCATGTCCAGTGATTTGCCACACAGCGGTACGAACACGGTCTCGTCGCCATTCAGGCCCAACTCCGGCCAATGGTGTTCCAGCCGCTTGTTGGCGCGTTCCTGATGGAATCCGATCTTGTTATCGGCCCATTTCTGGTGCCAGTAATCCGCCTGCATTGTCGCCCCTGTCAGTCAAGACTTCCCATCATCCGAAAGTGGCGGTTGCCACTCCCGCCATGCCTTTAGCAGTGGAAAGTACAAACCCACGCGGATCGGACGTCCATCCATGCGGCTGATGATATCAGCATAGCGGTTGAGCTGAGGAGCATAGCGCTTCTGTTCATTGTCAAGAAACGTTTCAAGCTGGCCACCCTGATGGCCTCCCGTCTTGAAGTCCACAATCCAGCGCGTCCCCTCCCCATCCACAAACGTACGGTCAATCACCACCTGCCGAACCTCCCGGTCCCAGACACCCACATCTCCAGAAGACTGGACACCCATATCTTCCACCACGCTCAACGCCCACTCGGACCGGGCTTCCGGGTGATTTGTCAGCACCCACCGACCCCGCTCGTCATCCAGCGTATTGCGCACGGCCTGTTGCACCGTATCGATGGCCTCCGGAAGCGATTCTTTCTGGACACCCATATTCTGAAGCTGCGTCCGTGCGATATCCGTCAGCGATGCAAAATTCACATCATCGAAACTATCGGCGCTCCCGGCGAGCAGCTGTAACTGTTGATGCACGACGGTACCAATGTCTCGCGCAGTACGGCCAGCCCAGGAAAATGTAAGCGAATCTGCTCTGGATTCTTCCTTTTTGGTCTTCTTGTCCCAGTCGAAACAGGCGAAAGTTGGTATCGAGGCCTGCAAAGGCAACCGTTCCAGCAAGGGAGCCTTTACTGTCGCGGAGTCGCTCCCGGTGGCGGGGTCGATCTGTTCATGGGTGTCTGCTGATGCCTGCGCCGTAGCTTCATGGGTGTCTGCTGGTTTTTCGGGATCCGGATTGTGGGTGTCTGCTGTCAGGAAGTCGGATTCGAACAGGGGCCAGAGGGGTTTGAGCAGGGAGGAGTTTATGGGTGTCTGGTAGTCGCCGGTGGTGGAGCGGGAGATGCGGGCGATGAGGTGGAGCTGGTGTTTGGCGCGGGTGCAGGCAACATAGAGCAGGCGCAGCTTTTCCTGTTCGTCGCAGCGCTCTCGGGCCTTGCGCACCAGGCGGTTGATGCGGTCGCGACGACCGGGCGGCAATCCTGATTGTTCCAGTGGGGCCAGCAGCATCTGCGGTCGACCATCCAGCGTGCTTTCGAACCAGTTCAGCAGCTGCGAGGTGTCCCCGCGCGGCTGACGATCCAGTGCCGGCAGAATCACGGTATCGAACTCCAGCCCCTTCGCCTTGTGCAAGGTCATCACCTGGATGCGGCACTCCCCTTCATCGGCATTGGCCGCGTACAGCTTCTGCATGGTCTCGGCCAGGATGCTCTTGTCCCACAGGCGCCCCTCGGCCTCCAACGCCCCCAGACGCGCCAGCGCCCTTTCGGCGGCATCACGGTCCACCGCATCCCGGCACACGGCCGGACCACCAAGCTGCAACCACAAGGATTCCACCCAGGGCAGCAATCGACTTCGCGACGCATGCTTCAAGGCCGGCTCGATCAGCGGCATGAATCTCTCGACCCGCTGCCGACCATCATCTGACAACCCGGCCACGCGCTCACCGTCTCGCAGCAGCTCGATAACGGCCATTCGAGAATCGTCACAATCCATCAGCACATGCAGATCATTCAGAGTCAGACCCACGAACGGTGCGCGCAATATCGACAACCAGTGCAACCGGTCATGCGGATAACGCAGAGCCAGACACAACGAGATCAGATCTCGCACCACACCGCGTTCACCAACAAGATCCATGTCGATGGACTCGTAGGGAAGCCCACGAGCACGCAGTGCCTCGAAAATCTCGCCGGCCTGTGAACGCGTGCGGACCAGAATCGCAACCGTGTGTTTCGTATCAATGGCCAGCGCATCGGCAGCCAGTGAGGCGACTTTCTCCGCTTCATCGCGTCGCTCCTGATCGACCAGACCATGCAGCTGTACGCCGCCTGCGGTTTCCAGATGCGGTTTGGATTCAGAATAGGTAATGGCCCCGCTGTCCGGATCCGCCCGCTTCGGGAAGATCGAGGAAAACGTCTCGTTGACCCAGCTGATGACATCGGGTGCCGCACGAAAATTGACCTTCAGAACCAGTGACTCCAACATCACCGGACCAACACCCTTTTTGCTGGCCTGACCAAACAGCGCGACATCGCCATCACGGAAACGGTAGATGGACTGCATCGGATCACCCACGGCGAAGAAGGTGCGTCCATCACCATCATCCCAGCCGCTGACCAGTTGCCTGAACAGGCTGAACTGGGTCTGCGAGGTATCCTGAAATTCATCCACCAGAATATGCTTCAGTGACAGATCCATCGCCAGCGCCAAGTCCGTTGGCGCCTCTTCGGTGCCCAGCGCGCGCTGTGCACGTTCCGACAACTCGGCAAAATCCACCACACCGCGTTCGGCAAACACGAACTGCAGTTCCAGCAACAGATCCGGCAACACACGCAGCAATTGTGACAACAGGTCCCATTGCTCATCGGCATAGCGTGGATACGGCAGACTGCACACTTCAATCAGCGCCGCGATGAACTCCGGGCACAGTGCCACACCCTCCAGCAGGTCCAGCATCTGCTGCTTGTGAGATTCCAGTGCCGCAGCTTCAACGCCGCGTTTCTTCGCATCGGATTTTGCCGGAAACCCTTCCGCCTTGGTCACACGCTTGCGCAGACTCCCGCTCTTGGTCAGCAAGGCAGCCCCGATACAACACCAGCGATTGAGATCCTCGACCTCGGCACCGGGCAGCTCTTCCATATCCAGCCAGCCTTGCATTTCCCAGGGCAGCTCATCCAGGTCCCCTTCGGCATCCTCCAGCATGAAGCTGCAAGCCAGCCGCAAACGCTCGGTCAGCGGCTCCTCCAGGCCATCGGGTGTCAGTACGCACAGGTTCTCCAGGCGTGATTCGATCAACTGCCCCAGCATGCCCTCCAGATGCTCGCGCAGGGCATCGTGATCATCCTCGCCAATACCGTACACATAACGCTTCCACTGATCGCGATTCGCCAGCAGCCCTGCCAACAGCGAACGCACTTGCTCCAGACGATTGCCTACCTGCAACATCACCCTGTCCAGCGAGGCGATGGTGGACTCGATGAACCGTGCCGCTACCTCTCGGTCCAGGGCGCTGGCATCTGCCACGATTCCGGTA
>CBDUIJ010000348.1:0-6120 GCA_965367215.1 uncultured Granulosicoccus sp.
GTGCTGGATGCGGTTATCGGACTTGTCATGTTGTTGATTGCGGCAAGCCTCGTGTCGTAACGATGGCTTGAGTCCACAGGGGCTGCTGTGCATTTTCAGGCATTATCCATCGTCTGCGCAGGTATTTAGAGCGTTTGAATCGAGTCGAGAATTTCTGGTGCTCTGAATTATTCTGTCCAAAGCTGTTAAATTCATGACAGCCGTTCGTTAACAAGGACGAACCCATCATCAAAAGGAAAAGACAATGAGCATGACGCTGAGCCCAAGCACCCGCCCTGCAATCGGCAGATATTCCGTAGTGCTGTTAGCCAGCCTGTGCGCATTGACATTGACGTCCTGCGTGGCGAACGTATCCTCGCAAGTCAAGGAGTCGAGCAAGGACCAGACCGGTAAATTTGACGGTACATGGCTTGCCGAGGTACAGAAGTCGGCCGGACGACAACCCATGCCGGGCAACTGGATCGCCAACTGCGATGGCTCACCCTGGAATTTCACGCTGCGTGTTGCTGACGGTGTTGCAAAGAACAATCTCAGAGGGTCGAAGGAAAAGGCTTTTGTCAGCTCCACAGGAGATTTCAGGTTCGACATTCCAGTGAAGAGCGTCGCCAAGGAGTCAGCAGGTTCCGACCGAAGCCTGAGCCTTGCCAAGCAGACCATGATTGTCTACGGTAATCTGGAAAAAGGGAAAGGCCGTTTCACAACCGGGGTTGCAGAATTCGGTAACAATGGTTGTACGGCGATCATCGAATTTTCCAGAACCGGCGGTTGATCGACACTATTGAATCAACCGTGAGGTGTTGCAGATAATTCCGGTGACGGGTTCATCATCAGTGAATCAATCGGGACTTGCAGAACGCAATGAAATTCTCGATCAGGGTTGACTCGCTGGTGCCGGTCTTGCAAATCAACACCACGGATAAAGGCTCTATGTCGTCGGCAATCGGTATGCTGACGACATGGCCGCCATCATGGGTATCGGTGTGAGCCATCGGCATGACTGCCAGCGAATACCCGAAACCATTGGCAACGGCGCTGCGTACCGATTCCATGGATTTTCCAGTAAAGGCAATGTCGGGTTGTATGCCTTGTGAGTTGAGAACCTTCTCGAAATAACGCCGACTTGATGGACCTTCGAACATGACATACGGCTCGTCCGCAAGTGCTTGCAGGGACAGCTTCTTTCGTCTGGCCAACGCATGGTGTTTGTCAAGCAGGACAAACGGTGTCAGTTGTTGCAGATGCTCCACGCGCAACGACTCTGTCGGCAGGGACATGTCATAGGTCAGCGCCAGGTCCAGCTCGCCATGCTGAACCTGGGCGATGAGTTCATCCTGCAGCAGCTCCGAAGGAATGATGTGGATATCTGCCTGTACCTGACGGTGCTCGCTGATCAGTCCGGCAAGGTGATAAGGGGCCAGGGTATGAAAACAGCCGAATCGAATGGTGCCCGCCTGATTGGCAGCAATGGCCCTGGCATGCAGCTCGGTCTGCCGGGCGCTTGCAATCAGCTTCAGAGCGGACACCAGAAACGCGCGGCCTTGTGGCGTCAGCTCCGTGCCTTTGGCGTGGTGACGTAGGAGCAACTGCAAGCCACAGATGTCTTCCAGTTTCTCGATGGCCTGGGAGACGGCGGGTTGGGAGATGTTGAGAACCCGCGCTGCCTGCGCGATACCGCCCTGCTGCGCTACCGCCACGAAATATTCGCATTGTTTCAATGTCAGCTTGACCATGTTTTACCTGGGTTAATGGCAACTTAAAACAATTTGAAACTATCTTAGCCGATTGATACTGTCAGCACAGGATTCCCCTCCGCCAACATCACTCAGGTAGCAACACATGCTGAACGATCAACAGAAAGCGCAGTTCTGGAAGGATGGATACCTGCTGGTCGAGAATGTGGTCAGTCAGGAAAACCTGCAGGCCATGAAAGAGGACTTTGCGGCGTGGGTGGAGGAAAGCCGGGCGCACACCGAGCCGTATGGCGAGGCGATTGATGGTCGTGCGCGGTTTGATGTCGAGCCGGGACATACTGCTGACAAGCCGGGCCTGCGGCGAGTCAATGCACCCATCGAGGTATCAACAGCCTATTTCGATGCCATGGCTGACAGCGGCATGACCGATGTGGTCGCCGACCTGATTGGTCCGAACGTGAAATTTCATCATTCGAAAATCAACGCCAAGTTGCCCGGTGGTACCACGGCGGTCAAGTGGCATCAGGATTTTCCGTTCACGCCGCATTCCAATGACGATCTGATTACCGCCTTGCTGATGGTGGATGAAGTGACTGAGGAAAACGGCCCTCTGGAAGTGCTTCCGGGTTCTCACACGGGCCCCATTCACGATCTGTGGCATGACGGTGTGTTTACCGGCTCGGTGGACAACGAGCTGGCCGAAGATTGTCAGGCGAAAGCGGTTCGCTGTATCGGACCGGCTGGCTCGGTCTGCCTGATGCACACACGCTTGCTGCATGGCTCCGCACCCAACCTGTCGTCGAACTCCAGAAACCTCTTCATCTGTGTGTATTCGGCCGAGGATGCCGTGCCGTACGCGGCGAACCCCATGCCGACCGAACATGAAGGCCTGATGGTGCGTGGCAAACGCACCAACACGGTCAGGTCAAAGCAGTTCGAGATGAAGCTGCCTCAAAAGCCCAGGACAGCCTCTTTCTTCGATCAGCAGGACAAGCACAAGGTGGCTTGATGGCCGAGCTCCTGGTCTGAGTTCGGAGACCGGCAACGGCAGGTTCGTGCAAGCTGCCGTGCCGGTTTGCCTGAAATATCAGAGCTATAGCGGGTCGCAATCAACCAACTGCAGTGCGTCGGAGTCGTCCATGTCCTCGTCCCCGGTGTCGAAGCACTGGCCTGCGCTGGCATCGAAGGACTGATTGATGCTGCCTGCATCGCCGGTGGCCGACACCTGTACCGATACAGAGCCGCTGTCGACGCGTATGGATCCGTTGTCCTGTTCGATCATGCTTGAACCGCTCGGGATCGACACGGAAGCATTGACACTGGCATTGCCCTGTCCCGAATCATCACCGGTGAGACCTGAGGCGAGGGTGTTGCCGAGCATGAGGCCCAGGGTCATGTTGCTGTCGAAATCGAGTGACTCAGGTGACAGGGTCATGGACACATCATTCAGCGTCAGGGACACCGCCTGTTCACCGTCAATCTGCAGGCTCAATGGAGAATTGCCGAACCCGGCATTGCGCAATTGAGCGCTCTGGCCATCGGCTCCGATGTTCAGTTGTGCCGTGATGGCGGACACGGCCAGCGCGATGGATGTCTGCTCGAAGGTTTCTGTCGTGTTGAAGCCATCGGACGACCCGCTCTGGCTTGTTACATCGAACATGGCATTGATGGCTCCCATGTCTGTCGACACGCTGACCGTGTCATCGTCATTGGTCTGCAGGCTCACGATCTCCGATTGGCCGATCGCGATGTCGGTACCGTTCGCACTGTCGGCAAGGCGCAGCGCCTGGCTGATGCGTAGTGACAGGCGGGCGGCTGTCACGGCCTCGTCGCTGCCTTCCAGTTCGGCTTCCACCAGCAGAGCGCCAGTCAGTGTCTCGGGGGCGGATCCCTCCAGTCCTCGCAGATTGCTGATGTAGCTGGTCAACTGGTAGTAGCCTGGCAGGGACAATTCGTAGCTGCCGAGGCCCGGTGCGTAGCCAATGGATACCACAGGTTGCTCCTGGAAGAGGAACTGGATACGCCCGGTGTCGTCGGTAATGGCATCCACCTCGACCATGAGCTGCTGTGCGACCAGAAGGCACTCTTCATAGTCGTCGATGAAGGTTGCACGATCGGCAATCGTTGCATCACAGAGCGCGTTGTCGTCCAGGTCTATCGAGATGAGGTTGCCTTCACGCACGATGTCGGCATTGTTGCCATCAAGGCCGAGCGCGGTCTGCATGAAACCATCAAGCTCCTCGTCGACGCTGTCAGGGTCCTCGATCGTTTCACCGATCTCGGTATCGTCTACCTGTGTGCCGAAGGCATCACTCAGATTGATGCCAAGGGCGCGTGAGGCATTGGCGGCAGCCTTCTGGCGGATTTGCAGGTCGCTGGCTTCTGAAGCCGGCAGGCCGGTGAGTGAGTCACCGACGCTCAAGCCGGCACTACCTCCAGAGGGACCATCGCCACTATCACTGCAGGCGGCCAATGCCAGGGCGGTGGCCAATAGTGCAAGCGGTGTGTAAAGCTGCGTTGTCTTCATGACGATTTGACCTTGTCGATTGTACGTTGTGTGAGTGCAGAGTCAGGTTACAGGCACTGGATATGCCAAGCCTTGTCAGAGCGTGTGCCGGATGTACTTGTCCGGTGTTGTTCGATGTATCCGATGATAGCGCATGGCAGGGAACGATTCGAGCATGATCGTTTGAAGTCTCGGCGGCAAGCGGGCGTGTAACCGTGATTCATGGGAGCTGTGGGCCTATCTGTCGATCAGTTCGCTCGACTCCGGATGAATCATGCTTGTATTAGATGACCGTCATGGGAAATGCTGAAACGGCAGTGGCGCGTATCGAAGAGCGTATGAAGTAACCTCGGTAGGATTACCATTGACAGTATTGCGGTGTCCGCACTGTTTGCCCCGAGAGCCGGAGATGAGGATGCGGCCATGCAGTTGCATGCATCGGGCGGGTTAAACCCGCAGGGGTATTCCGTCGGCTTCTACCGCACGGGTAATGTCTTCCTGTTCGAGCGGCAGGAGTCTGGCTGGGCGGAAACGCTGAGGCTGAGTGCGCCGTCCGATAACTGGCGCTTCGGACTGGATGTCGATGTCAGGCAGGATCAGGTCTTGGTACTGACCCAGTCACAGGCTTATCTGCATGAGCGCGAAGACAATGACTGGCAATTGATATGGAACAAGGATGTCGGTGCGGCGGTTGCCGCATTCAATGAGAAGGCCATGGTGTTTGGCATGCTGGACAAATCCAGCCGTGTGCTCCTGAATACGTTCTCATACTGATCTGCGAGTCAGTGGGCCTGTTGAGCTGACCTTGGCAAGCCGGGTCGACAACGGATAAAGAGGTTTCCGGTACCGACCCACCAGCGGTACCGGAAACAATGCAGCCCCGGGAATCAGGCTGCGGTATAGCCTCCGTCAACGACAAGTTCAGCGCCGGTCATGAAAGAGGCATCATCACTGGCCAGAAACAGAACAGGACGAGCAATCTCCATCGGCTTTCCGAGTCTGCCCATCGGCACTGCGCCAACTGTCTTGGCGGCAAATTCTGCTCCCTTGTCACCAATCGATTCGAGCAAGCCTTCAACCAGCGCAGTATCGGTCCAGCCGGGATGCACGGAATTGACTCGGATAGGGTAGCCCTGGCGTGCACAATCGATGGCAACGGCCTTGGTCATGTTGCGTACCGCACCCTTGGTCGCGCAATAAGCCGCCAGCAAGGGCTCGCCGATAATGCCGGCGATGGAAGAGTTGTTGATGATGCAGCCGCCGCTCTCCTTCATCACCCGAATGCAGGCTTGCATGCCGAAGAAGACGCTATCGACATTGAGCGCATTGACCCAGCGCCAGCGCTCTTCAGAGGTGTCCTCGCACAAGGCAAAATCTGCGCTGCCGGCATTACTGAACATCACGTCCAGTTTTCCGTGGCTGGCCACGATCGCATCCACCAGTGATTCCCATTCTGCCTTGCTGGTCACATCCTGATGTCGGGTTTCAATCTTGAGTCCGTTGGCAATATCCTCCCGATACGCCGCTTCCAGTCCTTCCGTATTGATATCGGTAGCGATAACCTGTGCGCCTTCAATGGCAAACTGCTGTGCGGTCACGTAACCGATGCCGCTGGCAGCTCCTGTGATCAGCACAACCTTGTTCTCGAAACGTTTCATTTAGTCAGGTCTCTGTTGTTGGTCGTTCGTTTGAAATCATCTGCATCACGGCAGGCAAGGGCTTGCGTTATCGCGTGAAGCTGTGAGGCAGATGTCGGGTCAATGCTGTCTAGAAAAATGCCATGGTGCGAATTTCGATACTCTGTCTGGGTACGGCACCTGCCGGAGTGCTGGGGTCTTCGAATGCCGAGTGCCCCATGAAACGCGCCCGCCCGTCCGTTTCGCTGTCATAGGTCTTCAGCAACAGCGCATCGTCGGCGCTCAT
>CBDUIJ010000349.1:0-6089 GCA_965367215.1 uncultured Granulosicoccus sp.
GTCGTCGCTTCACACGTACTTCACTCTGGTAGGGGAGACAACCATGCAAAATCTGAATCTCTACTCCCGAGGCGACAAGCTGTTTGTCAGGGTCAACATCTTTCTGCTGACCCTGTTCGCCCTGAGTACGTTGTATCCGTTCATCTATATAGCTGCCGTATCGTTCAGCTCCGGATCCGCGGTGACATCCGGAGAGGTGATATACCGACCTATCGAACTGACGCTGGCCGCCTACAAGTACGTCTGGAATGAATCGCAGTTCTGGGTCTCGTATATGAATACCTTCATCTATACGATATTCGGTACGCTGGTCAGCCTGCTGATCATCATCCCGGGAGCCTATGCACTGTCCAGACCACAGCTTATCGGCCGACGCTTCTTCAATCTGTTCGTGGCCTTCACCCTGTGGTTCAACGCCGGACTTATCCCGTTCTTTCTGAACATGCGGGACCTGGGGCTGCTGGACAGCTACTTCGGTATCATCGTCGGCTTTGCCTGTAATGCCTTCAATGTGATCCTGCTGCGCAATTTCTTCGAAGGCATTCCGCAATCATTCGAAGAGGCGGCCAGGATGGATGGAGCCAATGACTTCCAGGTGCTCTGGAAAGTCTATCTGCCACTGTCAAAACCTGCCATTGCCACGGTTGCATTGTTCTGTATCGTGTCACGCTGGAATGGCTTCTTCTGGGCAATGATTCTGCTGCGTGATGAAGGCAAGGTTCCCTTGCAGGTCTTTCTTCGTCAGACCATCGTCTCGCTGACCAATGATGAAGAGTTCGGTAGTACCTTGCTCGAAGCCGCCTATTCGTACGAGACGGTTACGGCAGCCATTATCGTTGCATCGATCATTCCTGTGCTGTTCATCTATCCATTCCTGCAGAAATATTTCAACAAGGGAATACTGCTGGGCGGGGTGAAGGAATGATCAAACGAAATACACCACAAGCACTTGTTCAAGATCACTACCAACGGAGGAATCCATGAGAGCGATGAAATTACCACTGGCGCTCGCCATAGCCACAACCATGGGCTTTTCAGCCCCGCTGCTTGCCGCTGATGAGGATTATCGTATTGTCGATAAGCCGCTGACGCTGACCATCCACTTCCATTCCGGTGACAAGATTGTCTATGACAGTGACTGGCCGGTGGAAAAGCGGGCCGCTGAACTCACGGGAATCAGTCTCGACGGCGTAGCCTCCATGGCCACGCAGAAAAGTGCCGATGCCTTCAACCTGATGATTGCGTCGGGCGACCTTGCCGACATCGTGGGTGGCAACAGATTGCGCGATGGCTTCAATCAGTACGGTCAGGAAGGCGCGTTTCAGCCTCTGAACGACCTGATTGACGAGCATGCGCCGAACATCAAGGCGTTCTTTGAATCCAGGCCTGATATCAAGGCGGCCATCAGCGCCGCTGATGGCAACATCTATTACATCCCCTATCTGCCTGAGGGCGATTTCGGTCGCATGTATTTCATCCGTCAGGACTGGCTGGATACCCTGAAGCTGGAAACGCCGAAGACGGTTGACGAGCTCTACAAGGTGCTGACAGCCTTTCGTAACGATGATCCCAACGGCAACGGCAAGAAGGACGAAGTGCCATTCCTGTCGCGCGACTGGGAAGAGATCGTACGCCTGGTCATCTTGTGGGATGCAAGAACCAGCGGATCGGACACTTTCCACGACTACTACGTCAAGGATGGCAAGATCGTTCACGGCTATACCGAGGACGAATACAAGACCGGCATGATCAATCTGGCCAAGTGGTACAAGGAAGGCCTGATCGATCCGGAATTCTTCACTCGTGGCAAACGCTCTCGCGAGGTGTTGTTCGGTGACAACGTGGGCGGCATGACGCATGACTGGTATCCATCCACCACCAGCTTCAATGATTCACTGGCAGACAAGGTTCCGGGCTTCAACCTGAAAGCCATGCCGCCTCCGGCCAGCCCTTCAGGTCGGCAGCTGGAAGAGCACCGGGTCATTCCGGTCAAGCCCGATGGTTGGGCAATCAGCTATTCCAACGAGCACCCTGTCGAGACCATCAAGTACTTTGACTTCTGGTTCACCGAGCTGGGCCGACGTCTGTCGAACTTCGGTGTCGAGGGCGTGCACTACGACCTGGTCGACGGCAAGGCAATCTACAAGCCTGAAGTGCTGAATGCGTCGGATCCGGTCAATGCTCAGATGTGGAACGTCGGTGCGCAGATACCCAAGGGCTTCCTGCAGGATTTCGAATATCAGGCGCAGTGGACCAATGAAATGGGTCTCGAGAGTATCGCGCTGTACGAAGCAGGCGACTATCTGACCGAGCAGTTCCTGGGTGTCTCCATGAATCCCGAAGAGCAGAACGTCTATGACAAGTATCAGGGCAACCTGCTGACCTATATGCTTGAAATGCAGCAGATCTGGATTCTGGGTAGCGAGGACGTCGAAGCCGGCTGGGACAAGTACCAGGAGCAACTCGACAAGCTGGGTTACAACAAGATCATCGAAGCCATGCAGTCGGCTTACGATCGCCAATACGGAAGCTGATCCAAAGCTTCCGGTGACCCGCCTCGAGACTCGGGGCGGGTCGCACGATTCAAACTATTCACAGAGAATATCTTCCAATGTCATTACGTGTGTCCGAGAAAGGCAATTCCAAGAAGCCAGAGCTTGCCTATCTGGATGAGCCCGCAGCGGGCGGGTTGACGATCAACTACAAGCCTCAGGCCGGTGATGAGCTTACCGAGAATCCGCCACGCTTTTGCTGGCTACCGGTGCTCGATGAAGATGCGCGATACATTCTGCGTATTTCCAGCAGCCAGGACTATGCCGACGCCGATACCACGTATTACAAGGATATTCGCCTGAATTTCCATACACCGGATAAACCTCTGGCCCCCGGAGACTACGTCTGGTCCTACGCTGAATGGTCTCCGGACACCGGTGCCGCGATCAGCCAGTGGAGCAAGACGCGTTCATTCCATATCAGTGAAGGGTTGCCGGAGACACCGTTGCCGGCCCGCAGTGTTCGGTATGCCAAGACCAGTCCCGCTCACCCCAGGTTGTGGCTCGATCAGAACTCTCTGGCCAGCTTCCGCGATGCCATCGGCCAGGATGCCGGACATTGTGCCTGGGATGATTTCTTCAAGCACTCGGTGCAACCCTGGATGGAGCGGGAAATACTGTCCGAACCACTGCCATATCCGAACAATCAGCGCACACCACCGGTGTGGCGCCAGACCTATATCGACTGCCAGGAAGTGCTGTATGCCATTCGCCACCTGGCCATCGCCGGCAAGGTGCTCGAAGATGAGCAGATGATCGAACGGGCGAAGAGCTGGTTGCTGGAGGCTGCAAGCTGGAACCCGGATGGCACAACGTCCCGAGCCTACACGGATGAATGGGCGTTCCGTATCAACCTGGCGCTGGCCTGGGGCTACGACTGGCTGCACGATGAGCTCAGTGAGGAAGAGCGTGTACTGGTAAGAACCGCTCTGCTGGCGCGTACCCGACAGATTGCCGTGCATGTCATGCAACAGTCGAACATCCATCTATTCCCGTTCGACAGTCATGCCGTTCGGTCGGTGTCTGCCGTGCTGATTCCGGCCTGTCTGGCGATGCTGCACGAAGAACCGGAAGCGCGGGAGTGGCTGGACTACAGCATCGAATTCCTGTTTACCGTGTACTCCCCCTGGGGCGATGCCGATGGCGGCTGGGCCGAAGGACCTCACTACTGGATGACCGGTATGGCCTACCTGATCGATGCCGCCAATCTGCTCAAGAGTGCGACCGGGCTGGATATCTATCAGCGGCCGTTCTTTCAGAAAACCGGTGATTTTCCATTGTATACAAAGGCGCCGGATACACGCCGCTGCACCTTCGGCGATGATTCGACCATGGGCGACCTGCCGTGTCTGAAGGTGGGTTACAACTTGAGACAGTTTGCCGGCGTCACCGGCAATGGTGCCTATCAGTGGTACTTCGAAGAGATCCTTCGCAATGATCCCGGTACGGAAATGGAGTTCTACAACTATGGCTGGTGGGACCTGCGCTTCGACGATATGGTCTACCGTCATGATTATCCCGTTGTCGAGGCCCAGGCACCATCGGAGAACGATGTCATGCGCTGGTTCAAGGGCATAGGCTGGGTTGCCCTGCAAGTGAAGATGGATGACCCGGACAAGCATATTCAGTTTGTCATGAAGTCCAGCCCCTATGGCTCGGTCAGCCATAGCCATGGGGATCAGAACGCTTTCGTGTTTTCCGCCTATGGAGAAGATCTGGCTATCCAGTCAGGATATTACGTGGCCTTCAACAGCTCCATGCACCAGCGCTGGCGCCGACAGACTCGCTCCAAGAATGCAATCCTGATCAACGGCAAGGGACAGTACGCGGACAAGGACAAGGCTCGCACGATGCGCGCCTCCGGCAATATCGAATTTGCCACCACGCATGAAGACCATATTCACATTCGCGGTAATGCCACCGCGGCCTATGCGTCAGTGAGTCCGGAAGTCAGCAGCGTGCTGCGTGATGTGTATTTTGTAAGGAACCAGTATTTCGTCATTGTCGACAGCATCGACGCCGATTCACCGGTGAGTATCGACTGGCTTCTGCATACCAATACACCACAGCAGCTGGGCAAGAACTCCTTCCGCTACTCCGGTGAGCGAGCCGGTTTCTACGGTCAGGTGTTGTGGTCCGAGGCCGGTGCGCCAACACTGCAGCAGGAGCCGGATTTTGCCGGTGTCGATCCGACGGAAATCGAGGGTTTGCCAGTCAGTTCACAGCTGAGTGTGTGCTATCCGGAATCTCGCCGTCATCGAATTGCCACCTTGCTGGTGCCTTATTCGCTGGATGAGCCGAAGCGCGTTTTCCACTTTCTGGACGATCAGGGTTATGACTGCGATCTGTATTTCACCGACGCCGATGACCATTCATTCAAGGTGACGGTACAGAAGCTGGCGAAGGCGTAGGACTCACCGACATCTGGCAGGCGCGAGGCAGACTTGTGCTGCTTCCGCCTGCCTTGTTGTCCGTTTGTCGGTGTTTCAGGGCTCCAGCGCCAATGTCTCGACATCTGCGAACGGCTTATGGCGTTTCGAGAATGATGGCTACCTGACACATCGAGGCGCTTCAAGCAACTAGCGAATCAGGGTTCGACAAGTTCATGGGCGTTGTGGCACGATTCGTCTGAATTGGACAGTTCTTTCCAGGATGAAAAGACATTGACTGATACCAGCAGCAGCGAGTTGCAGACTATTCTCGATGCACTGCCGCTCATGTTCTTCCAGAAGGACACACAGAATCGCATCCTGCGCACCAATCAAGTGGTTGCGGACATGCTCGATACGTCCGTGGACGAGATCATTGGTACGCACACGAATCAGTGGTTTCCCGATGAGGCTGATGATTTCTACAACGACGACCTGAGGGTCATGCGTTCCGGCACGCCGCGCTTGAGCATCATCGAGCAGTTTCAAACTCAAGGTACCGGAAAACAGTGGGTCAGCACGGACAAGCACCCACACTATGATGCGGCGGGCAAGATTGACGGCGTTCTGGTCTTTGCCCGACGAGTTGACGGCAAGACACTGGCTGAAGAACAGCGTTCGGAGCTCGAAGCGCAGGTTCGTTATGCGCAGAAGCTCGATAGTATCGGCGTTCTGGCAGCGGGCGTTGCCCATGATTTCAACAACTATCTGACCATCATCATTGCCGGTACCGAGATGGCACTGGATCGCGTCGGTCGTGGCAGCCCTGAAGCGCTTCCTCTGGAAGAATCCCTGAAAGCCGCTCATGAGGCGGCCCGCATTGCCAATCAGCTCGTCACCTACGCAGGCAAATCCTTGATAGTCAGCAGGCCAGTCAATGTGTCGACGCTGATCGCCAGATTCAGTGACATGCTGTATGCCTCCATCGCGAAGAACGTCGATCTGTCCTTCAAACTCGACTTCGATATTGCCGACATCAACGCTGATACGGCTCAGCTGCATCAATTACTGGTGAATATCGTCATCAATGCATCCGAGGCCATTGATGAGGCGCATGGCAAGATCTGTATCAGCACCAGTGAACGCCATGTCAGTGCCAGAGAGTTGA
>CBDUIJ010000350.1:0-5899 GCA_965367215.1 uncultured Granulosicoccus sp.
TTCGCCAGGCGCGAAAAGGTCTCCTCCCAGGGAGACTCGTCGATGACCAGTGGCTGGACCTGGGCGGGAAAGAAGGGCCGCTCGAAGATCGGCAGCAAGAGCAGTTTGCCCGGCAGATTCTGCTCCGGGACAATCAAGCCCGTGCCTGTGGTTGTGCGGTTGTCCCCGGAGTCTGTCTGCTCGGATTCGACAATCAGCGGTTCGTCACTTTTTTTCGAGGCCATGGAAAATCTTGTTCTGCTGTTGGTCCGGATCACTTGCCTGTGGCAAGCCAATACCGCCAGCGTACTGGCGGCGAAGGGGAAAAAGGTACCGTGAACATATGCCATGCTGCCGCATTTTCAAGCTGCCGTCACAATTAACGGGTGCTGCCGATCCTGATCGGAACAGCACAACCGCCTGTCCACCCCCCGATCAGTCTCTTCAGTCGGCAGCCAGCAGGTTCATCAGTCCCTTGAGTGCATCCTTGCCGGCGGCCCGCGAGGCTTCTGCATTGCCCGCATCGAGTTCGCCCATGAAAATCACATCATCCGGCGGCAGATCGGCCAGGAAGCGGCTGGGTTCACAGGCCCCGGTTTCGCCGAATTGCTGGCGTGCACGAGAACGGGTGAAGGTCAGGGTGTGGCGTGCCCGGGTCATGCCCACATAGCACAGACGTCGTTCTTCTTCGATGGTGTCTGCCTCGACGCTGTTGCGGTGAGGCAGCAGGTCCTCTTCCATGCCGACCATGAAGACATGCGGGTATTCCAGACCCTTGGCAGCATGCAGCGTCATCATCTGCACCTGATTGTCATCGGATTCGTCGTCCTGACGCGAGAGCATGTCATGCAGGCATAGTGATCGTACGACTTCGGACAGGGGCTGATCCTTCTGCTCATCGTCTGTCAGCAGGCGTTCGATCCAGGCAAACAGTTCGCCGGTATTTTCGATGGCGCGTTGTGCCTTGGGTGGCGAGTCGTGCACCTGCTGCAACCAGTCGGTGTAGTCGATATCCTCGAAGACACTCTTGACCACGGCCAGCGTGTCGCCACGCTCGGCATTATCGGCGTTCAGGGTCAGCCAGTTGGCAAAGCGCTGCAGACGTTGCAGAGGGCGGCCACTGAGTTGTGTCTCCAACCCGATGTCGTGACAGGCGGCGAACATGCTGATGTTGCGATTGCGGGCGTGCTGACCCAACTTGGCCAGCGTGCTCGGGCCGATCTCCCGGCGCGGTGTATTGATGCAACGCATGAATGCGGTGTCGTCATCCGGATTCACCAGCAGCTTGAGATAGGCCAGCATGTCCTTGATTTCGGGCTTGTCGAAAAACGAGCTACCACCGCTGATGCTGTAGGGGATCTGTTTTTCCCGCATGGCTTGCTCGAAGGCGCGCGATTGAAAGTTGCTGCGATAGAGAATTGCGAAGTCGCCCCAACGCGTATCCTTCTGATAGTGACGCGTGAGAATCTCGGCGGCGACCCATTCGGCCTCATCGAGTGTGTGCTTGCAGGTCGATACGCGTAGCGGATCACCCAGACCCAGATCGCTCCACAGGGCCTTTTCGAACTCGTGGGGGTTGTGGCTGATGACGGCGTTGGCGCAACGCAGAATGCGCTGACTGGAGCGATAGTTCTGTTCCAGCTTGATGACTCGAAGATTGGGGTAATCGATCTTCAGGTTCATCAGGTTTTCCGGCTTGGCACCGCGCCAGGAATAGATGGACTGATCGTCGTCACCTACCGCTGTGAATGCGCCGAACTTGTCGACCAGCTGACGTACCAGCTCGTACTGGGCGGCATTGGTGTCCTGATACTCATCCACCAGCATGTGCCGTACCTTGCCGCGCCACTTGTCGCGTATATCGGTATGTTCGCGCAGCAGCTCTACCGGCAGACTGATGAGATCGTCGAAGTCGACCGAGTTGCAGGCACGCAGTAGTTCGTTGTAACGGGCATAGAGCAGGGCGGCCACGCGTTCATTGTCATCAACGGCTGCTGCAGAGGCGCCGTCGGGGGTAATGAATTCGTTTTTCCAGTGCGAGATCATGTTCTGCAGATCCCGTTCTTCAATGGCGCTGTTGCCCTCACGTATCAGTTCGCGCAATGCGCTCATCGAGTCGTGCTGGTCGAGAATGGTAAAACCCTTGCGCAGGCCGATGGCTTCGCCATCCTTGTGCAACATCTCCATGCCCAGGCGGTGAAAGGTGGCGATGGTCAGACCTTTCATCTGCTGCGGTGACAGCTGTTTCTTCAGGCGCGCCCGCATTTCATTGGAGGCCTTGTTGGTAAAGGTCACCGCAACGATGGACGTGGGGGAGTAATTCTGTTTTTCGATCAGCCAGGCAATCTTCTGGGTGATGACGCCGGTCTTGCCGCTACCGGCACCGGCCAGTACCAGCAAAGGTGTCTCGAAATGTCTGACGGCGGCCAGTTGTTGAGGATTCAGGCCCATTGAGAGGATCGGTTAAGGCAGTGACGGGTGGGCAAGTCTACTGCTTTCCGCTGGCAATGTTCGGTGTTGACGGTAACGATGGTCACTATTGTTGACTGATTCGTCAGGCATGTCCGGTTTCAGGCGTGGCTGGTCCGTACCTTGCGTTTGTCAGAGGACGACCCGGCCCTTGTTCAACTCGACGACAAGGATTCATGTGACAGGCAGGCAAGACCGTACAATGAACGCTGACAATGACAGCAGTGGAGCATTTGTGGAACTTGACATGCAGGTGGCGCGGCAGGCTGCCGAGGAGGCCGCACAGGCGGCTCAACAGGTAATCAGCGACTTTCTCGCGCGGGGTGACTGGAACGTGACCCTGAAATCGGATCAATCACCGGTCACCGAAGTCGATATTGCTGCGGAGAAGGCCATCAAGTCCGTACTGACGACAGCCTTGCCCGGTGCTGCCTTCTTCGGCGAGGAAACCGGCAAGTCGGCAGCGACCGAGGGCAGTGGCCTGCGCTGGCTGGTCGATCCGATCGATGGGACCAAGAGCTTCATACGAGGATCGCGCTATTACTCGACACAGATTGCACTCGAGGTGGACAATGAGTTACGTCTGGGTGTCTCGAATGCGCCTGCCTATGGCGAGTGCCTGGTGGCCGAAGCCGGCAAGGGCGCCTGGCTGGACGGACGTGAAGTACACTGTAACGAGGTGACGTCCATCGATGATGCGTTCTTCTCGGCTGGCAATCTGACCACGCTTGCGCGTGATGCCGAGGCCTGGGCTCGTTATGCCGCCATTGTGGGGCGCGCCCGCCGGGTGCGGGGTTATGGCGATTTCTGCCACTACCATCAGCTGTGCTGTGGGCAGGCCGACCTGGTGCTGGAATCGGATGTGAACATTCTGGATATCGCCGCGCTGACCGTGGCTGTCCGGGCTGCCGGCGGCATCATCACGGACATGAAGGGGCAGCCGATCAATGATGCGACTACCTCTGTGCTGGCCGCCTGCACGGAAACCCTGCATGCAGAAGCCCTGGCTCTGCTGCAGGGTGGTTCCGGACAGTAGAATGACAGAGCGGCGACCGTGAAACTTCCCTATTACAACCCCGGTCGCCGCAGTCTGACCTTCTCGCTGTTTCTGATGCTGACGCTGACGCTGTTGGTGCTGACAGGCCTTGGCGTCTTTCGTCTGTACTTCGGCTTCGAGTGGACAGCCGGGGACAATGACTCCGGGCAGTTGTTCACGCTGAGCGTACGAGGCGGCAGGTCATTCAATCTGTTCGAGGCTGATTCGTTTGGTCGTACTTTCTGGAGCAGTTTGCTGATATTGCTGATGCTGTGTCTGCTGATGCCGCTGTTTCGTCTGGCAGGTGCTGCCATCATCGCCGTGCTGTCGGTCGCAGCATTGATGTTCACTCATGTCCAGATGGCGGCCAGTTCATCGCGTATTCCTGTGGAATTCGAATTGCTGATGGTGCTGATTCTGTTTGGCACCTATGTTCTGCTGGGTTACATCGGCGAGGTACGCGATCGCAAACGGGTGCACCGTTTGTTGAGCCAGTATGTGCCGGCCGAGCTGGCAAGGGAGTACCAGCGTGACCCACAAGCCGTCAGCAGATCGGGTGTACAGCGAGAGATCAGCGTGTTGTTCTGCGATGTGGTCGGATTTACCGCAAAGTCCGAACAGCTGACACCGCCACAACTGGCGGAGTGGCTCAATATGTATTTCACCTACGTGAGTCGTATCGTGGTGCGTTACCGCGGCTCCATCGACAAGTACATGGGCGATAGCGTCATGGCTGTCTGGGGCGCGCCATCTCCCAGTCAGACGCATGCGCACGATGCCCTGTGTGCCGGCATGGATATCCAGGCCGAGGTGGAGACGCTCAATGCCCGCTATCGGGACAAGGACCTGCCGACGGTTGTCATGGGTATCGGCATCAGTACCGGACCTGCCATGGTCGGGCCGCTCGGATCCGAATACCGTATGGATTACACCGTGGTTGGCGATAGTGTGAACGTGGCGCAACGTCTGGAGGCGCAGACTCGCAAGTACAAGGTGCCTGTCATTGTCAGCGACAAGACGGCTGTGGAGCTACCCGGGATGGCCTTTCGCGAACTCGATACCGTTACCGTGACGGGGCGCAGTCAGCCGGTCACCATGTATGAACCGCTTGGCAGCCGCGAGACGCTCAGTGAGCAGGTGTTGCAGCGAGTCGAATTGCACGATCGGGCGATGGCCGCGAGCCGTGCAGGGGATTGGGACACCGCTGTCGAGCTGTTTGGCCGCTTGCGCGAAGAGTGGGGGCCTACCTCCATGTACGATCTGTATCTACGCGGTATCGAGCAGGCCCGCAAGATCTGAGTGCTGACTTGTCACCGGTCGGTGTCGACCGCTTTCCACTGATGTCCGTCAAATTGCTCCTGCGGACGAAAATCTGTCTTGTATTGCATCTTCTGACAACCATCGACCCAATAACCAAGATAAAGATAAGGCAGGTCGGTGGCGTTGCACAGCTCGATCTGCTGCATGATGCTGAAGCGCCCCAGCCCTCGGTCGGCCTGGTCGGGATCGAAGAAGGTATAGACCGCTGACAGTCCATCGGCTGTGGCGTCCGTGACAGCAACGGCAATGATCTGCTTGTTCAGACGTATATCGACAAACAGGGTTTCTCCCCAGGGGTTCAGCAAAAAGCGTTCGAAGTCTTCCGGCTCCGGATCGTCCATGCCGCCATCGGGGTGACGGGCAGCAAGATAACGTTGATAGAGGTGAAAATATTCATCGGTGTAACATGCTTCACGAAAGTCCACGCTCAGGTCCTGATTCCGCTTGCAGTTGCGCCGATCGGTGCGCCTCATCCTGAAGTCATTGCAGACGATGCGTACTGGAACGCAGGCAGAACAGCCGGTGCAACCCGGGCGATAGACATATTCTCCTGAACGTCGAAACCCTCGTTTTATCAACTGGTTATAAACAGCGCGCGGGTGAGGATGGTGCGGATCCGCATAGATATTCACCGCTTCCCGGTCTTCCAGATAGCTACAGGGATTGATCGATCCCTGATACAGCTTGATGCGTTGTTGGATCATGCAGAGGATATTATCAGAGGGGGTTAGGCGGGCCCATTTATTAGAACTTCGTCACAAAACTTGTTCGGTTGACAGTAGGTCACAATGTTACATGAGGGGGGTGTTATTATCCGTTCCCTACCTTGGCGCGGGGTTGTAGGACTGGCGCCTCAGCTGACGGAATGAATTTCATGGGCGCTAGCGTCACTAAACGAATCAACACTCGAATCCTCCTTGCATTACTCGGTCGAACACTGCTCCGGCAGGTCAGATTCCCGACATTCATGCGCGCACTGGTTGAGTCCCTGATGTTCTGCTGCGTATTTCTGGCGGCAGGTTATGTCAGTCTGGGCTACTCGGTAACGGCCATGTTGCCTCCGATGGTACCGGTTGTCTTGATCATGATGTTGTC
>CBDUIJ010000351.1:0-5884 GCA_965367215.1 uncultured Granulosicoccus sp.
TGTGCTGATGACTCCGCAGATGCAGGCCGATTTCCAGCGCCAACATCCTGCGATAACAGCACACGTGGTCGATGGAGCCGCTCATGCCCTGCATTGGGAGCAGCCGGGTCGTGTGCTTGCCATTGTCGAAGAATCCCTGAGTCGCGGTCTGGTTTAGACGAATCTTCGCACTGGCGCGGTCGAGGAGGAATCACCAGGCCACAGCCTGCGCTGAACGACTCCTCGCAACGGCATCGTCGCGCAAGATTCTCTGAGTCATGGTCTCCGCCAGGCAGTTCTTCTCCACGGCGCAGTCGGGCCTGATCGCTATCCTGCGAACGCCGCCTGCCAGGTTGGCAGGGTGTCACCGTCAGCGGCCTGCGCCAGATACACGCCCCGAGCGATTGCCCTGGACAGGCAGACAGCCGCCGCATGACCCAGTCGCATCGGGTCTTCAGCCGGCTTCTGCATCTCTTCCTGCGCCGTCGACACGGCAAAGATCAGGTCGCCGTCATAGGGTGTGTGCGAAGGCACGATGGCGCGCGCCATGCCATCCTGCGCAGCGACTGCCATACGCTGCAGCTGCGCCTTGTCCAGTCGTGCATTGGTGGCGACGATGGCGATGGTGGTGTTGGTGCCGGCGGGACTTGGCTCGGCGCCTTCGGGTAGACCGTGCATGGCGGCATAGGCGCGCAGCTTGTCATTGCGCGGCAACAGATACGGATCCGGTGCGGCGGCCATGCCGGCACCACCGAATTCTCCCTGCATCTCGAATGGCGCCGCCCAGAAGGAGCGGCTACCGGGTACGACAACGCTACCGTGCGGATTGGCCACGACCAGAGCCCCCACCACGATACCGTCGGGCATGACCAGCGAAGCCGAGCCCAGGCCGCCCTTGAGCACGGCCGTGGTCGCGCCGGTACCGGCACCTGCAGTTCCCAGCTCGAAGGATTCACCGACTGCAGCAAAGGCCTCTCGCCCAAGCTTCGCATAGGGATTCTGCTGCCAGTTGGACGCGCCGCCGTTGAGCAGATCGAAGATGATGGCGGCCGGCACGATAGGCACCTGAACCGGCCCGACTGAAAACCCCTTTCCCTGCTCCCGTAGCGCGGCTGAGACCCCGGACGCGGCCTCCAGACCCAGCGCTGAACCACCCGACAACACCAGCGCATCGACCTGTTCGACCAGCTTGTCCGGCGCCAGACAATCGGTTTCCCGAGTCCCCGGCGCTCCGCCCATGATGTCCACACTGGCGATGAAGGGTTGTGCCGCAGTGAGCACCGTGACGCCGGATTTCACCAGCGGATCGTCAGCATTGCCAACCAGCAGCCCCGGCACATCGGTAATCAGGTTGCGCGGGCCGACCTGCCAGCGCAGCTCGGGAGGCGTGTTCTCCATGGGATTACTCACAGCAGTTGGTGCCCGTCGATTCCACGACTGGCAGATTGAAATCATCAGTGGCAGGCGGTTCTGACCGGCCTGCCTGAGTGCCACCCATCACGAAGACGGAATCCGCAATCGTGGTGTGGCGGCCAGCAACTCCCGGGTGTAGGGGTGTTGCGGATTTGCAAATACGGCAGGTGTGTCCCCCTGCTCCACGATCTGGCCATGCTGCATGACCATTACCCGCTCGGTGACTCGCTGCACCACGGACAGGTCGTGCGAGATGAACAGATAGGCCAGGCCCTGCTCACGCGCCAGTGTGTCGAGCAACTGCAGAACCTGCGCACGTACCGACACATCCAGGGCGGAGACCGCCTCGTCCAGAATGATCAGAGAGGGTTCGATGATCAGTGAGCGCGCGATCGCAATGCGCTGGCGTTGACCTCCCGAGAATTCATGGATGAACTTGTTGCTGTCATCGGCGTGCAGACCGACACTTTCGAGAACGCTGGCGACCCGCCGCTGCGTGGCCTTGCGCTCTGGAGATTCATCCAGTACATGCAACGGTTCACTGACCAGCCTTCCCACTCGATGACGCGGGTTGAACGACCCATAGGGGTCCTGAAAGACTACCTGCATCTGCTGCCGGGCTGCCCTTGATACCACATGAGCAGCACTGACCTCTTCCCCGTTGAGTCGGATGCGACCGTCATGCAGATGCATCAGACCGAGCAGCGCCCGTGTCAGCGTTGACTTGCCACAGCCGCTTTCACCCACCAGACCGATACTCTCACCATGCTGAATGTCGAAGCTGACCCGATCCACGGCACGAAAGGCGGGCGCATGGGAAAACAGGCCGGTGCGCCGACCGGGGTATTCGCAAATCAGGTTTTCCACCTGCAACAGGGGCGTGGTGGAGGCATGAGGTGCGACTATTGCCGGTGCCGGTGCCGGTGTGGGCGTGGGCGTGGGCGTGGACAGTGAATCAGAACTCGTTGGCGAGACACGATCAGCGCTCTCTATCCTGTCGCCTTGCGCATCCGCCCCCTGTACTGCAGGGCTATGTGACACCTGCGTCAACGCCGATGCGTCGAACAACATCTGCGTATAGCTGTGGGCAGGACGGCCAAAGACCGCGCCCAATCCACCCTGTTCAACGATACGCCCCTTGCGCATCACGACAATATCATCGGCCATATTGGACACCACGGCCAGATCATGACTGATCAGCATCAAAGCCAGGCCTTCATCCCGCTGCAATGACTTCAGCAATTCGAGAATACCCGCCTGAGTGGTCACGTCCAGCGCCGTCGTGGGTTCATCGGCAATCAGCAGTCGCGGCTGGCAGGCAATGGCAATGGCAATCACCACCCGTTGTCGCTGCCCGCCGGAGAGTTCATGCGGGTAACGATTCAGAGGAAACTTCGTATTGGGCAGGCCGACCCGCTCCAGCGTGCGCAAGGTCAGCGCCTGCGTCTCATCGCGCGACAGGCGTCGATGCAGACGAATGCTTTCACCGACCTGCTCACCGATGCTCTTCACCGGATTCAAGGCCGTCATCGGTTCCTGGAAGATCATGCCGATATCACTGCCGCGCAGCTCACACAGCTCGGCTTCTGACAGCTGCTCAAGCGCCTGTCCCTGAAATCGGATACTGCCCATTTGCCGGGATCCACGTGGCAACAGCTGCATGATGGACAGCGCCGTCATGGATTTGCCCGAGCCACTTTCGCCAATCAGCCCCAGTGTCTGCCCGGCCTGCACCTGCAGGGAGATGTCCTGCAATATGGGTGTCTGGTGAATGGATAACTGCACATTGTCCATGCGCAGCAACGGCGACTCAGCGTTCACGGCGCAACCTCGGGTCCAGCCAGTCCCGCAGACCATCGCCCAGCAGGTTCAGACCCAGCACGGTGATGACAATGGCAAGGCCGGGAAACAGCGCCAGATGCGGTGCCAGACTGATCAGCGTCTGGCTTTCCGCCAGCATGCGTCCCCAGCTGGGAATGGGCGGCTGTGCGCCCAGGCCGACATAGGACAGACCCGCCTCGGCCAGAATGCCCAGCGAGAACTGGATGGTGCCCTGCACCACCAGCAGATTGGTGATGTTGGGTAGCAGGTGCTCCAGGGAAATGCGCAGCGGTCCCTTGCCGGCGACACGTGCCGCCAGTATGAATTCCCGGTTCCACAGACTCATGGCAGCCCCTCGGGTCAGACGGGCAAAGACAGGGATATTGAAAATGCCGATGGCAATGATCGCATTGATGGCGCCGGGCCCGAAGACAGCCGTGATCATGATGGCAATCAGCAAGGCCGGAAAGGCGAATACCAGGTCGTTACCCCGCATGATCAGCTCATCCAGCCAGGAATGCGCACGCGCGGCGGCCAGCAGTCCCAGCGGCACCCCGATTCCCATGCCGATGCCCACCGCCACCAGTGCCACGGCGATGGAGGTACGCGCACCCACCATCAGCATGGAGAGAATATCCCGGCCGAGATGATCGGTACCCAGCCAGTGCTCGGCACCGGGGGATGCGAACTTGTTGCGGATATCCAGCGTGGCCACATCGAACGGTGTCCACAGATAGCTCAGCAGCGCAGCGACCAATACCAGCAATACAAGCAGGGCACCGGGTACAAGAGAGCGAAGTTTCATCGTCGCTGCTGCCGCAGACGTGGATCAACCCAGGCATAGGCCAGATCGATGACAAAGGTGACCATGACGACAGCAAACACCAGCAGCATGACGACACTTTCCACCACGATCAGATCCCGCTGCGCAATGCTCTGGAAGATCAGTCGCCCCAGCCCCGGCAGAAAGAACACATTCTCGATGATGATGGCACCGGCGATCAGGAAGGAGAACTGCAGGCCCATGATGGTCAGCACCGGAATCATGGCGTTTCTCAATGCGTGTCGGAGCAGTGCCTGACGTTCACTGAGCCCCTTGGCCCGCGCGGTTCGCATGAAATCCTCACCCAGCACATCGAGCAGAGACGAGCGCATGACTCGCGTGAGTATCGCGGCCTGCGGCAGAGCCAGTGAGATGGCCGGCAAGGTCAACGACTTCAATCCCGCAAAAAGACCATTTTCCCAGCCAGCAAAACCACCTGCGGAAAACCAGCCAAGATTGACCGCGAAGAACATCACCAGCAACAGCGCAAACCAGAAATTGGGGATGGCAATACCCAGCTGGGTAAAACCCATGACGGTGGTATCCGCCACGCCGCCACGATGACTGGCAGCCCAGATGCCAGCTGGAAAGGCCAGTACCGTGGACAGAAACAGCGCGTACAAGGCCAGCGGTAGTGAGATCCACAGACGATCGGCCACCATGTCGGCTACCGGCGTCCGGTAGGTATACGATTGCCCGAAGTCACCTTGCAGCAGACCGGTAATCCATTGCAGATAGCGAGCAGCTCCGCTCTGATCCAGACCCAGCTCGCTACGCAACGCCGCCACCGTATCCGGCTGTGCATTCATCCCGAGCATGTAGGACGCCGGGTCGCCCGGCACCACTTCAATGACGAGGAATACCACAAGACTGGCCACCAACAAGGTAGCCAGCAGGGAACCGAGTCGCCTGAAAAGATAATGCAACATGTCAGTCAGTCCTGCGTGCCACGCGGCACTCCCGGCAACCCGCAGGACACAAACCTAGTCTTCCCAGTAAACCGCCGTCAGGTCATTCGCCTGAGTGGGTGAATTGGGCCACAGCCCCTTGAGTTTGCTGTTCGCCACGCCGGTGCGTGCCAGCTGGAACAGATAGGCGTTGACGTAGTCATCGGCGATGATCTGCTGCGCTTCCTGCAACAGGGCAAGCCGTTTGTCGGGGTCGGTCTCGCTACCGAGCGTTGTCATCAACGTCTGCAGCTCACTGTTGTCGTACTGGAAGTAGTACTCGGGGTTGGCATAGATGCCGATGTCCATGGGTTCGGTGTGCGAGACGATGGTGAGGTTGAAGTCCTTGCCCTTGAACACCTGTTCCAGCCACTGCGCCCATTCCAGGTTTTCGATCTCGGCCGTGATGCCCACGTCACGCAGCTGCGCGGCAATGATTTCACCGCCACGTCGCGCATACACCGGTGGTGGCAACTTCAACGATACCGTCAAGCCCTCTTCAAGGCCCGCCTCCTTCAGCAATGCCTTCGACTTCTCGGGGTCGAAATCCGACTGGCCAGTGAGATCGACATAGGCCGGATTATGCGGCGCGAAATGCGTGCCGATGGGCGTACCGTAACCGTACATGGCACCATCGATGATCTCTTCCCGATTGATGGCATGGGCAACCGCCTCTCTGACCCGGATATCATCAAACGGTGCTGCCGCATTGTTCATGGCCAGGATGGTCTCACCCTCGGTCGAACCGAGTACCACCGAATAGCGTGGATCATCATCCAGCTGCGACAGATTCTCTGGTGCCGGGTAGTTCGGGAAGGCATCGAGATCGCCGGCCAGAATGGCAGAATAGGCAGCTGTGGGTTCACTGATGAACTTGAAGGTCGCCTTGTCCAGCTGTGCC
>CBDUIJ010000352.1:0-5881 GCA_965367215.1 uncultured Granulosicoccus sp.
ACAGGCTTTGGCGGCCTCGATTTCCCCTGCCGGAATCGTCTCGATGGAGCCACGCAGGAATTCGGTGGTGTAGGCAGAGCTGTTGAGGACGAACGCAATCAGAACACACCACCAGGGGCTACTGAGTATCGGTTCCCAGAGGAAGCTTTCACGCACGGCCTCGAACTGACCCAGACCGTAGTAGATCAGGTACAGCTGTACCAATAGAGGCGTACCACGAAACAGATAGGTAAAGCTCCAGATGGCGGGATTGAGAATGGGGGTCTTGCAGGCACGTGCCATTGCCATGGGGATGGCGATCAAACCACCCAGAAACAACGCCAGAAACGTGATTTCCAGGGTCACCAAGGCTCCGTGGAAAAATTGATCCAGGTGATCGTAGATCAACATGAAATCCAGCGGTGATGCCTGCTCGCTGAACGAGCGCAGGTATTCGGAGAATGTGCGTTCCTGCTCCATGTTTCTATCCCTTGACCACGCCAGCGCTGTACTTCCGTTCTACCCAACGCAAGAGCACATCGGTGACCGCTGTAATGGCCAGGTAGATGAGAAGTACGGCAATCATGAAAGAAAACAGCTGTTGCACTGACCGACCTGCGCTGACTGCATTCCAGACCAGATCATGCAAGCCGATGACCGATACGAGTGCCGTGGACTTGACCAGCACAAGCCAGTTGTTGGCAAAGCTTGGCAAAGCATACCGCACCATTTGCGGCCAGGTGACGAGAGTGAATACCAGGCGAGGACTCATTCCGGCTGCGACAGCCGCCTCCAGTTGCCCTTTGGGAATTGCCAGTATGGCGCCGCGGAAAGTCTCTGCCATATAGGCACCGAAAATGAATCCGAGTGTCAGAACTCCCGCAGCGAACTGGTTGACTTCGATGTAGTCCCAGAGGCCGGTTGCAGCGCCGAGCTGGTTCAGTGCAACCTGTCCGCCGTAGAAAATCAGCATCATCAATACAAGCTCTGGCACACTTCGAATCAGTGTTGTATAGGCATTGCCAAGTCTGTTCAGGAAAAGCGATGAGGACATCTTGAGATACACACCGCCAAGTCCACACATGATCGACAATAGAAGCGAGGCGATGGCGAGCGAGCCCGTGATCAATGTTCCGTCCATGAGGACTCCACGATATTCGATAACCGCGTCCATCAGAATCTCCTTTGCCAGGCACTTCACGAGGCGAGAGCTGCACCGCTCTCGCCGAGGGATATATCGAGAATCAGTTGCCGTAGATATCGAATTCGAAGTATTTTTCGTTTACCGCCTTGTAGCTGCCGTCCTCACGGATGGCCTTGATGGCCACTGACAGTTCCTCGGCAAGCGGATCATCTTTGCGCACGGCAATGCCCAGGCCCTCGCCCAGACAGGCCACGTCATCAAGGTCGCCACCTGCAAAATCGAAGTCCTGCCCGGCGTCAGTGTTCAGGAAACCATCCATGGCCTGAATGGAGTTGGAAATCTGTGCATCAAGTCGGCCAGAGGCCAGGTCTGCGTAGACATCTTCCTGGTTCGCATACAGGCTCACTATTGCGTCAGGGAGGTGTTTCTCTACGTAGCATTGATACGTAGTACCTCGCAAGAGTCCGATTCTTACGCCTTTGGTGCCGTCAGCCGTAAACGAAATGGCAGATCCCTTCCTGGCGATGAATCGGGTGGGTGTGTTGTAGTATTTCTCTGAAAAATCGACTTTCTTCTTGCGATCCTCGGTGATCGACATGGAGGCTACAATGGCATCGTACTTGCGGGCAATCAGGGCCGGAATCATGCCGTCCCATTCCTGTTCGACCAGTTCGCACTCTCTCTTCATCTGTGTACATAACGCCAACGCGATGTCTATGTCGAACCCCGATAGCGTGCCGTCAGCCTCTTTCTTGGAAAATGGCGGGTAAGCTCCTTCGACGCCAATCCGCAATGTGTCGGCGGCCATGGTCTGGGTAGCTGAAAATCCCATGGCAACGCCCAGCGCTGCGCAAACTAGATTCTTGAGTCTCATTGCCTTCTCTATCCTGGTGAATGGTTTCATTGCAGCAGCGCCGGTGGAATTGGCGCAATACGATCAGTTTCTGGTGCTTGACAAGAACTGCTTGAAGCGCGCGGACTTCGGGTGTTCGAATATCTCATCGGGATCGCCAGTCTCTTCGATCAGTCCCTGATGCAGAAAGATCACCTGTGACGAGACGTCCCGTGCGAACGCCATCTCGTGTGTGACGACAACCATGGTGCGTCCTTCATCTGCAAGCGAACGCATCACCTTCAGTACTTCGCCCACCAGCTCGGGATCCAGGGCAGATGTCGGCTCGTCGAACAGCATCACGTCCGGTTCCATCGCCAGCGCTCTTGCAATTGCCGCACGTTGTTGCTGACCACCGGAAAGATGGGCGGGGAAATAGTTGCGTCGCTCGTACATGCCCACCCGATGAAGCATCGCCTCTGCCTTCTCGATGGCTTCGACCCTTGACTGCTTGAGGACGTGAATGGGGCCTGCGGTGACGTTTTCCAGTACCGTCATATGTGCCCAGAGGTTGAACCCCTGGAACACCATGGCAAGCCGTGAACGAATTCGCTCTACCTGACGCAGGTTTTCAGGCCTGGTCTCGCCACTTCGCGTTGTCACCATGCCAATGAGCTCACCGTGCATGCTGACGGTGCCCGAATCGGGTATTTCAAGCAGGTTGATACAACGCAGAAAAGTACTTTTTCCTGAACCGGATGAACCGATCATCGAGATCACATCGCCCTGACGAGCGGTCAAACCCACGCCCTTCAAGACCTCATGAGCACCGAATCGCTTGTGCAGATCGGCTACTACCAGTGCTGCTTCTGATTGTGCGTCCATCGGTGTCAATCCGGCTTTTGCTGTCGAATGACAGTCAAGGCTGTTCAAGTGATGGACAAAGTATATGTAGCGACGTAGCACAGACGTGAGCGCTTAGTTATTGCTCCCAGCGAAGCTTTTAACTACACTGAATCCATGCCTCGCTCCATGAAACATCTGAATGCCCTGCGCGCCTTTGAAGCGGCGGCCAGGCATGAGAGCTTTTCGAAAGCAGCGGCAGAACTGCACGTGAGTCACACGGTCGTCGGCCAGCACGTACGGAATCTGGAGGAATGGCTATGCGCCCCTCTGTTTGTCCGCCACAAGAACTGGATCGAACTGACAGAAGAAGGCCGGATGCTGGCACCACGAATTGCCGAGGGCATGCAGATACTGTCAGATGCCTGCGACGCTTTCCAACCGTCTTCCCGGCAGAGTGTCATAGAGGTCGTTGCCGAGCCAGCCATATCCAGCCGCTGGTTGAGAAGGCTGATTGTCGAGTTTCAGAAGGACAATCCAGGCATTGAGATAAATTTGCGTTCCGCCTGGAGCCCACCCGCCCGTACAGCTGCCGGCTGGGACATGGTCGTTCATTTTGAACGCCGAATTCCGGGGTCGCGCAGGGCCACCAATCGGCTTTTCCCCATCGATGGCTTTCCTGCGTGCTCTCCCGAGCTGCTTCTGCAGATAAAGGCAGAACAGAGCCCTCTGGATATCGGATCACTTCCACTGATTCATGATCATGGAACCACTATCTGGAGGCAATGGTTCGAAAAATTCGACCCGACATCGACCGCGTGGGAAACAGGCCGGATTCACTCCGACCTGTCTCTGGCAATCGATGCGGCGGTGGATGGCGAGGGGGTCATACTGGCTGACAACATCATCTGCAAGCGTGAGCTTGCGACTGGTAGCCTGGTAAAGATAGACGAGCGAACCGTTCGCTGCGCCTGGTACTGCTCCATGGTCAGTCTGGATCGCCGAGTTCCTCCGGCTCTGCGACTCTTCCAGACGTGGTTGATGGAGTGTGCGAAGAACGCTCGTAATGATCAGGACGACATTTTGTAGTCAGGTTCTCGCATTGGCCCTTCAGGCCATGAATGCCGGGTTCAATGAGTACGTGGTCACCAGCGCCTGAATAGTCAGGCGCTTCGCATTCACGGAAGGTGTAAACGTCTTGTCAGTCGTCTACTGAGTTACTGTCACCAGCGATTCTCGCTCAGTGAGTTTCGAATAGGTAAAACCCAGAACCGCACCGAAGAACACATGCAACACCAGTGTCGCCATGGTCACCATTGGACTGATTCCCAAAGCAAACAGGCCATTACCCG
Source organism: uncultured Granulosicoccus sp. (assembly GCA_965367215.1). Classification (GTDB taxonomy): domain Bacteria; phylum Pseudomonadota; class Gammaproteobacteria; order Granulosicoccales; family Granulosicoccaceae; genus Granulosicoccus. The sequence goes on from CBDUIJ010000352.1 coordinate 4,151, forward strand.
CCAACGGCATGAAGCCGATCATCATGCCCAACCACGCTGCTACTCCAACAACAATTCCGGATACGACGAAACCACCTGGGAGTCGTTGATGGAAGGACGCATACAGTGCTCCCCACAGGCCGCCCAAGGCAAAGTGCAGCACCCAGGCGATCGCGGAACTGATGGAAATTCCGAAGACCGCTGTAGCGTTTTTCCAGTCACTGATGATATCAAACGCGGGCATGACACCCATCGATGACTTCATCATCATGATCAGTGATAATGCAAATGTGGCGACGAGTCCTGCAATGATGCCTCTTGAGATCATCTGTTGTTCTCCTGATAGTTGCGGTTGAATGTTGTGAGGTCGCTGATATCGATGGACCAGTCTCACTGGAGCGAGCCGTCGAATATCCTGTGATCGTGCTCTTGAACAGGTTCTCTGCGACTCGAAATGTGGGACAAACGATAACGCAGCCCTGTATTACGTATTTCTCCAGAGGTAAAACCTACACGATCAAGTCAAGGTGGTTTTGCAAGGATGACAACCGCCCCCGACCGTTTGCGACGGTGAATTCGATTCAGGAGATGGGGTCGGGAACCGAACCAGATGCCCGCATCCGGCTACCTGTGTCGTATGTACATCAAGCAAGCGTTCCGTCATAATTCCCGCAATTCCAGGCCTAATAACGTCCTTGTTCGCAGGTGCCCATGCGCAGTTCCAAAACCATTCATGTTGTCTCTTGCCATGCGGAAGGTGAAGTCGGCGATGTCATCGTCGGCGGCGTCAGCCCTCCTCCCGGGGAAACCCTGTGGGAGCAGCGCAAGTACATCGAACAGGATCAGACGCTGCGTCATTTCGTGCTGAACGAACCGCGCGGTGGGGTCTTTCGGCATGTGAATCTTCTGGTACCGCCGAAGAACCCTCAGGCGGATGCCGCCTTCATTATCATGGAGCCTGAGGACACGCCCCCCATGTCAGGCTCGAACTCGATCTGTGTGTCGACTGTGTTGCTCGACAGCGGCATCATTCCCATGCAGGAACCTGTGACTGATATGGTGCTGGAGGCACCGGGTGGGCTTGTGCGTGTACGCGCCCACTGCAGGAATGGCAAGGCCGAACGTATCGTGGTTGAAAACCTGCCCAGCTTTGCCGATCAACTGGATGCAAGTCTCGAAGTGGAAGGATTGGGTACGCTGACGGTCGATACCGCTTTCGGCGGAGACAGTTTCGTCATCGTGGATGCCGAGGCGCTCGGCTTTGCCATCAGGGAGGATGAAGCCCGCGACATTGCCAGCATGGGAGTCAAGTTGACCAATGCGGCCAATGAGGTGCTAGGGTTCAATCACCCGGAAATACCGGATTGGCGGCATATCTCCTTTTGCCTGTTCGCAGGGCCACTCACCCGAACTGCCGAGGGATTCGAGGCTCGCTCCGCTGTTGCCATCCAGCCGGGCAAGGTTGACCGCTCCCCGACCGGCACCGCCGTCTCGGCGCGGATGGCAGTACTGTCAGCGCGTGGTCAGATGCAAGTGGGTCAGAAACTGCTCGCAACATCCATCATCAATTCGGTCTTTGAAGGGCAGATAGCGCGCACGACCGAGGTGGGAGGGAAACCTGCAATCGTGCCGACCATTTCCGGAAGAGGATGGATCACTGGTACTCATCAGCACATGCTCGACCCGACCGACCCCTGGCCAGAGGGCTACCGCTTGAGTGATACCTGGGGTGTCAGCTAGTTTGCGAGCAGG
>CBDUIJ010000353.1:0-5860 GCA_965367215.1 uncultured Granulosicoccus sp.
GAACGGTTCGCAGCTGGGATCATGGTCGCGCTTGAAGTCACCGGTGAATACCCAAACTTGTTCGTCTGCCTCGACCCGAATCTGGGCCGAACCCAGTACATGCCCGGCAGGATGAAACGAGACCTGTGTCTGCCCGAGTGTCAATGTCTGCCCAAAGGGGACGCCGCGGATATCCTTATCTTCACCCAACCGTCGTTTCAGCAACGGCACGGATGATTCACTCGCGTAGTAATGATCTGCCACTGGCCGCGCATGGTCGGCGTGGGCGTGGGAGATCACCGCAGTGCGTGTGCGCTTCATCGGATCGATGACGAAGTCGCCGCTCGCGCAGACCAGGCCCGTGTCAGTTGCCCTGATCAAGTCATCGGCGCGACCCGATTCAGTAATGATGTCTGCAACAGAGGTGTCTGAAACCATATGACAGGGAAGGCTCGATCAGCCTCTCGGGCAAGAATGATTTCTACTATACGTTCGACCCTGGGGGTTTGGAGCTGCTTGTAGGGTTGGGATCAGCCGGCCAGGTCCATCAGCTCGGCAGCCAGCATCCGCAATGAGCGTTCGTCGGAGAGGCGGTGATCGGCACGGTGCAGTAGTGTCAGACGCGCATCATCGTGCTGAATCGCACCCATGAGTCTGACTGACAGTTCATAGGGGACATCCGTGTCATGGGTGCCATGCAGCAAGCGCACGGGGCACGACAGATCGGCCAGGCCTGGTTGATCAGGCAGGGACGGGGTATCGAGCAATGCCAGATCGCGCCCGCTGTCCAGCAAGGCCTGGGTTATCGGGTGCGGGTCGGCGTAGGCATTCTCCAGCAGGACGACCTTGTCCTGCTGCAAGTCCCAGGTCTCAGTCGGCCCGAGGCGAGGCGCAATCAATTCTTGCAGAAAGTCTGGTGCTGCAGCCAGTAACAGCAGCCCGGTCACTTTCTCGGGGCGGCGCAAGGCAGCCAGGGTTGCCAGCCAGCCGCCCATGGAGGAACCGACCAGCAGCACAGGGCCATCGAGAGTGTCCAGCACATTGAGCGTGTCTTCGAGCCAGTCTCTGAGAGTCAGGTCGTGAGTGGAGCCTTCTGACTCTCCATGACCGCGATAATCGAAGCGGGTGTAGGACCATTGCCGAGCCTTGCAGAATTTGGCAAGAAAGGAGGCCTTGGTGCCCAGCATGCTGGAATGGAAACCACCGCAGAACATCACGTTCACGCGAGCAGATCCATCTGCCGTTGGGTCGATTTTCAGGGAATCGCGTCGAATGGCCACGCGTTGACCTTTTTCGCCCTGAAAATCGGGCGGATTGGTATCCATGTCTTTGTTGGAGTTCATCAGCGAAGTATAGTGTGTGCCATCAACGATGAGGAAGTATCGAGTTTGCCATGACTGAAGTCGCCCTGTTTGTAACCTGTCTGGTTGATCTACACCGTCCCAACGTCGGTTTTGCTGCTATCCGCTTGCTGGAACAGGCTGGATGCAAGGTCAGCGTCCCCGAATCCCAGGTCTGTTGTGGCCAGCCTGCCTTCAACAGTGGGGATGATGAGTCAGCACGAACCATCGCCAGACAGGTCATAGAGACCTTCGAGGGGTTCGAACATGTCGTGGTGCCATCAGGGTCCTGTGCTGGCATGCTCGTCAAGCACTACCCTGAACTGTTCGCCGATGAACCGGAGTGGAAAGATCGCGCCGAGTCATTGGCAGCTCGTTGCCATGAGCTCATCTCCTTTCTGGTGGACACGATGGGGGTGGAAGACCCGCAGGCGTCCTTCAAGGGTTCCGTGACTTATCATGATGCCTGCTCTGGCTTGCGGGAGCTGGGTATCAAGGAGCAGCCTCGCAAGCTGATGGCTGCAATCTCGGGGCTGGAGCTCAAGGAGATGGAGGAGACCGAAGTCTGCTGTGGATTCGGCGGTACGTTCTGTGTCAAGTTCCCCGATATTTCCGAGCGCATGGTGTCCGACAAGGTCGCGCTGGCCGAGCAATCGGGAGCCGGAATCCTGCTCGGTGGCGACATGGGCTGTCTGCTCAACATCAGTGGCCGATTGAGTCGTCTGGGATCCGACATGCAGGTCTATCATGTGGCCGAAGTGCTGGCTGGCATGAGCGATGTACCGGCCATCGGCAAGGGAGAACACTGACATGCAAGTAGAATCGCTGGATTTCAAGGCGCGTGCACACAAGGCATTGCTGGACGATGACCTCAAGCAGGCTCTGGGCAACGTCAAGCAGGGTTTCATCGGCAAGCGCACCGCGGCGGTCAAGCTGGTCCCGGAGTGGCAGCAGATTCGTGATGATGCACGTCAGCTGAAGAATCATGTTCTGGAGAATCTCGATCACTACTTGCTGGCGTACGAGGCACGTGTCCAGGAGAACGGTGGACAGGTGCACTGGGCATCAAGCTCAGCCGACGCCAGTGACATCATTGTCGATATCTGCAAGTCGCATGGCGCGAAAACCGTTACCAAGGGCAAGTCGATGGTTGGCGAGGAAGCCGATATCAATGGTGCTCTGAGTGCCGCGGGCATCGAACCGATAGAAACCGATCTGGGGGAGTACATCATTCAGCTGGCGGGCGAGGCGCCCAGTCATATCATTGCACCTGCCATACACAAGACGAAGGAACAGGTATCCGATCTGTTTCATGACCATCATGGCCGCTACGGCTTGCACGAACGCCTGGTCGATCGCTCGGCGCTGGTTGACGAAGCGCGCAAGGTACTGCGGGACAAGTTCCGGATGGCGGATGTCGGCATCACTGGCGCCAACTTTCTGGTAGCCGAGACAGGTCAGCATGTGCTGGTGACCAATGAAGGCAACGGAGACCTGACATCCAACCTGCCGCGTGTACAGATCGTGATCGTCGGTATCGAGAAAGTCGTGCCGACACTGGAGGACGCCAGTTGTCTGTTGCGCCTGTTGGCACGTAGTGCGACAGGGCAGCATTACTCCAACTACACCAGTCTGATGAGCGGGCCACGGCGCAGTGACGATATCGATGGCCCCGAGGCTTTTCATGTGGTGTTGGTGGATAACCATCGAACCGAGATGCTCAGCGGCGCGCTGCGTGAGATGCTGCGCTGTTTTCGGTGCGGAGCCTGTTTGAATCATTGCCCCGTCTATGGCTCGGTCGGTGGTCACGCCTACGGATGGGTCTACCCGGGACCGATGGGCTCGGTAGTCACACCAGCCATGGTCGGCATCGAGAATGCGCCGGATCTGGCTCATGCCTGTACGTTGAATGGTCGGTGTGCCGAGGTGTGTCCCATGAGCATTCCCTTGCCGAGTCTGCTGCGCGAGCATCGGCGCCAGACCTTCCTGCGCTCTTTGCAGACACCCGGTGCTCGCTACGGTCTTGGCATCTGGGCTGCGATGGCTACCAGGCCAAGGCTCTATCACGCTTTGACACGTCTGGGTGTCTCCATGTTGTCACGATTGGGGAAGCGGCGAGGTTATTTCAGCCGACTGCCGTTGGCGGGAGCCTGGACTCAGGGTCGCGATCTTCCAGCGCCTCAGGGGAGCAGCACCTTCATGAGTCTTTACAAGGCCAGCAAGCAACAGAAATCAGTGGCCGCCAAGGGAGATCGCGCAGCATGAATGCCCGTGAACAGATACTGCAACGCATTGGCACAGCGCTGGGTCGCTCCGAGACGGGAGCCACGCAGACCCTGGCGGACCAGCCTGCGGAAGTGACCGAACGGTTGCAGGGCGCGCGGCGAAGTACCTTGCCCAAGGTTGGCGACGACCTGGTCGAAACCGCCATAGCGAACATGGAATCGGTGCTGATGAGTGTTGTACGTTTGCAGACGCGGGACAACTGCGTGGATGCCGTACAGGACTATCTGGCATCTCAGGGAATAGATGGGGCGGCATCAGGTGCGGTAACCGTAGCGCCGGCCTTGTCATCGATCGCCTGGCCTTCAAGTTATCGTTGCGGTCCGGCTACTGGCGAGGAACAAGTCAGTATCACGCCCTGTCTGGCCGCTGTGGCGGAAACCGGGAGTGTTGTCATGGCCAGTGGCGCACAGACACCTGCTGGTTTGAATTTTTTACCAGAGACTCACATCACCGTCTTGTACGAGTCGCAGATAGTGCAATATGTTGACGATGTCTTCTCATTCATTCGGGAGTTCGATACCTTGCCCCGCGCTATCAATCTGGTGACAGGGCCTTCGCGCACCGCTGATATCGAACAGACGCTGGAAATAGGCGCTCACGGGCCTCGGCGCATGCACGTGTTGCTGATTGCAGGTGAGCCGGCTTGAGCAGCGCTCAGGAAGGTGGGCTGTCAGAGGCCGTAGCTGTGGCAGAGGCCTCTCTGGATGCGGTCAAGGCAGTCTCCTTTGATCTCGATGACACCTTATGGCACTGCGCGCCTGCCATTGCTCGGGCCGATGCTGCATTATTCGACTGGTTCCGGGAGCGCACCCCGAAGATAGTCTCTGTGCATACGCCCGAGAGCCTGTTGCTGTATCAGACCCGGATTCGTCAACGATTCCCGGAACTGCAACGTTGTGTCAGCTCCATCCGTCTGGCAGGTCTCAGAACCTTGCTCGAGGAGTTCGGTTACCCGCGAACATTGGCTGAAGAGGCCTTCGATGTTTTCTACCGTGCCCGAAGTGAAGTCGAGCTCTACGAGGATGCCCTGGATATGCTGTCGCGACTCAAGTCCCGCTATCGCCTCGCGGCCATCACCAACGGCAATGCAGATCTGGACCTGATTGGTATCGCGCCTTATTTCGATGTGATACTGGCAGCGAACATGAAATCTGCACCCAAGCCGGAACCAGACATGTTTCATGACTGTCTCAGTTTTATGGAGCTGCCATCACAGGCCTTGTTGCATGTGGGGGATAATCCGGTCACGGATGTGGTGGGTGCACGCAACGCCGGTGTACAGACATTGTGGTTCAACCAGTATAATGATCAGTGGCCGGAACACTTGCCCAGACCGCACTTTCAGGCGCAGACATTGTCCGACATAAGCGCACTTCTCGTTCGCTGAATGCCAGATAGCTGTCAGGCTTGCGTTATTGCTGGCCAGGCAGAAATTCCACGAAAGACAAACATCATTGCCGGCATGTCAAGCTGGCGTTGCAGGGATCAGATCAGCTATGAGTCGAACGTTTTACGTCAATGGAGAATTTGTTGCCGAGGAGAACGCCAAGATCTCCGTTCTCGACAGAGGATTCCTGTTTGCGGATGCTGTCTACGAGGTGTCGACTGTCCTTCAGGGCAAGCTGATCGATAACAAGGCTCACTTGAAGCGTCTCGCGCGTTCGATGTCGGAATTGTCCATGGCTGCCCCGTGCCCTGAACAGGAAATCGAAGCAGCTCAGCTCGAATTGATCAAGCTCAATGAACTTGAAGAAGGCCTGCTGTATCTTCAGGTCTCGCGAGGAGTGGCTGATCGTGATTTTGCCTATCCGGTCAAGTCGAAATCTTCGCTCGTGATGTTTACTCAGGCCAAGAACCTGCTGAATTCACCCATGGCAGAGCAAGGGATGCATGTCATATCCATACCGGATCTACGCTGGAAACGTCGCGATATCAAGACAGTGGGGTTGCTGGCGCCCAGCATGGGCAAGCAGGCAGCGCTGGATGCCGGTGTGCACGATGCCTGGATGGTCGAGGACGGACTGGTGACCGAAGGCACATCGAACAATGCCTACATCGTGACGGCAGACAGGAAAATCCAGACACGTCATCTGGGGCATGAAATTCTCAGTGGAATCACCCGTCATGCCGTGCTCAAGTTTGCAGCCGAAGCCGGTTATACCGTGGTGGAAGAGCCATTCACCATTGAAGAGGCCAGACAGGCCACCGAAGCCTTCATCACCAGTGCATCAACGTTCGTCATGCCAGTAGTGAAT
>CBDUIJ010000354.1:0-5860 GCA_965367215.1 uncultured Granulosicoccus sp.
GGTTGGTATTGGTGAAACCGTCACAGGGATAGCGATGACTGATTTGTTCAATGGCATCCAGTACCGGCGTGAGCTCTTCGCCAAAGATCGAGTTCCAGGCAGCGATGATGTCGGCATCCGAAGCATCAAGTTGAAGCTGTTCACGCAGATGCTGTAGATACTCCGTACCACCAAGCAAGCCTCTTTCATGCTGCTGATAGGCTTCATCCATGCTGAAAAGTTCACGAATCCTTTCCACGGGCAAGGCACTGAGGCCTTCCATCGCCTGGAACACCTTGCCAAAATCCACTTCAAGAACGACACCGCCCATGTCGAACAACAGGGCTTCGATTCGTGGTGATGACAAGGTATATCTCCTTTGGGTACTGGCTATCAGATCGACAGGTACGTGATGCAGATCGAGCATCATCATGCGCTTGCAAGATATCAGATTGATCTGTTAAAAACAGAATTCTGGAAAGTTGGATCAATCTCTGAGACACTGGAGTGATGGCTTTTTGCCGAAGAAGTAGCAGGCGACATTCTGTATCCATTGCCGAAAGTCGTGCCACTGTCACCAGAGCAAGAGATCAAAGCCACAGAGCAGCAAGTGTTGCTCATACCACGTGTTCCCAACAACCAAGGATTCAGCATGATCAAGAAGCTATTCGGGTTTACTCCACTATGCCTGGCCATGGCGGGCAGTCTGACGATGTCCGTTTCTGTGCAGGCGGCCGAGCCTGTCACGGTATATACGGCGGCACCACAAACCATCGTCGATGAACTGGTTCCTCTGTTCACCAGCCAGACCGGACTTGAAGTCGATATCGTCAAGGCTGGCACGGGAGAACTCATCAACCGGATAAAGGCCGAAGGTGAAGGCAAAGGGGCTGATGTCATCTGGAGTGTCGGCGGCGAAGTGCTCGATTTCAACGCGGATCTGTTTGAAACCTACGAGCCGGCCGAAGCTGACAAGATCAATCCTGCCATGCGAACCAGCACCTGGCTGCCGTTTACCGCTGTGGTCAGTGTGTTCATCGTGAACCCGGAAAAGCTCGATGGCAAGCCTGCCCCCGCCAGCTGGGCTGATCTGGCCAAGCCCGAATACCTCGAGTTGATCTCCTCGGCAAGAGCCGACAAATCCGGTTCTTCCTATATCCAGCTGGCTACCGTGATTCAGGCCTTTGGCGAAGAGAAAGGCTGGGAGATCTACAAGGGCATCCTGACCAACTTCATCCTGTCCAACAGCTCCGGTGCCGTGCCCAAATTCGTCAATGATGGCGAACTGCCCATCGGCGTCACTCTGGAAGATGCGGCACTGCGCTACAAGCTGGGAGGCGGCCCCGTGGAAATTGTCTACCCCACCGATGGCACCTCGATCGTGCCTGACGGCATGGCCCTGCTCAAGGGCGCTGCCAACGCTGATGGTGGCAAGCAGTTCCTCGATTTCATGACATCCGCCGCCGCTCAGGAAGTCGTTGCCTCCATTGGTCGCAGACCGATCCGCAGCGATGTGGCATCCGTGTCCGAGCTGATGCCATTGGCTGATGTGCCTGCAATCGAATATGACGCAGTGTGGGCTGCAGAGAACCGCGAACGACTGCTGAACCTGTGGTCGGATATGGTACTTGAAGTTCAGTAATTCGCAGAACCTGCCTCACTGCCTGTCACGGTACATTCTGAAGATCGGAATGTAGTCTGAAGACAGCGCGGCAGGAAACGACCTATTGCCTGGCGGCCCTGCGTCGCCAGGCATCTTGATCTCTCCCTTTGTGAGCCCTTGTTATTACAAGCGTGCACATCTCCCCTTCACCTTCCGCAGACTCAGGCATTTTCCCCGTGGCAAACGTTTTCATTGACCGAGTCAAGAAAAGTTATGGCAATGTCGTTGCATTGCATGACATCACTCTGGACATTCCTTCAGGGTCCTTCTTCACCTTGCTGGGCCCCAGTGGCTGCGGCAAGACCACCTTGCTGCGTACCATCGCAGGCTTTCACCGGCAAGATCAGGGCAGCATCAGTGTCGGCGAACAAGTGCTCGATGACATCCCCGTGCATCGCCGCGATATCGGCATGGTCTTTCAGGACTACGCCATCTTTCCGCACCTGTCGGTCAGAGACAATATCGCCTTCGGCCTGCGTCAACGCAAGGTGTCACGGGCAGACGTCAAGACGCGAGTAGCCGACATCCTGCGCGTCGTACAACTCGAACACCTGGCCGATCGCATGCCCCATGAACTCAGCGGCGGGCAACAGCAGCGTGTGGGTCTTGCACGAGCACTGGTCACTCGCCCCAAGGTACTGCTGATGGATGAGCCTCTGTCGAATCTGGATGCACAACTGCGCATCGACCTGCGACGCGAACTCCGCTCCCTGCAGCAGGAGCTGGGAATCACGACCATCTATGTCACGCATGACCAGGAAGAAGCTCTGGAAATGTCGGATCATGTCTGCGTCATGTATCAGGGCGTCATCCAGCAGGCAGCCAGCCCCTGGACCATCTACCAGGAACCTGCCAATCGCTTCGTGGCCTCCTTCGTCGGCACCAACAATTTTCTTCCCGTCCAGCTCAGGGATGGCAAACCTTATCTGGGTGACAGTCCCATCGGACATATCGAGAACCTGCCAGCCGTGCCTGAAGGCTCGAACATCGTGGCCTCCATTCGTCCCGAACATGTCGAACTGCAAGTAGGATCTGTGACCGGACAAGACAGTCCCGATGAAGCTGGCTATGTCCATCTGCCGGCCAGGCTGCACTACCAGAGTTTCGCCGGACGTGAATTGCGTCTGACCGCCGGCATCACGGATGATCTGGAAGTTCAATTCATCACGGACCCCAGACCCGACTACCTGAACCTGGCGCCACAATCACCGATTACCCTGCGCGTCAGAAACGATCGCATCGGGCTCTTTGCCGCCGGAGACACGGGAGTTCGCCTGTAATGGCTGCCAGAACCTTGCGACAATGGCGACCGGATTTCTGGGGGATGGTGCTGATAGCCACCCTGTTTCTGATAGCCGCCTTCCTGTTTCTACCGGTTGGCAAGGTGTTCCTGTTGAGCTTCACCGATGCTGAAACCGGTCAGTACACGCTGGCCAACTATGCTCGCATCTTCAGCCACCAATACTATGTCAAGGCGTTGAACAACACGTTGATTGTCGGTGTGGCGGGCATGATCGGCGCCTGCCTGCTGGGTGTTCCCCTGGCTTACTGCATGTCCCGGTACCACATTCCCGGAAAGTCCCTGATCTCGACCCTGGCAGTACTGGCACTGGTCTCTCCACCCTTCATCGGTGCCTATGCATGGATCATGATATTCGGTGCCAATGGCGTCGTGACCAACTGGTTCAAGCTGATCGGCATCGAGACCCCCACCATCTACGGCTACACCGGCATCATTCTGGTGTTCAGTCTGAAGTTCTACCCGTTCGTCTATCTGATGACCGAAAGTGCCTTCTCCTCCATCAACAAGTCGCTGGAGGAAGCTGCAGAAAACCTGGGATGCACACCCTTCCAACGCTTCCGGAAAGTGACCTTGCCGCTGGTGTTTCCGGCTGTCAGCACCGGCGCCATTCTGAGTTTTGTGCTGTCGATTGCCGACTTCGGAACACCGTCCATCATCGGCCGCAAGGTTCGTACCCTGTCGACAGTGGCCTATAGTCAATACACCTCGGAACTGGGAGGGCCACCCACCCTGGCCGTCACGGTATCGATGCTGATGATTGCCATCTCGATTGCCGCTCTGCTGTTGCAACGCTACATCATTTCCAAGAAGCGCTATTCGAGTTCCCTGACCAACCTGTCCAGCCCGGTACGTCTGCACGGTTGGCGTGCGGGAATCGTCTATACGCTGTGTTTTTCCATTGTCATCATCAGCGTCCTGCCGTCACTGGTCGTCGTCTATACCTCGTTTCTGGAGACCAGTGGCCCCGTCTTCACGGGAGGCTTCGGCTTGAGCAGCTATGCCCGTGTCATGAGTGAAATATCCCGCGCCGTCATCAACAGCTTCGTTTTTGCCTCCATAGCGGTCATCCTCATCGCTCTGGTGAGCGGCATGATCTCCTACATCATCGTGCGACGTGAAGGCAAGATGGGTGGCTTTCTGGATACCATTCTCATGGTGCCCTATCTGGTGCCGGGCATCGTCATGGCCATCGGTTTTGTCACAACCTTCAATCGCTGGCCGGTTGATCTGGTGGCGACCGCTGCCATCATCATCATGGTGGTTTTCATTCGCCGACTGCCTTACGGGGTTCGCTCGACAACGGCCAGTCTGCGCCAGATAAAACCCTCGATCGAAGAAGCTGCTGCCAGTCTCGGTGCCAGGCCGTTCAATGTCTTTCTGCAGGTCACGACGCCACTGATCATGCCCGGGCTCATCGCTGGCGCCATGATGAGTTTCATCACCGCCATCAATGAACTGTCCTCGACACTGATCCTGTACACCGGCAAGACCATCACGATGCCGGTGCACATCTATATCTCGGTACTGGACGGTGAATTCGGCATTGCCGCCGCTCTATCGACCTTGTTGCTGGTCAGCACCGGAATCTGTGTGTATATCGTTTTCAGGATCAGCCGCGGTAGCAAGAGCGCCTTTCTGTAGGCCACCGTCTACACCGCCCCCTGCGGTACATCGTCATGGCCTCTTCGACTTCCGAGTCCGGAGGCCAGACGAATCAGACGGACAAATGCAATGCCGGTTCAGTCAGTCGCTGCAGCCATCGCCTGGCTCAGCGACACACTCCTACGCGCCGCGCTGCAACAACACAGCCGGCGATACCTGCAGACTGCGCATCAGCCACAGTGCTCCACCGGTCAGGCAGGTGACACTACCGGCGAAAGCTACCAGAAGGCCTGTCATCCATAACCCGTCCAGCGACAGCTTGAGCCAGTATTCGAGAATGCCCCAGGCAATCAACCCACCGGCGCCAAAGGCAAACAGGGTAAGAATCACGGCCATCAACAGATACTCGATGAACAGGCTGCGGCGAATGGCGTCATGCCGCGCGCCCAGCGCATGCATGATGGCACTCTCATAAACGCGGCGCTGTGTCGTCGCGGCAATGACGCTGCTCATGACCAGCAGGCTGGCGGCCAGTGAAATGGCCCCCACCAGAGACACTGCCAGTGCGGCCGCGCTGAGCATGCCACGGGCGTTCGCCAATAGTTGCGAAGTGCGGATCGTCACGACGTTGGGAAAATCGGCACCGAGTATTCGCATCGCCTCGATATCCTGATCCTGCGTCAGGTGGGCACTGCCAATGTAGCGGGTAATCCAGGGATCCAGAACATCGCGACTGAACACGCCTTCCAGCCAGAAGCGCGTTTCAAATCGAGCCTGGCTGTAGATGGCAGCCAGCTCGGCTTCCAGCTCCTCGCCCAGAATGCTGAAGCGCAAGCGGTCACCCACCTGCAAGCCGAGCTGATCGGCTTCCCGGTCTTCGAAAGCCACCAGAGGTGGTCCGTCGTATTCATCCGGCCACCAGGCACCACGATCTATCGTCGTGCTGTCGATATTGCTGTTGCGGTAACTCAGCTTGTGCTCGTCATTGGCCTCTTCGGCCTGATCGACATTGTCCCGCGTGGCAATGGACTCACCATTGATATGCGTCATGCGGCCCAGCACCAAAGGGGCCAGCACATGCGACTCATAGCCCGGCAGCGCTTCGAGTGTCTCGGCAAAAGAGGCCTGCTGCGCCGCCTGTACATCGTAGAAGACCAGCGACGGCGAGCGTTCGGGTACCGTACTGTCGAGGCTCTCCAGCGTGGCAAGAATCACCAGTGATGCGGCCGTCAGCAATGTCAGGGCACTGCCCAGTGACAACAACATTGCCCTGAGCGTATTGCCGGGCCGGTACAGATTGGCCGCCGCAATCT
>CBDUIJ010000355.1:0-5859 GCA_965367215.1 uncultured Granulosicoccus sp.
TGGAAAACCAGCAACATAACATGACACTGAAACGAGGCGCACGCAGGCTCCTGCAGGGCGAGTTTGTCAGCTCCAGTACACCTTCGCGTAAACGCCTTGCCAGCACGGCTGACAACTCGCTGAGTATTACCCTGTTTCCCGATCGAGCCACCAGGCAGAAACTGCCAGCACAGTTCGAGATTACGACCCGCTCTGCAAGGTCTGCAACACAAGCCTGGGGATGGCTTGGTACCCGGCGGTCAATCCACTGAAATCGGCGTCGGAGTCCGAGAATGTTTACTGATCGAAGGGCTCGTCCGTGAGCCCTGTCGAAATCAGGCCGAGGCTTTCAACACGCCTCGCTGAATCTGATCTTCTTCGATCGATTCGAACAAGGCCTTGAAGTTGCCTTCACCAAAGCCATCGTCGCCCTTGCGTTGAATGAACTCGAAAAAGATCGGACCGATGACGGTCTTGGAGAAGATCTGCAGCAGGATGCGGGTAGAACCGCCATCCACGACACCTTCACCATCGATCAGAATGCCGTGCTTCTTCATCTTGTCGATAGGCTCTTCGTGATCGGTAACCCGCTCGAAGGACTTGTCGTAGTAGATGGCAGGAGGCCCTGGCATGAATTCCATACCCTTTGCGGCAATCCGGTCGGTGGCCGCGTAGATATCATCGGTGCCAACAGCGATGTGCTGAATGCCTTCACCCTTGTATTCCTTCAGATATTCTTCAATCTGGCTGTTCTCATCAGCGCTTTCGTTGATGGGAATTCGAATCTTTCCACATGGTGATGTCAGTGCTCGACTGGTCAGGCCGGTCATCTTGCCCTTGATATCGAAGAAGCGGATTTCACGGAAGTTGAACGCCGTGGCATAGAACTGATACCAGGTGTCCATATTGCCGCGCATGACATTGTGAGTCAGATGGTCCAGGTAATAGAAACCGGCACCCGTGGGCTGTGGATCACGTTCACCCAGCCATTCGAATTCATTGTCATACGGTGAACGACCCTGGTCGTAGTCTTCAACCAGATACAGCAAGGAGCCGCCAATACCGATGACCGCAGGCACATCCAGAGACTTGTCGTCACCGGTATATTCCTTGGCACCATAATCGAGGGCACATTTCAAAGCGTGCTGGGCATCAACGACACGCCAGGCCATGGAAGGGGCGCAAGGGCCATGCTCTTCCACGAAGCGCGCGGCATGCGATTCCTTCTCGCGATTGAGGATGTAATTGACACGTCCCTGACGATACAGGGAGATGTTCTTGCTCTTGTGTCTGGCAACTTCCGAATAACCCATTCTGTCGAACAGGGCTTCCAGCTCCGCAGGATCGCGGTGGGCAAATTCGACGAATTCGAAGCCGTCAGTGCCTGCGACATTGACGTCATCGATGGTAGCTTTGGGTGCGTGGTGAGGATAGGGGCCCATGAGAGTCTCCGGTGTCCGCAGTGATTGATCTGTCTGAAAAGGCAGTATGGTAACGCTGCGGCGGATATGCAAATATCTGAAGAAAAACGCGAGATACGTGCAAATATTGATATTCAATGCTATTCAAGGAGAATATATTCCCTGATCGTGCACGATTCGTGAGCCACGAATAATGCCGTTCAGCTACCCTGAGATTTTTCCTCGTAAGCCTTCAGCAGATCACTGACCAGTACGCCGTTGATGCTCATGCCCTGTAGATTGGCGTTGCTGATACTGGCATTCGACAGGTTCACGTTGTCGAATACAGCATTCTGCAGATTGATATTGTGAAACCGGGCATCGGCAAGATTGACATCGTCAAAGTCGGCACGCGCCAGGTTGGTGTCGTTGAATGTGGCATCGCTCAGAACAGCGAAAAAACGCGATTCGGCCAGATTGACCCCATCGAAATTCGATTGGCTCATATTTGCGCGAGCATACGTCTGGCCATGCAGGTCAGGGCCGTCAAATGGGTTCGAGTCTTGTGTCATGCGCAGAGATTTCCTTGTAGGCAATTGCGTCGATATCACTGTACACGAGCTGTGTGTCGACCAGATTCCACACAGTCGCGGGGCCTGTTGATGCAAGTACATTGCACACGGTCGGTCAGCCCTTGACAGCACCGGCGGTCAGGCCACTGACAATCTGTCGCTGAAACAGCAGGATCAGCACGCACAGAGGCGCTATGGAGGAGACCGCTGCTGCCACGGCATACATGACCTTGCCCTCGGCCTGCGTGGTACCCAGAAAGCTTGCGACTCTGGGAATCATGGTCTGGTTATCCTGACTCAGCAGTATCGAGGTAACAGTGAAGTCGTTGTAGGACAGTAGAAAACTGAACAGACCGGTCGTGATGATGCCCGGCCACATCAGTGGAATCACGGTCAGACGAAATGCCTGGAACTGTGTGCAGCCGTCGATCATGGCGCTTTCATCGATTTCCCGCGGAATATTGAGAAAGAAGGCGTGCAGCATCCACAGGGTAAATGGCTGGTTGATGGCAACAAGGACGATGATGCTTGTTGGCAGATAGCCCCATATCTTCAGTTCGAAGAAGGGCAGCAGGTATCCTGATACCAGAGTGACATGCGGCATGGCGCGGAATACCAGTGCCGCAATCAGCAACCAGAAGGCGTAGCGAAATCCGGAGCGAGCCAGCGCATAGGCGCCGAGCAGGCCAATGCTCAGGGATAATGCAACTACGGAGACGGTGACTATCAGGGTGTTCAGCGCCGCTTTCCAGAACTCCTTCTCTATCCAGGCGCCGTAGTAGCCTGCACCGGTGAAGGCACTGCCGGTACGCTCGATGGTGTCGGGTCCAAGCACGGCACTCATCCAGTCGCTGCGCGACAGGAAGTCGGCTTCCAGCTTGAATGAGCCCCATAGTGTCCAGGCAAAGGGGAAGGCGGCCAGCAGCAGCCACAGAATGACCACCGTTGCAGAGAGGAGTCCCAGAGCAAGAGATCGAGGCTTGAATCGTCTGTTCATTGCGCGGGAGCGAATTCAGGCGCGCTGCTGGAAGTCACGCCAGGTACGCCTGAGCATGGGTAGTAACAGGATGATGATGCCGATGATGGTCATGATGGAGGTGGCCGACGCCGAACCGAACAAGGGACTTTCCTGGCCACGCAGGTCACTGTATATCTGATAGCTCAGGGAGGTGGCATTGGCCTGGGCACTCAGGCCGACGATGGGTTCGAAGACGCGAAAATTATCCATCAGTTGCACAAGGGTGATGAAGATCGCCAGTGGCATCAGATGTGGAATGATGATGTAGCGGACGCGTTGCAGGGCATGCGTTCCATCGACCCTGGCAGAGTCGAGAATGTCCTTGGGTACGGTTTGCAGGCCAGCGAAGAAGATGATGAAACTCAGCGGAATCGAATGCCATACGCCATAGACGAAGAGCGTGATCCAGGTCAGCATCGGAGAGGCTTTCAGCGATAGTTCGGGCTCGTTGAACAGCAGTTGCAGATTGGCACCGATGACCCCGCGAGCATCAATCATCCAGAACAGAACCAGCGAGCCGATCAGCGGTGTCACGATCATCGGCAGTAGCGAAAAGAAGATCACCGGTCCGCGAAGCATGGCAGGCAGCTGATTGACGGCAAGCGCAATGATGAAACCGAAGATGATGACCAGGGGGGTGACAATCGCGGTATAGGCGAGCGTGAAACTCAGGGCCTTGTAAAAGGGCAGGTTGAACACTTGATCCACGACCTGGAGGAGGCTGCTGCGTTGCTGCCAGATACTCCTGATCTGTTCGATAGCCAGGTGATTGGCATCGAGATAGGTGTCCAGGCCATTGAATCGACCCAGCGGCTGCTCTTCCCTGAGGGCCTTCATGCCATCGGCATCGACCTGCATCTCCGTCTTGCAGCCGAAAGGCCCGCAATTCTCGACCGCTTTCATGATCTGTTCGTGTTCGACGAACAGAGATTGCACCGCCACCGAGACCAGCGGCAGCGCGATGAAGAGCAGCATGACGAGCATTGTCGGCAGCATGAAAAGCAGAAATTGCCGATGCCTCATTGCCGGAGATGAATCAGCAGACAGCGAAATGCAAGTGCGGGGAAGTCACCGCTATTTCAGGTACCCGGCTTCAGTAGCCGCGGCTCGGTAGGCTTGTGACGCATCGGCCAGTGCCTGCTCGGCGCTTTCCTTGCCCTGCAGGAACTCGCTCAGGTTCTCGGACAGCGCGGTATGCAGCAGGCCGATATAGGGCAGCATGGGGAAGGGCTCGGCGCCGGCTTCAACCGTCTGGAATGCACCCGCTGAAACCGCAGTCGGCTGATAACCGGCGATCAACCAGACCGCTTGAGAGGCATACTCTTCCAGCAACTCCGGTGAAATGGCATGTGTCATTGCCTGGAATGATGCTTCGGCATCTTCATCCGAGATGTTTCGGGCTATCGTGAAGCCAACCCACCATAGATAGCTTGCTGGCCTGGTGCCGCCGCCAACCGTTGGTGCTGCGCTGAACACCGAGTTGGCAATCACGTCGGGAGTGGAGCTGCCTTCCGGATCGATGATGCCGCCCGGACGCGAGCTCCAGCCGTTGTAGATGGCCAGTTCGCCGGCAGCCCAGCGGCGTGACACTTCATTGGTGTCGAACGTGGTGAAGTCCGGGCTCATGTACTCGGACAGGCGTTTGAGCATGTCCAGAGTCTGCAGACCCTCGTCGCTGTCAATGTCGGGTTCGGCAGAATTCTCGGCAAACAACTCGCCGCCAAAGCCCTGATACAGATTGAGGAACTCGGTGCCCAGATCCCAGCCGGGTTTCAGATTCAATGCCAGCGGGTATTCCATGATGCCCTGATCGCGCAGAGCCTTGGCGACCGTCAGGACCTCTTCATAACTGGTCGGAGGTTTTACGCCGGCCTGCTCCAGCAAGTCCTGTCGATACCACAGGTGCTGGGTATTGACCATGAAGGCAATGGCCATGACCTTGCCATCGATGCGGATCAGCTGATGGTCCTGCAGGTCGGGTTTGAATTTTTCGATGAGATCATCGAGCGGACGTACCAGATCCTCGTTGAGTAGTGGAGGCAGGGAATTGTTCGGTACGATTGCCACCGTGTAGGTAGCAGGGCTGGCGCTCAGCGCCGGCACCTGGATGGTCTTGTGCTCCGAGCTCTGGTTGCTGGTGACCTGCACCGAGTCGCTGGCGCAGGCCTTTGCTCTTTCGGCAACGGCATGCATGGCATCGAAATCATCGGAGAGGATGCTGATCCGGCCCTTTTCAATGCCGCAGTCGGCCTGTGCAAGGCTCATGGTACTGAGCAGAACACCGAGCGTGGCAGTCAATTTCAACAGATGCTTCATGGTTTTCTCTCGGTCTGGTCCGCACATCAGGGAGCTGTGCGATTCATCCTCGCCAATTGGTTCACGGGATTGCACAAGCTGCGCAGGCGATCAGGACAATCAGCTGGCCGACTGGTCCATGCGGCGCAGAGGTTTTGGAATCGAAAAGGTGATCGTTTCCTGAATGCCTTCTGATTCGATGGCCGTCTCTCCACCTTCGGCGCGCAGTCGTTCGATGACTTCATTGACCAGGATTTCAGGGGCTGATGCACCCGCGGTGACGCCGACATTCTGCTTGCCGGTCAGCCAGGCACTATCGATGTCCACGGCTCGAGTAATCAGACGCGACTCGACGCCTGCACGTTCGCCCAGTTCGGCGAGCCGGTTGGAATTCGAGCTGTTGGCGGCTCCGACGACCAGCAGCAGGTCGACTTCTTCGCACAGCTTCTTGACGGCATCCTGACGGTTCTGTGTGGCGTAGCAGATGTCATCCCGATTGGGCGCTGCGATCGATGGAAAGCGCTTGCGCAGGGCATCGATTACGTCCTGCGTATCATCAACGGACAAGGTGGTTTGTGACACGAATGCCAGACCT
>CBDUIJ010000356.1:0-5856 GCA_965367215.1 uncultured Granulosicoccus sp.
GCATTCCATTTCCGAGTGGCGGGAACATAATCAGGGTGTTGGGTCGACGTCGTGCCCTTGAGTAGCTCGGCTGCCTTGGTCAGCTTTTTGCTCAGCGCGTTATAAGCACTGACATCGCCTGTCCGAATCGTTGAAAGGCCGCTATCGATTTCCGTGATGAGGCGGTTCGCCATGTTCAATTTGGCGTCCATGTCGGCGGCGAATGTCAATGCGCTGCAAGTGACGATGGATAACGCCAGCATGCCTTGCAGAAGGGTTCTGGTAATTGTTTGCAACATCGAATTGGACTCTCGCTGATCCAGTGGCAGAGTTGGTTTGTCATGCGAGTGCGTGCAGGGCGTGAACAGATCCTTGCTGCAACCGTCGACAATTCCTTCAATTTGCAATCAAATTATCACAAGCACCATGGTTATGACATTGGCATTGCCAGAGGTGAGATCCTCGTCAACCTCATCAATGCCTGTGCTTGCGATGAAACACGAGAGGCTGAGACTTCGCTGCAGGAGATCGAGCATCGGAACCTGAACGTCCTTTCGCAGCATGTTCGCAGCCATGGCAGGCGCTGTGGGTAACCGTTGCGTCCTGCATTGTTTTCGAGAGCCAACCCGGCAAGGGCAGCGTCAGTAATTTGCGCGCAAGCACCTGACGCAGCGAGCGTGGCATCAGAACCCAGAGGGCATGCAGGGCACTGCAAGTGACCACAACGATGACGATGCCTGTCTGAATCACGTCAGGCTCCGAGCCACAGGGTTGTCCGGTACACCACGAAGGCGGCTGCATATGCGAGGACGAACAGATATGCCAGCATGATGAGCGGGTAACGCCAGGAATTGGTTTCGCGTTTGACAACAACAATGGTGGACAGGCATTGCGGTGCAAAGACGTACCAGGCGAGCAATGAGTAGGCGGTGGCCAGCGACCAGCCACTGGCGATGACCGGCGACAGGGATTGGGCGACATCGGCATTGACCGAGGACATGGCATAGACGGTGCCCAATGCGCCGACCGCGACTTCACGTGCGGCGAGTCCGGGGACAAGGGCAATCGATATCTGCCAGTTGAACCCGATGGGTGCGAAGACGTGTTGCAGTGCCTGACCGATCATGCCGGCCATGCTGTACTGGATGGCAGGCCCCGTAGCGCCGTCCGGTGGTCCGGGAAAGCTGGACAGAAACCACAGGATGACCATCAGGGAGAAGATGATGCCGCCCACGCGACGCATGAAGATGCGCGCACGTTCCCACAGTCCCAGCAAGAGGTTTCTCAATCCGGGCAGGCGGTAGGGTGGCAGTTCCATCATCAATGGCTGGTAGTCACTGCGTCGCCACAGACGTTTGAACAGCCAGGCGACGCCCAGTGCCGATACAACCCCGGCAATATAGAGAACGAACAATGTCAGACCGCGCAGGTTGAACGGGCCGACATGGGTGGGTGGTACAAAGGCGCCGATGAGCAAGGCATAGACCGGTAGTCTGGCTGAGCATGTCATCAGCGGCGCGATCATGATGGTGGTCAGTCGATCCTTCCAGTTGGCGATGGTCCGAGTGGCCATGATGCCGGGTACTGCACAGGCGAAGCTCGATAGCAGCGGGATGAAGGCACGACCGGACAAGCCGGCGCGACCCATCAGGTTGTCGAGCAGAAATGCGGCGCGGGGCAAGTAGCCAGAATCCTCCAGCAACAGGATGAAGAAGAACAGGATGAGTATTTGCGGCAGAAAGATGAAGACCCCGCCCACGCCGGCAATGATTCCGTCCACCAGCAGACTGCGCAGCAAACCCTCGTTCATGTGCGTCAGGGTCCAACCCGCGGCGCCATCCATGAGTGCCGAGATACCATCCATCGGCAAGGTCGCCCAGGAGAACACTGCCTGAAAGATCACGAACAGCAGCGCCGCCAGAATGACCAGCCCCCACACGGGATGCATGAGGATGCCGTCAAGATTCAGCTGAAAGCGTCGCTGATTCAGCATCTGCGAGGTATTGCCGGGCTCGACCAGCGTCAGGATGCGGCGAACATCAGCCTGCAGTGCGATGGGGTCGGCGTCGAAGGCGTTT
Organism: uncultured Granulosicoccus sp.; assembly: GCA_965367215.1. GTDB lineage: Bacteria > Pseudomonadota > Gammaproteobacteria > Granulosicoccales > Granulosicoccaceae > Granulosicoccus. Next base: position 2,058 of record CBDUIJ010000356.1, read on the forward strand.
GTGGTTGACGTGTCGTCAGCGGTGCTCAATGGCGTAAGCGGCAAATGGGCAAAGCTTGCCTGCATCTGTTCCAGCAGACTCTGATGTCCGCCATGCTGTACGGCAATGGTCTCCACGACTGGGCAGTCAATTTCTGTCGACAGAATGGCGGTATCGATGGCTATGCCCTGACTGCGGGCCACGTCACTCATGTTCAGGGCAACGATCATCGGCAGGCCCAATTGGCGCAGCTGCAACACCAGACGCAGGTTCATGCGCAGATTGGTGGCATCCACGACGGCCACGATGGCATCGGGCGCGGCTTCGTCACGACGACGCCCCTGGATCACGTCCAGGGTGACGGTTTCATCGGGTGTCGTGGGCACCAGGCTGTAAGTGCCGGGCAGGTCGATGACCGTGATTTCGTGGCCATTGGGCAGGTGTGAGATGCCCAGCTTGCGTTCCACGGTGACGCCCGCATAGTTGGCCACTTTCTGCCGAGTGCCGGTCAGCAGATTGAACAGGGCGCTCTTGCCGCAGTTCGGGTTGCCGACCAGGGCAATGCGCAGTGGTCGCGAGTCGACAGCGGCTGACGCCTGTTGCCGCGTTGGTCTGGCCAGTTCGTCATCGCCCACAACTCTCTGATTCATGATGGAGGCCTGTGCGACTATTCAGGTCTTGGGGGAGTCGTGGCCACAACCTCGACGCATTGTGCTTCTGCCTTGCGCAAGGCGATCAGGGTATTGCCGATGAGAACCGCCAGGGGTTCACGCCCGCCGGGCCCACGGCGTACCAGTTCGACGGGCTCTCCGGAGATGAATCCCAGTTCCGCCAGCCTGAGCAGGGCATTGGCGCCGACGGCTGGATTGCCGGGGACGACGGCGCAGACCGTCGCTTGTGCGCCGTTGGGCAGGTCATCGAGCAGCATGGCAGGATTTCCGAGGCACAAGGAGCTGTGCCGGTAGAAGTTGAATGAGAACGTATCGCATTACCATCGTGATAATACTCGCCTTTTCGATTCATCAAACGACACCGCGGACAATTACTGATGTGCTTTTGGCAAGGCTCGGGGTAGCCGCCGATGGGGTGAGCGTGCCTGCTCTGGAGGGCCTGCCGGGCAGCTCCGTCACGACAGGGAACTTACAAAAACAAACCCGTGACCATGGCACCCACGTACACTGATCCATTGAAAAATCGCCGCGAGGATGAAGAATGCAGCCATTAGCCGAGCAGACTCTCTATATTGATGGTCGTTTCGTCAACTCCAGTTCTGATGAGACGTTCGAGACGATAAACCCTGCCACGGGTGAGGTGATCTGCCGCGTGCAGCAAGCCGCGCAGGCGGATGTCGACAAGGCCGTGAAGGCCGCTCAAGCTGGTCAACGCATCTGGGCGGCGATGAGTGGGGTCGAGCGCGCCCGCATCATGCATCGGGCGGTCAGCCTGCTGCGCGAACGTAACGATGAACTGGCGCATCTGGAGACTCTGGACACGGGCAAGCCCTTGTCCGAAACGGCTGCCGTCGATATCGCATCGGGTGCTGACGCTCTGGAATATTATGCGGGTCTTGCACAAGCGGTGGAAGGCGAGCAGATTCCGCTCAGCGAAACCGCTTTTGCCTACACGCGACGCGAGCCGCTTGGCGTATGCGCAGGCATCGGTGCCTGGAACTATCCGATACAGATCGCCTGCTGGAAATCTGCCCCGGCGCTGGCTTGTGGCAACGCCATGGTTTTCAAGCCCAGTGAAGTGACGCCGCTCACGACACTGAAACTCGCCGAGATCTTTACCGAGGCAGGTCTGCCCGATGGCGTGTTCAACGTGGTTCAGGGTGATGGCAGTGTCGGCGCCATGCTGACTGCACATGAGGGTATCGACAAGGTCTCCTTTACAGGAGAGGTCGGCACTGGCAAGAAGGTGGCGTCAGCCGCCGCCACGTCCACACTCAAGGATGTCACGGTGGAGCTGGGCGGCAAGTCGCCGTTGATCATCTTTGAAGATGCGGATCTGGAAAAGGCTGTCTCGGCGGCCCTGATGGCCAACTTCTACAGCTCCGGTCAGATCTGTACCAACGGCACCCGAGTCTTCGTGCATGAGGATATCAAGGAGGTCTTCGAGCAGCGACTGATCGAGCGAGTCGGGAATATACGTTGCGGTGACCCGCTGGACCCTGCGACCAATTTCGGTCCTCTGGTCAGCTTCCAGCATCTGGAAAAGGTGCTGGGCTATCTGGAAGTCGGCAAGTCCGAAGGCGCACGATTGCTGATTGGCGGTGACCGCATGAGTGAGCCTGCCTTTGCCAAGGGTGCCTTTGTCGCTCCTACGGTATTCAGTGATTGCACGGATGACATGACGATCGTGCGCGAGGAAATATTCGGACCGGTCATGGCCATCCTGAGTTTCAGCAGCGAAGAGGAAGTCATTCGTCGTGCCAACGCCACGCACTTCGGTCTGGCTGCCGGAGTGTTCACCGAAGGACTGCGTCGCGCCCATCGAGTTGTGCATCAGCTGGAAGCCGGTATATGCTGGATCAACAACTACAACCTGTCGCCAGTGGAAATGCCGGTGGGAGGCTACAAGCAGTCGGGGGTCGGGCGTGAGAACGGGCTTGCTACATTGAGTCACTACACGCAGATCAAGAGCGTCTACGTAGAGTTGGGAGACGTGGAGTCCTCGTTCGAGTAATCACCCCGGCAAGGAAGTTGAGGAGCCAGTAATGAGTGCGATAGACAGTACCGACAAGCCTGGGGAAGACGATCATTCCCTGAGCGGAAATCCCAGCGTTCGTCTTCCGGTCTTCGTCACCTCGGTGATCGGGGTTCTGGTGATGGCAATCTGGGCGATAGTCGCGCCTCAGCAGGCCGAGGCGGTCATTGGTACTGCGGTGGGGTATGTAGTGGACTGGTTCGGCTGGTTCTATATCCTGCTGACCACCGCCGTGCTGGTCTTCGTGCTCTATCTGGCCATCTCGCGCTATGGCTCGATCAAGCTCGGCCCGGATCATTCCACGCCCGAGTTTTCCACCTTCGCCTGGGCATCGATGCTGTTTGCCGCCGGTATCGGTACCGATGTGATGTTCTTCGCCGTGGCCGAGCCGGTGAGCCAGTACATGATGCCTCCCACGGGGGCGCCCGAGTCAATCGCGGCTGCCAGAGATGCCACGGTCTGGACTCTGTTTCACTACGGCATCTCCGGCTGGGGCCTGTACGCCCTGATGGGGATGGCGCTCGGCTACTTTACCTACCGTGCCAATCTGCCACTGGCTGTGCGCTCGGCGCTGTATCCGATATTCGGACGTCGTATCGATGGCGTGCTCGGCCATACCGTGGATACCGCTGCCGTGCTGGGTACGATCTTTGGCGTCGCCACCAGTCTGGGTATCGGCGTGGTCTTTCTCAATCAGGGCTTGAACATCCTGTTCGATGTACCCGTTGGTCTGAGTGCGCAGATTGCGCTGATCGTGCTCGCCGTTCTGATCGCTGCCATATCGGCCACCACCGGCGTCGACAAGGGGATTCGAATACTCTCCCAGCTCAACGTGATTCTGGCACTGGGTCTGGCCGGCTGGGTACTGGTGACCGGCAAGACCGGTTTCATCCTCAATGCCATCGTCATGAACATCGGCGATTACGTGCAGACCTTCGCCGGCAGGACCATGGAGACCTTTGCCTTTGAAGGTGCCAGTGAATGGATGTCCTTGTGGACGCTGTTCTTCTGGGCCTGGTGGATTGCCTGGGCCTCGTTTGTCGGTCTGTTTCTGGCGCGTATCTCTCGGGGACGTACCATTCGTCAGTTCGTCGCGGGCACCATGATCATTCCG
>CBDUIJ010000357.1:0-5835 GCA_965367215.1 uncultured Granulosicoccus sp.
ACCTGGTGACTTTTGCCGATGATGTCAGTTGTTCGGCTTTATGAAAGTGTCAGGTCTACGATGACCATCGCATGCCATGCAATGGTGGTATATTTTATTGCGAGAACCGATGCAGCGAGGACCTACGGTTGTACCTGGCAGACTTTGGGGGTCAATGGCGCCAAAGAGGAACCGCGAATCGCACGCAGCATGCAATGGTGGTATAAGAGAAAGCGAGGCTGGCAGGCTATTGGCTCAGCCAGCGCCGCCCCACTCTTCAGGTGAAGTGTCTGACTGACATCGCTGACGCTGTCGCCACACCCGCTGACAATACTGTCCCCCACAGCAGATCGACCACGCTCATCATGGGCGGCCACCCACGCACGGTAGACAGGTTCGTCATGTCGTAGGTGCCGTAGGCAAGAAAACCCACTACTGCCCCATAGAAGGCAACATTGGCCAGGGACAGCTCCGGCTGCATGGGCCGAACGGCCAGAAACACCAGGCCTGCGGCATAGGCCAGATAGAATCCGGCGGCCGGTGCGACCAGGAAGTCCTTGCGCAGCAGCTCCCCCATCTGTTCAGCATAGAAATTCTTTGCAACCAGCCCCAGCCACAGGCCATCGAGCACCAGAAATGCCAGAACGGCGGATACGTACGCGATCAGATATATTTTCATGGCCTATTTCTAACCGATATTGTCGAACAGCGGCAATGATTGAAAACTCTGCCTGACACCGGTTACCGGATGATCAAAAGCCAGCAGCTGTGCATGCAGCATCAGGCCCCCGACCTCGGGCAAATCCGGACGCAGAGTTTCCCGGGTTTCCGCGTCCAGATGCGACTGACTCCGACCGTCGAGCCGATCATAATGCCACTGATACAAGCGATCCCCCTCGATTGCGATGCCCAGGCCCCTCGGGTGCGCCATATGAACGCGCAGCTGATGACTACGCCCGGTCAACGGATACAACCACACAAAATCCGGACTGCGGACCCTGCAACGATGCCAGATGGTGGTAGCCACCTTGCCATGCTCTTCACAGACGATCTGACGGGGGCGATCATCGATATCGACTCGTAACGGCAGATGAATGCGCCCACCCATGCCTGCCGGCACCCCACTCAATCTGGCCAGATAGCGCTTGCCGATACGGCGGTGCTCGAATTGCTGCTGCAGAATCCGATGCGCCGTGCGATTCTTCGCCAATAACAAGAGCCCGGAGGTGTCCATGTCAAGCCGATGCACCAGCACCGACCCTGTGGCCTGGGGCCGTGCCTGCAATACTCGAGTCAGAACCGAGTCGGACACCACCCGCCCCGGCTGCGACAACATGCCCGACGGCTTGTCGACAACAAGCAAGGATTCATCTTCGAATACCACAGGCAAGCCCGGTATCGAATCCAGGTGAAGCCCTTGCGCCTGGCGCAGATCGTTCTCAGACATACTCTTGCAATGTACTCGTGCCGGCAACTTGCCGGCCACCATGGTACTCGACTGACGATGTCATCTGCGTACATGGATTCTCTTGTCTAAAGGGACACCTCCTGCGCCTGCCCCCTCTCCTGCGCCAGCCTGGCCGCCGCCGAAGCCACGGCCAGATCCTGCAAGCCAACACCGGTTCCATCAAACACCGTGATTTCATCATCAGACTGTCTGCCCGGATGTGCCCCGTTGATCACAGCACCAATCGGCGTGATGTCCGCAGCCTGCAACAGACCACCGGCCACGGCATGTTGCGCCTCACCGATGGACACTGACTGAGCCACTTCATCGGTAAAGACACTGGCGCTGGCGAACACCGCAGGATCCAGCTCCTGCTTGCCAGCGGTATCAGTCCCCATGCAGGCGATATGCGTCCCGGGCTTCAACCAGCCCTGCTGCAACAAGGCCTCATGTGCCGAGGTGATGGTGATGATGACATCCGATTCCGCGCTCAGCTGTTCTCGCTCTACCGATTCAAACGGCAGACCGAGCTCGTCTGCTACCTGCTGCAGCGACTGCAATTTCTGCGGATGCAGATTCCAGGCAAGCACCTTGTCGAAATTGCGTTGTGCAGCTGCTGCCCGCAACTGGAACGGCGCCTGATGACCGGCACCCACCATACCCAGTACCCGAGCATCCTGCCTTGCCAGATGAGCAATGGAGACTGAACTGGCCGCAGCCGTGCGCACGGCTGTCAGGTAGTTTCCACCCACCAGCGCCTGCAGACAGCCCGTGTCCGGGTCGAACAGAAAGATCGTTGACTGGTGATTGGTCAGGCCTTTGGCCGCATTGCCCGGCCAGTAGCCACCCGACTTCAGCCCCAGCGACAGGCCCGCCCTGTCGAATCCGGATTTGAATCCATACAAGGCATCGGCGTGACCGATCGCCTCGCGTATGACCGGAAAGTTGTACGCATCCCCTCTGGCCATGGCAGCGAACACCGCTTCCACGGCTTCAAAGGCGTCCGCGGCTGTAATGACTTCCCGGCACGTGGCTTCTGACACGATGATCATGGTGTTACTCCCTCAGTAAGCCCGACCACGAGCACTTACCGGCCAGAGCGTTTCCACCTTGCCGTTGCGCACACCCACATACCAGTCATGCACATTGCAGGTCGGGTCGCAGTGTCCGGGTACCAGCTTGAGCTTGTCATTGACCTTCAACACTCCTTGAGGATCTGCAATGACGCCATGTTCATCAGAGCACTTCACGTACTCCACATCATCTCGCCCATGGATGAAGGGCAGTCCACTGTCCACTGACTGCGCCTTCAGTCCGGCATCACAGATGGCCTTGTCTGCCTTGGCGTGACTCATGACCGAAGTCAGGATGAACAGGGCATTTTCCCACTCGCCCTGATCGATACGCTGACCCTGTGCATCCTGGATGCGGCCATAGTCGGCATCCATGAAGGCGTAGGAGCCGCATTGCAATTCGTTGTAGATACCGGATTCGCCTTCGAACTGATAGGAGCCGGTACCACCACCGCCAATGATGTCGCACTCAAGACCGAGCGCCTTCAGACCAGCGACCGCATCCCGCACCATATCGATGGCGACCGCCGTCTTGGCCTTGCGCTCCTCGAACAGATCCAGATGCTGCATGGCGCCTTGATAAGCCTGGATACCGGAGAATTTCAGACCTTCAGCGGCATCGATGGCCTGAGCAATCTGAAGCACCTGCGCGGTCGTGGTCACACCGCAACGACCGGCCCCACAATCGATCTCCACCAGGCATTCGATCTCGGTACCGTGTCGCCTGGCGGCCTCGGACAGCTCAGCGACATTGTCGATATCATCGACACAGCACAGCGTGCGGGCACCCAACAGCGGCAGCCTTGCCAGACGATCGATCTTGGCAGGGTCACGCACCTGATTGGATACCAGTACATCCTTGATACCCCCACGCACGAACACTTCCGCTTCGCTCACCTTCTGACAGCAGACACCGCAGCTACCACCCAGCTTCTCCTGCAGCAGGGCCACGTCAACCGACTTGTGCATCTTGCCGTGTACGCGGTGACGCACACCGGCTGTGCGGGCAAAGTCACCCATCTTGCGAATGTTGCGCTCCAGCGCGTCCAGATCCAGCACCAGTGCCGGCGTCTGAATGTCCGACTCATCCATGCCGATGGCAGCCGGTATATCGAAACCGACTTCATACTGATCCTTCTGAACGCTGTTTCGGGTTGCAGTTGCTGTGGACATCATGATTCTCGCGAGTTGAAAGGTTGAAGAGTCCAGGGCAGTCGATCCATGTCGACATTGCCACCGGTCAGAATGACGCCGACCTTCTTGCCGGCAAAGACGTCTCGATGTCGGATGATGGCCGCCAGGGTCACCGCCGAACTGGGTTCCACCACGATCTTCATGCGCTGCCAGATCAGCCGCATGGCATCGACGATTTCCTGCTCACTGACGGTCAGTACATCCGTGACGTAGCGGGAGACGAAGTGCCAGGTGAGGTCCTTGAGTGGCACCTTCAGACCATCGGCCACGGTCGACGGCGCATCGTCGGCAATGATGTGCCCGGCCCGGAAGGAACGAGCCGCGTCATCAGCGTTGATGGGTTCTGCCGCATAGATCTTCACCGAAGGCGCAACGCTGGACAAGGTCAGGCAGGTGCCCGACACCATACCGCCACCACCGATAGGGGCAATGACCGCGTCCAGTCCTGCTACCTGCTGCAGAAGCTCTTTCGAACAGGTTGCCTGCCCGGCAATGACACGGGGATCATTGTAGGGATGCACGAAATCTGCACCACTGTGTGCCACCACCTCGGCAAAGGTGGCCTCCCTCGAGCTGGTGGACGGTTCGCATTCGACGATGGTGCCGCCATAGCCTCGAACCGCCGCCTTCTTGGCCTCTGGGGCCGTATGCGGCATGACTACCGTCACCGGTATACCGCGCTGTCCAGCGGCATAGGACAGAGACAACGCATGGTTACCCGAGGAATGCGTCGCAACGCCGCGTTTCGCCGTCGCCTCATCCAGCCCGAACACCGCATTGGACGCGCCGCGCACCTTGAAGGCGCCGGCCTTCTGAAAGTTTTCGCACTTGAAATACAAGTCTGCGCCCGTCAGGGAGTTGATGTACGAGGACGTCAGAACCGGTGTCAGATGGATATATGGCCGAATGAGTTCATGGGCCACTTCAACCGCCGCGAAATCAGGCACAGCAGCATGAACTTCAGCGGTGGTATCGAGTTGATCGATAGTCGTCATTGTGCCTGACCTCCAGGACCCTGTGCCGTGGCGGCACTCTGTCGATAGTATTCCTGAGCGGCAGCCACCCCCGAACCGAGGCTGATCGGATAATCCAGATCCTTCATCGCCATTTCGATGGCAGCCAGACCCGACAGCGCCATGACATCGCTCATCGACCCCAGGTGACCGATGCGGAAAGCCTTGCCGGACATCTCGCCCAGGCCGACACCGAACGAGACGTCATAGCGACTGAAGGCATGATCGGTCAGTGCATTGCTGTCGAAACCCTCCGGTACATGGATGGCGCTGACCGTGTCGGAATACAGCTCTGGAGAGCGGGCGCAGAGCGTCATGCCCCAGGCGGCTACCGCCTGCCGAATACCTTCAGCGATGCGAAAATGCCGTTGAAAGACGTTCTCCAGGCCTTCGGTCAACAGCATGTCCAGACTCTCTCGCAGGCCGTGAATCAGCTGCAATGGTGGTGTGTACGGATAACCCCCACCCTTGTTGGCCGCCAGCATGTCGCGAAAGTCGAAGAAGCAACGGGGGCAGCGAGCGGTCTCCATCGCGGCCAGCGCCTTGTCACTGGCCGCCACGATGGCCATGCCCGTGTTGAGCATGAAGCCCTTCTGCGATCCGGAGACGGCCAGATCAACACCCCACTCATCCATCCGGAAATCCATGCTGCCCAGGGAGCTGACGCAATCGACAAACAGCAGGGCCTGATGATCGCTCGCATCCAGCGCTGATCGCACGGCAGCGATATCACTGCGCACACCGGTGGCTGTTTCGTTGTGAGTGACGAGCACCGCCTTGATCGCCCCGGCATCATCACTGGCCAGACGCTCGGCAAACCGATCTGCCGGTGCGCCTGTGCCCCACTCGCATTCGAGCACTTCGACATCCAGAGCGTGACGCTGACACAGGTCGATCCAGCGATGCGAGAACATGCCATAGCGGGCGACCAGCACCTTGTCACCGGGCGAGAGCGTATTGGTAACGGATGCCTCCCAGCCGCCGGTACCACTGGCGGGAAAGGTGATGATTTCCCCACCACTCATCTTGAACACCTTCCGGACATCTTGCAGCACTGGCTGCAGCAGGTTCTTGAAATCCGGTGCCCGGTGATCGCTGCTCTGCACATTCATGGCAGCGCGCAGGCGAT
>CBDUIJ010000358.1:0-5772 GCA_965367215.1 uncultured Granulosicoccus sp.
GCCGGGATCTGCTTGCGTGGCTTGATGGTGTTCTGCTCGACCGGGCCGCTTGCCAGAGGCAGTGCCACGCAGAAGGTGCTGCCGCAGCCCGGGCCTTTGCTCTCCACGGTCACATTGCCCCCGTGCAGGCTGACCAGTTCATTGACCAGCGCCAGGCCCAGGCCGAGGCCATGATTGGCGGGCAGGCCGGTGTTCTCCAGCTGCACGAAGAGATCGAAGACCTTTTCCAGATCTTCCTTGCAGATTCCCTGTCCGGTGTCTTCGACACGAACCAGTACACGGTCGGATTCCACCATCGCACCGAGTTTGATACGGCCACCAGATGGGGTATAGCGAATGGCATTGTGCAGCAGATTGACAACGACCTGCAGCAGTCGCGCCGCATCGGCATGGACATGCACATCAGCAGGAACATCGCTCAATTCCAACTGGATCTGTTTGTTGGCGGCGTCGCCGGCCAATGTGCCGTAAGCATCCTTGAGGACCGGTGCCAGGGCGATCGTGCTGCGTTTGAGAGAGATCTTGCCGCGACTGATTCGTGAGACATCCAGCAGATCGTCGAGCAATCGCGTCAACTGTGAGCACTGCCGCTGCATCATCTGCACCGTGTCCTGCTGTTGTTCACCAGCGCTGGCATCATCCAGCAGACTCAAGCCGTTGCTCAGGGCGCTCAGAGGGTTGCGCAGCTCGTGCGAGAGCATGGCCAGAAACAGGTTCTTGCTCTCATTGGCGTTTCTGAGCTTCAGGTTCATGCTCAGCAGTTTGTCGCGCTGTTGTTCCAGCTGCTGCTTGAGCTCGCGTTCGCGCTCCAGTGCCGTGCGCAGGGTGATGCGGGTCATGACCTGGCGTCCCAGCACCTGCAAGGCGCGCAGTTGCTCGGAGCTGAGGTCACGCGGCACGGTATCGAGGACGCACAGTGTGCCGATAGGCAGCTTGTTGTCGGTTCTCAGCGGCACGCCGGCATAGAAGCGCATGTTGACATCATTGTGAACCAGCGGATTGTCGCGTGTACGCGGATCCAGCCGGGTGTCGTTGATGATCAGCGGTTCATCATCGAGAATGGCGTGGGCACAGACTGATTCATGCAGGCTGGTCTGGCTTGCCTGCAATCCGGTTCGGGCCTTGAACCACTGCCGGTCGGTATCGACCAGGCTGATCAGAGAGATGGGGGCCTTGCAGATACTGGAGGCTATTTCGACCAGTTCATCAAATTCTTCTTCGCGGGAAGTATCCAGAATCTGCAGGCCATGCAAGGCGGCGATTCTGTCATCTTCCCGAGGATGCGGTCCTGCCTTCATGATGATGTGTACTGTCCGACCCAGGCTGATAACCGGCAGCGTATCTGCCCGGTTCTGTAGCTCCGACAGCTTAACGCATTTCAGGCGCTGTCATGTGCACTGCGAATGCAATGTGGATCGGACTGGCAGGCGCGGATCTGCGTGCGGTTCAGGCTGCCTTGCTACCCTGATTCGTGCGGCCGCTGTTTTCTTCGATGTAGCGGGTTGCCTGCTCGACCGGCAAGGCTTCACTGAAATAGAAACCCTGCATCTGATCGCAACCGTGCTCGATCAGCCAATCCACCTGCGAGCGAGCCTCGACTCCTTCGGCAACCACCTTCAGACCGAGTACCTTGCCCATGTTCAGGATGGTTTCCATCAACATGGAACGCTTCTGGTCTGCCAGAAAGGCGCGATCGATCTTGAGGATGTCCAGCGGGTATTTCTGCAGATAGGCCAGGTTGGAGTAGCCGGTTCCAAAGTCATCGAGCGTCAGTTTGATGCCCATGGCGCTGAGTTGCTGGAGCGTCTGGTGGATCTTGTCAGCATCCCCCAGCAACATCGATTCGGTGATCTCCAGTTCGATCATGGCCGGGTCGCAACTGTTCCTGACCAGGCATTCGGAGACATTCATCATCAGATCATCGGTGTTGAACTGATGCGCCGAGATATTGATGGACACGGGCACGAGCAAGCCACTGTTTTGCCACTGACGCTGCTGGCGCATGGATTCATCGAGCACCCAGTTGCCCAGTTCCAGTATCTGTCCGGTTTCCTCGGCAATGCTGATGAAGCTGTCCGGCGGTACCAGACCACGGGTCGGATGATTCCAGCGAATCAGTGCTTCCACGCCCGATACAAGTCCGGTTCGGCACGAAATCTTGGGCTGATAATACAACTCGAATTCCTGATTGCGTATGGCATAGACCAGGTCATTCTCCAGTCCCAGCTTGTCCTTGATGGTTGCGCTGAGATTGATTGTCATCTGCTTGTCGAAGAAGCAGTAGCCGCATTGACGTGCCTTGGCCATGTACATGGCAGCGTCGGCATTTTCCATCAGATCGGCGATACTCTCACCGTCGAAGGGGTAGCGGCAGATACCGATACTGGGCAGGATGCGAAGCTTCTGATTGCCCAACATGACCGGCTCGGCCATGGAGGTCAGTATCTTCTCTGCCGCGAGTTTCAGTTCCTTGGTGTCGGTCACCTGGTTCATGATCAGCACGAACTCGTCGCCCCCCAGGCGGCTGGCCAGGCTGTTGCCACCAACGGCCTGTTTGAGGCGGTGAGCCACCTCGATCAGCAACTGATCACCGATCGAATGGCCCAGAGAGTCGTTGATGATCTTGAAGCGATCAAGGTCCAGGAAAAAGAGACTGAATTCGTTCTGCTCGCCGTCCTGAATGGATAGCAGTTCATCGAGGTAGATGCTCAGGGCAGCGCGGTTGGGCAGTCCGGTCAGCGAGTCGGTATAGGCAAGCTTGTAGGCTGTCTGTTGGGCATGTCTGCGTTCGGTGGCATCCACAGCACTGACCAGGACCGATGGTTGGCCTGATGCCGGGTCGATGCTCTTTTGCAGAGTCATCTCATGCCATCGTGGTCCACGCGCTGTGTTGACTTCCAGTTCGGTGTGGTAGCACTCGGCATCTTCCAGTGCCTCCTCGATCATGTAGATGTCGGTGTCATTGACCAGGCGCTGAGGCAAGGTGGTGCAGCGGCTGTTGAGTGAGTCACGAGCTGCAGGGTTGCAGTAGATCAGTGAATAGTCGGCATCGTAGAGGCTGATCATCGCCGAGGTGTGCAGGAGGGCGGCTGTGCTGCGCAGGGTGTCCGAGTCCACATCGTAGATCTCGTTGACGACTTCGATCATCAGCGCCTTGACGTCTTCACCGATCATGTACGGGGAGATTGAATGCTCGACGGTTCTGCCACCGTGCTTGGGGAAGATGGTCCACAACTCGGTCAGGCTGATGTCCTGCTCATGGCAGTCCGTCTGCAACTGCCGCAATCGCTTGATGATGGGTTCGGTAACCGCCTGCTTGAATCCTCGCTTGCGCAAATGCGCTATGGAGTCGGCATGCCAGAACTCCAGCCCTGCCTGATTCGTCCACAGCACCTGAAAATTTTCCACGTCGAAGATGCACAGGGGATTCCTGACATGCTTCAGCGCATGAATTCTCGGATCGTTGTTGTAATCGAAGTCAGTCAAGATGGCAACGCATCGGTGGCAGGTTCGCAAGTAGGCATGTGAACTTCACAAAACGTGCTCATTTCCGGCTCGCCTGCTGCTGAGCTAACCTGTTCTGACTGGAAAAACCTTGGAACTGTGTATGGGTTCTCACCGTTTGGACCTCACAGGTTACATGCGCTACGTTGATGGCTCGTGGATATGGTAAATATTCAGTGCAGCTAGCGGCTGAAGTTGGCGGGAATGCAGTCTGCTTACCATCCTGTACGGTGGCGGCTTGAGAGCCAGTGCCGGTCAAAACGCGCCAATGTTCTGACTTTTCGGTTTGTTTCGGGGGTTCGGGGGATTGTTGATGAACTTCTGAGAACCAGTAGGAATAGGCCTTCCCGATGAAGTGCTAACGTCTGTTGCAAATCCGGGAGGTACCCGGTGTCATATTCTGTCTGGAGTCCTCCCATGAAGCGTACGTTCGATTTTGTCGGTTTGAACACAGTTATTTCCGAAGCGTTCAAACCCCTGCATCAGGTTACCCCCGACCTTGCCCGCAAGGCCGGTATGGATGCGGGTACCAAGGGTACGACGCCTGCCAATTGCCATCATTCCTACTTTGCTGACGAAGCTCTGGAGACCGAGTGGTACAAGGGCTTCCGTCTGGGCAAGCAACAGAGTCTGGAAGAGAGCTGACAGAGCCGCGCCACTGGCGCGGCTGTGGATCACGTCGCTTGTCATGCCAAGCGACGTGATCACGTGTAGTATTCCGGCGCATGAGCTGCCTTGAACTTAGCGATGCCGAAGCCGTCAAGATTGCCGAGCCCATGATGGAAGACGTCATGCTCGGCGTGTCGCGACGTGACTATCAACTCCATTGCACGCACTTTTCAGTCAACCTGAAGAGTCGTATCACCCCTGAGGTGTTCCTGACTGATTGCGATCAGCGGGAGAAGGATTGGGGTTTGCCCGGCAATCGCGAACTGACTGCGATCTTCCGCAAACACAAGTCCTTCACGCTGGTGTGGGTGCAGCAGTACACCCGAACCGATGAGCAGGTAGTGGCGATGGCCACCATTGCCTTGAAAGGGGGGCGGTACTTTGTGGATTATTTTCTACTGCACTGACCTGCACTGATTTGCATTGGAAGGGGTGCTGTACCGACCTGTCGCACCGGTTTGCTGTGCTGCTCGGTTGCACAGTGCGTTTCGTGCAGACGCCCGTCAGGGCGAGGTGTTATCGGGACATTCCTTTGCCGTGTCGATCTTCTGGCAAAGAAATTCCAGCACATCGGTATCGATGTTCGATGCGATCGCGTCGAGATTGGCGCCGCGTAGCTTGTCCATTCCCGGAATGGTGTAGGAACCCTGTTGCATGCCGTAGCTGGCAGCAATACCGCCAACGCCGGCTATGACCACCCAGAACAACATCTTGATACTGCTGCGTACAATCTGCAGAACCCCCACGAAGACAAACAGCCCGCCCACTGCCATCAGTACTTCATTGGCATAGTCGAACTGCAGGAATTCTTGCCAGTATTTCACGCTTGTCGTCCTTTATCGTTGTTGCTGCTGTCAAGTGTAACCGCAAGCCGGGAACCTGTAGCCCGAAAGGTGATCGGAAGCCTGATGCAGGCTCGATACCGTGCTGAAACGCGTGCAGTGGCGTCCTGTTTGCTACTCTTACGCCAAAATCAACTTGTGTAACCTCACTCTCAATGAATCTGTCAAGCGTGTACGCCCGCCGCCTCATGTGGCTGGGCAGTCTGTTCTCGATCATCGGTCTGATGAGTTATGCAATCTATGCTGAACGGATTCTGTATCTGGATCCGTGTCCGCTGTGCATCACCCAACGCATGTTCTACATCCTGATCGGGATTCTTGCCGTGGTGGGGCTGTTGTTCATTCGCCGTCCGACTCTGCAGCGGGTCGTCGCCTCACTGATGGCTCTGAGTGCCGTGGGTGGCATCATTACAGCTGGACGCCAGGTATGGCTGCAGCACTTGCCACCGGAAAAAGTGCCGGAGTGCGGCCCCGGGCTGTCCTACTGGATGGAGAACGAGCCCTGGCTGCGAACCCTGTCATTGCTGTTCAAGGGTGATGGCAACTGCGCTGAAGTGAACTGGACCTTCATGGGTTTCAGCATGGGCGAGTGGTCGCTGGCCTGGTTCGTCGGCCTGTTGCTGGTGGCGCTGGTACTGTTGTTCACTTACCGGGACGGTATTTCAAACGCTCGCTGAGCGGTTCGACGCGACCGCTGGCTTGACCCGTGGCGTGGGGTGGTAAACCCTGCGCTGCACACGCGCTGCACACGCGCTGC
>CBDUIJ010000359.1:0-5765 GCA_965367215.1 uncultured Granulosicoccus sp.
TAATGGCGGATAATACGGATTTCATTTGCATGGTCCATTCTTTCCAGTTAGGTTATTGCGTTTCCCGCAAAATCGGACAGCCACAAGGCGACTTGAAATGGCAGGGTCGATCATAGCCTCCAGAAAGTATCGCGTCAGGCGCCTGCACGCAAACGGTTTATCTTTCAGTCAACAGGCATTCTGTCATAACCCTGTCATGAATGTCGTCAGGAGAATTCTGTCGTGAAAATTGCCTCCCTCGAAACTTACTACAACGAATTCGTTTGCTTCGTCAAGGTAATCACCGACGACGGTGCCTTCGGCTGGGGGCAAGTTGCCCCCTATCATGCCGACATTACCTCACTGATTCTGCATCGTCAGGTTGCCCCTCACGTGCTCGGGCAGGACGCCTCGGATATCGATGCGCTGGTGACCCTGGTACGGGAGCGTGAGCACAAGTTTCCCGGCTCACACCTGTATCGTGCCATTGGCGGCCTCGATACGGCCTTGTGGGACCTGCGAGGCCGACTGGAAGGCCAACCGGTGTGCACGCTGCTGGGAGGTTCGCCCGGCACGGTACGCGCCTACGCCTCGTCCATGCAGCGTGAAATCACGCCTGACGCGGAAGCCCGCCGCCTCGAACGGCTTGCCCATGAGAAGGGCTTCGATGCCTTCAAGTTCCGAATCGGTTCGGAGTACGGTCACGACAAGGATGAATGGCCTGGCAGAACCGAGGAGATCGTGCCACTGATACGCCGCACACTGGGCCCCGACGTCAGCCTGCTGGTGGATGCCAATTCCTGCTACTCCCCGGCCCGAGCCATTGAAGTCGGCCAGCTGCTGATCAGCGAGAACATCGAACACTTCGAAGAACCCTGCACCTACTGGGAATACGAGCAGACTCGCCAGGTAACCGAAGCCCTGCCCATCAACGTGACCGGCGGTGAGCAGGATTGCGAACTGGGCGGCTGGCAGCAGATGATCAGCAACCATGTCGTTGACATCATTCAGCCGGATATCTGCTATCTCGGCGGCATGCAACGCACGTTACAGGTGGCAGCCATGGCAGAAAAGGCAGGCATGCCCTGCACACCCCACTGCGCCAATCTGTCGATGGTGACACTGTTCACCATGCACTTGTTGCGCGCCATCCCCAATGCCGGCAAGTATCTGGAATTCTCGATCGAAGGGCTCGACTACTACCCCTGGCAGGAAGCACTGTTCACAGAAACGCCTTACGACATAGTGAATGGACAGGCAACCGTGACCGACAGGCCGGGCTGGGGCGCGGAGCCCTCTCCAGCCTGGCTGCAGACTGCACGGCAGCAGGTGTCGTCGCTGGCCTGAGCCACCTTGCCGATATCGGGCCCGTTGGCGCGAGGCCAGCCTGCAACGAAAGTGAGCGCGATGCAGCCGATGCCATTGCTGGTCGATGCACGTTCTGCCGGAATTGCAAAGCCGTAGACAATGCAACATGAAAACAGACACCCGGTTCTCCCTGTCTGCCGGGTTCTGCGTGTTCTAATGACGAGCGTTTTACCCGACTACTCTGTTGTCTGCTGCCTGATCGGACATGCTCTATCTATTCCTGGCTTCCATTGGCTTCATTGCCTACACCTACGCGGTGTTCCCACTGCTGCTGCATCTGCGCGCCCGGTCGCAGCCGGCATTGAGTGCGGTGGTGCCGGAACGCTGGCCCTCGGTCAGCATCGTGATTCCTACCTGCAATGAGGCGCATTGCCTGCAGGCCAGGCTGGAGAACATGGCCGCGCTGGACTATCCAGAGTCTCAGGTCGAATGGATCATCGTCTCCAATGGCTCGACCGATGGCACCGAGACCCTGCTGCACAGTGCATTTTTCGGCTACCCCAAACGCAAGTATCTGCATCTGCCAACTCCCGTGGGTAAAAGCAGTGCCATCAAACAGGGGGTGGCCCTGGCAAGCGGCCACATCATCGTCTTCATGGATGCACGGCTGCCGGTCTCACACAATGCCCTGCGCAAGCTGGTGCCGTATCTGCTGTACCCGGAAGTCGGTGCCGTGAGCGGTGAGCTGGTGCTGTCTGACCCCACCAGCCTGGCTGCCGGAAACTTCGGTCTGTACTGGCGCTACGAGAAGTGGATTCGTGAAAACGAGAGTCGTCTGTATTCCACCACCGGGGTCACCGGTGCGCTGTACGCCATTCGCAGAAGCGATTTCAAGGCCAACCGCAACGCCACGCTGCTCGATGAGTTCGATACTCCCGTCAGATTGCTGAAACAGGGCAAGCGCACCCTGTTCGTGGCCGGGGCATACGCCTACGACAAGGCGTCCGACAACATCCGTCAGGAATTTCAGCGAAAGGTGCGTAATCTGGAGGGGAACTGGCAATCGTTTCAGGCGAACCCCTGGCTGTTCCTGCCCTCCAGCAACCCGGTCTGGTGGCAGTTTCTGTCCCACAAGCTGTTCCGCCTGTTGGTGCCCTACGCGCTGATCACGGCGTTTCTCAGCACCTTGCTGGGCGAAGGCACTTTCCTCGACATCATGTTTGCCATTCAGTGGATCTTCTACGTGCTGGTTGCAGCAAGCTACCTCGACATGCCGGGCACCAGTAACCGGGTGATGAACCTGTTCAAGGTCATCGTCCAGTTGAATGCCGCCGCATTGATTGCCACGCTTCGACATCTGAAAGGCGATCGCCCACCGGGCAGGCACTGACGAACAACGGCGGAAACCCTCGCCAGAACGGTCCGGAAATACGGCCGTTCTCCTGCACCAGGGTCTATCCCTGATTGGGTACCGCGCCCTTGGCCTTCGGCATTCTCTGGATACCCAGTCGTCGCTCACGCAGAATGATGACGACACCGGCAATGATGATCAGCAGTACTCCCGTGAGCATCAGCGGTGTGGGCACCTCACTGAACACGAAGTAACCGATCAGCAGGGCCAGCAGGATCGAACTGTATTCGAACGGTGCGATGACGGCCACTTCAGCGTGCCGATAGCTTTCGGTCAGCAGAATCTGTCCGACCCCACCGAGCAACCCACCCGCCACCAGCAGCCCCATGGCGTCCAGCGAAGGAAATACCCAGCCAAAGGGCAAGGTCAGAAGCGCCAGCAGAGAGGACATGCAGGAAAAATAGAAAACGATTGCACCGGTGCTTTCCGTGGCCACCAGCTTGCGAGCGAACACTTGCGCGAGCGCCGAGAACACCGCGGCCATGAGGGCTGCGAAGGTACCGATGGTTTCGAGTTTGGTGGAGGCCTCGAAGCTCATTTCGGTGAAGCGCGGCAGCACCACCAGAAAGACCCCGAACAGGCCAAGCAGCAGAGCGGCGAAACGAACCGCACGAATGCGCTCCCCGAGAAACATGGCTGCCAGAATCGTCACCATGAAAGGTGCGGTGTAGCCGATGGCCACCACTTCCGGCAAGGGCAGCAAGCCCACCGCCAGAAACCCCAGGCCCATGGCGCAGCTGCCCATCATGCCGCGCCATACATGCCCCATGGGGTCCACGGCCTTGAGCTTGCCGGGAAACTCTCCTCGAAAAACCAGCCAGCCCAGCAATACCGGTATGGCGAAAAAGGAGCGAAAGAACATGGCCTCGCCCGATGGAACCTGATCGGCTGTTGCCTTGACACAGGAAAACATCATGACGAACAGACAGACCGACAGGACCTTGAGAATGATGCCTTTTACCGGATTCACTGGCGATACTGGGTGGCGTGAAGGGGCGGATACTATAGGCCAAGTCAGCCGGCATTGTAAGGACAAGACCCCTGACAGAACGCGCCCCGGCTGACGCTATACTGACCGTTTGATACAACCATAGCCCATGAATGCCGACGCCTTCTGGATAACCGGAGAACGAACCGGTGAGATCCGCAGCGTGCCACTGCCCGATGCCGCCCCCGGTGAGGTCACCGTGCGTACTCTGTATTCCGCGATCAGCCGTGGTACCGAGTCCCTTGTCTTCAATGGCGCGGTGCCTTCCAGCGAATACCAGCGCATGAAAGCCCCCTTTCAGGAAGGGGAATTTCCCTGGCCGGTCAAGTACGGATACATCAATGTGGGCCTGGTCGAATCAGGGCCGGACTCATTGCTGGGTCAGCAGGTATTCTGTCTTTATCCACACCAGAGCCGCTATGTGGTGGCCGCCGAAGCTGTCACCCCCATTCCTTCACAGATACCCGCCGGACGAGCTGTATTGTGTGCCAACCTGGAAACCGCCATCAATGCCCTGTGGGATGCAAAACCCGCTATCGGCGATAGAATCACGGTGGTCGGCGCCGGTGTCGTCGGCTGCCTGGTGGCCTGGCTGGCGGCCGCCATTCCGGGGTGTGAGGTCGAGCTGGTGGATATCAATTCCGATCGCGCAACACTGGCCCATGAGCTGGGTGCAGGCTTCAGCCTGCCGGGTGAGGCGCAGACGAAACGCGACCTTGTCATCCATGCCTCGGCCAGCGAGCAAGGCCTGGAAACTGCCTTGTCGCTGGCAGGCTTCGAAGCCACCGTGCTTGAACTGAGCTGGTATGGAGACCGTCAGATCAGGGTACCTCTCGGCCAGGCCTTCCATTCACAACGCTTGCAGATTCGCAGCTCTCAGGTAGGACAGATTGCCCCTGCCCAGCGAGCACGATGGGACTACCAGCGCCGCCTCGCTCTGGCAATCCGCCTGCTCGACGATGAGGTGCTGGACAAGCTCATCAGCGGGGAGAGCGACTTTGCCGAATTACCCGATACGCTCGGCACACTGATGGACGGTGGTCGAGATGTGCTGTGTCACCGTATCAGATACCATCACGAACCCACCTGAAACCGGATACTTGCCTGTGTACAGCCTGAACGTCAGAGAACACTTCATGATCGCCCATAGTTTCAAGGGTGAGATCTTCGGACCTGCACAGCGCATGCACGGTGCCACCTATGTGGTCGACCTGGAAATGCGTCGCCCACAGCTCGATGACGATGGCCTGGTGGTGGATATCGGCCTGGCCAGTCAGGAGCTGGCAGCCGTGCTGGCCGAACTCAATTTCCAGAATCTGGATGAAGTGCCGGAATTTGCCGGCAAGAACACCACGACCGAATTTCTGGCAGCAGTCATTTTCGACAGGATTGCCGCACGCATCGCGGCCGGTGATCTGGGTCCTGCGGCAAAAGGCCTGACGGCCATGAAAGTGACTCTGCACGAGTCCCATATTGCCTGGGCAGCCTTTGAAGGTGATCTGCCCGCTTGAACCGCTCGACCGATACGCTGTATTTCCTGATACCCGGGGATATCGACACGCGCACGGGTGGTTACCTCTATGACAAACGCATCATGCAGGGCCTGCGTGCGCTTGGCCGGCCGGTGGAACTGATCTCGCTCGGTGGAAATTTCCCCTGCCCTGATGCGCGTGATCTGGCACAGGCGCAATCCTGTCTTGCCAGCTTGCCCGATGGGGCTCTGACGCTGATCGATGGCCTGGCCTGTGGTGTCATGGCCGAGCAATTGGCAACACAGGCTCAGCGCTTGCGACTGGTCTCTCTGGTACACCATCCGCTGGCACTGGAAACCGGCATCAGCGCCGATGTGGCGGCGCAGATGCAACAGGCAGAAACAGCCGCCCTGCAGCAGGTACAGCGAGTCATCACCACCAGTGAAACCACAGCACTGTCACTTCGGGATTACGATGTGCCAACCGAGCAGGTTCATACCGTTCGTCCTGGTACCGACAGTGCACCCATGGCTGCCGGCTCTTCAGACAAGACGTTCAATCTGCTGTGTGTTGCGACTCTGACCCGGCGCAAGGGACACAGCGTTCT
>CBDUIJ010000360.1:0-5754 GCA_965367215.1 uncultured Granulosicoccus sp.
CAAATGCCAGGCGATGAGCCGATAAGCGCTCGACCACTCTGGAAAAGAGTGAGCATGATGCTGTTGCTGGTATCGCTTGTCGTTCTGTTCAGCGG
The DNA here is from genome assembly GCA_965367215.1 of uncultured Granulosicoccus sp. Classification (GTDB taxonomy): domain Bacteria; phylum Pseudomonadota; class Gammaproteobacteria; order Granulosicoccales; family Granulosicoccaceae; genus Granulosicoccus. Next base: position 96 of record CBDUIJ010000360.1, read on the forward strand.
ACTGGGTGTCTGGCAGCTGCAAAGACTGGCCTGGAAGCAGGCGCTGATTGCCGCCGTGGACGAGCGGGTTCATGCCGATCCTGTACCCGTTCCAGACTCCACTGATTGGGCCGGCTTGAATGTGGCGGAGTGGGTCTATCAGCGTGTCTGGCTCACCGGACACTTTGACCACACTGCTGAAGTCCAGTCGTTGGCGGTGTCGGAGCTGGGGAGCGGTTACTGGGTCATGACGCCCTTGCTGCTCGATGAGGGTGGAACCGTGCTGGTCAATCGAGGGTTTGTACCGCAGGCGCTGCGCGATCCGGCAGAGCGGCCGATGGCACCTCCAGCAGGGCTGGTCCGGGTGACAGGCTTGTTACGTGCCAGTGAGCCTGAAGGGGGCTTCCTGCGCGACAACGACCCGGACGCTGGGCGCTGGTATTCGCGGGATGTGGAAGCCATTGCAAGGAGCCGAAAGCTCGCAGCTCCGGTCGCGCCATTTTTTATCGATGCCGGCAGAGGCGATACGAATCTGCCTGCCGATGACGCGGGTCCAGGCATTCTGGAGAATGCCGCCGCCGCAGTCGATGAGTACCCGCGGGGCGGCCTGACTGTCATCACTTTCCGCAACACGCACCTGGTCTATGCCATTACCTGGTTTACCTTGGCTGTGCTATGTGTTGTCGGGGTTGTGCTGTTGCTGAAGGAATGGCGAAGAGAGAATACGTCCTTGCTGTCGAAATGAGGCTGAGCGCTAGCTGAGTCAACGCTCAGCCTGCGATCTGCCGTATACGTGGATATGCCAGGGTAGGTTTGAATCCTTCAAGATACTCAGGGTTCAGGGACGCAGCGCACCCTGAGTGTTCAGATACACGCACTGCAATGAGCGCGTCGCGCAGATGTACAGACGATTACGCTTGATGCCGCCGAACTCGACATTGGCAACTACCTCACCGGTAAGAATCTTGCCGATCAAGTCGCCCTCGGGGGTATAACAATGCACACCATCGGCAGCCGATGTCCAGAGGTTGCCTTCGGTGTCCAGCCGGAAACCATCGAACAGTCCTGCTGTGCAGCTAGCGAAGATGCGATCGTTACTCAGACTGTTATCAGCACCGACGTCGAATACGCGAATATGACGCGGCCCGTTTTCGACATGGGTAGCACCGGTGTCCGCGATATAAAGAAGCGACTCATCCGGTGAGAAGGCCAGACCATTGGGTTGCACGAAATCGGTAACCATGGCCGTCAGTGTGTTCGAATCAGGATCAAGCCGGTACACAAAGGATCCGCCTATTTCACTGTCGGCCTTGTCGCCCTCATAATTGCCATCGATACCGTAGGTGGGGTCGGTAAACCAGATGCTGCCATCTGACTTCACCACGACGTCATTGGGCGAATTGAGGCGTTTGCCTTCATGATGAGAGGCGAGAATGGTCTCACTGCCATCGACTTCGATACGACTGACCTGGCGTCCCTGATGTTCGCAGGCAATCAACCGTCCTTCGCGATCGACGGTATGACCGTTCTGATTACGGCAAGGGGCACGAAACACCGAGACAGAATTGTCAGTCTCGTCGAATCTCAACAGGCGGTCGTTGGGGATATCAGACCATATCAGGTATTTGCCAGCCGGAAAATAGGCTGGGCCTTCCGCCCAGCGTGTGCCGGTATACAGCGTTTCCTTGTGTACATTGGGCATCACGTAGCGTTCAAAACGCTTGTCCAGAATGATGAAATCTTCACTGTACATGTCGAAAAACTCCTATTGGGTGACCTTGTTTCCCCGTCCGTAGACCAGCAGCATGAAAATGATGACGCTGCCGTAGATGACCTGCCGACCGGCTTCGGGCATCTGCATGATGGACAGCACGGAATTGAGCAGCACAATCAGAATCACGCCCAGCAGGGTGCCGACGTAGCGACCGCGTCCGCCCAGAATATGGGTGCCACCGATAACCACGGCTGCGATGGCCGGTAGCAGGTAGGCATCTCCCATCCCCTGGTAAGCCTTGGTGGAGTAGCCAGCCAGTAATGTGCCTGCAAGTCCTGACAACATGCCACAGAGGCAGAACGCGATGATGATGACTCGCTTTGTCGCAACGCCGGCAAGATAGGCTGCGGCCTCCTTGTTGCCGATGGCAAAGATATAGCGGCCCAGGGAAGTTCGGTTGAGTAGCAGCATGATACCGATGGATACCACGGCCCAGACAAGCAAGGCCACTGGTACGCCAGCTATCTTGTGGACTGCAAGGTACTGCATCAGCGGTGTAGCGGCTGTTTGCGGGGCGAACCCGCCGGTGTGCGCCACCATCAAGCCTCGCAATACAGCGTTGACACCCAGCGTGAAGATCATGCTGGGAATCCGCAGGTAGGCCACACCGAATCCGTTGATGAGCCCTACAAGCAATCCAACGGCAAGGCCCACCGGAATAGCTGCAGGACCGCCGACGGTTGTCGCCATCATGGCAGCAGCAGCAATGGTCCAGGGCACGGACAAGTCGATATGCCCCAGCAGAATGACCAGCATCATTCCGGCAGCCACAATGCCCAGAAAAGCGCCGACCTGCAATTGCTGGAGCAGATAGGTGGGTGACAACAGCGTCGCTGTACCTTGCGTGGTCAAGGTGTAGGCAGTACCCACGGCGAGAATCAGTATGACGAACAAGCCTGCGTACAGAATCGGCTTGTCATCGGCCGATACGCTGAGCAGTCGCTTTTTGGGAGAGTTCATGTTCACGAGGCGTATTTGTGGCTCAGCGGAATAATTCGAGGGTGTTCTTGACTCTGACAACGGCGAGGGCACCCAGACTGACAGCTGCGAGCAGGACTACGCCTTCGAACAGGGGTTGCAACAAGGGGTCGATCTCGAATATTCGAAAGTTGAAGGATATGGTTCTCAGCACGAGTGCGCCAAAGATGGAACCGATGGCCGAACCGACGCCGCCCAGCAACGATGTACCGCCAATGACCACCGCTGCAATGGAATTGAGCGTGTAGGCTCCGGCCTGAGGAATGTCCGCATTGCCCGATGAGGTTTGCAGGGTCAGGTACAGTCCGCCGAGACCTGCGAAGAAGCCACCCAGTGTGAATGCGGCAATCTTGGCACGGTCTATCGACAGGCCGGACATATAGGCTGCACCTTCTGCCGAACCTATGGCGTATACGGATCGACCCGTCACGGATCTGGCGAAGGGTAGCCAGACAAGCAAGGCGGCAGCAACCAGCAAAACCAACGGCACGGGAATCCAGGCGATGGGCGTGAACCAGGGCGCTTCGCCATTCTGCGCAAATCCGTAAGTGGCAGCTATTTCATACAGATCATTGGTCAGAGCCCATGCCAGGTCACCATCGACGTTGCCGCCAGGGGTGGGGCGCAGGAACAAGGCGATGCCCATGAAGATTGCACCGGTAGCCAGCGTTGCAATGATGGGCTGAATGCGACCATAGACCACAACGCAGCCGTTGAGAAATCCGCAGGCGAGTCCTGCAAGTAGGCAGATCACGAAGCCGAATGCCATCTGCAGTGGGCTGCCATTGAGTAGATGACTGGCCAGACAATTGACGAGCGTCATGATGGCGCCAACGGACAGATCCAATCCACCCATCAATACCGGAATGGTTTGTGCCATGGCGACCATGGCCAGCGCAAACACTTCGTTGGCGTTCTGTATATAGACCGCTGTTGAAAATCCGCGTGGATGGTTGGAGTTATAGAATATGTAGAAAGCGAGAAAGACCACAATGACGGTAATCAGAGCAGCGTTTTTCAGCAGGTATATCTTGAGGTTTGCCATTGACCCGTGCCGCGCAGCTTCAGTGCTCATACGAGTTCCTCTTCCATATTCAGTGAGCTGGCAATGATGTTGTGTTCGTTGATGGCGTCACCCTGCAACTCACGAACGATTTCACCGTCGTACATGACGGCAACTCGATCACAGCAACCGATCAGTTCCTCGTAGTCGGTGGTGTAGATCAGTATGGATACGCCGTCTTCAGCCAGCTGTCGCAGCAATCGGTAGATTTCCTGTTTGGTGCCGACATCAATGCCGCGGGTCGGGTCGTTCAGGAGAACCAGTTTGGGATTGGTCATCAACCATTTGGCTATAACCACTTTCTGCTGATTTCCTCCGGACAATGTCGATACCGCATCCTCGGGCGAACCGGCCTTTATCTGCATGCGAGCAATGCCGGAATCAATGGCAGCACTCAAGGCTGCCTTGTCGACGAACAGGCCACGCGACAGGTTCTGCAGTGAGGCAAGCGCCAGATTATCCTCGATGGACATGGGTAACAGCAGGCCTTCGGTTTTTCTATCTTCGGGAATCAAAGCCATATTGATACCCGCCTGCTTGGCATCGAGCGGTGAGCGGATGCGGACTTCCTTGCCATGAACACGCACTGTTCCACGCAATTTCTTCAGTACTCCGAACAGGCCCAGCAGGAGCTCTTTCTGGCCCTGACCGTCGAGGCCGCCCAGGCCAACAATTTCACCCTTGCCAACGTTCAGTTTGATGTCCTTGAGACGATCTTCCCAGTTCAGATTGTCGATTTCCAGAGCATTGCTGCTCTGTACGTAGTGACGTTTGGCCGGAAAATGTGCCGATATCTCCCGACCTATCATCATTTGTACGATGGCCTGGGGGCTATGGTCGCCCTCGTTGAACGTCTCGATATGCTGGCCGTTGCGAAACACCGAGCACTTGTCAGCAACCGCTTCGATTTCGTGCATGCGGTGAGATATGGTGAGGATAGACAATCCTTCGTCACGCAGTTTACCTAACAATGACAGGACGTTATCGACATCCGCAGCGGTCAGCGCCGACGTTGCTTCGTCGAGTATGAGAACACTGGGATCGCGAGACAATGCCTTGGCAATCTCCACCATCTGCCGGCGTGACAGGGGCAGGTCCCGAACACGAGACCGAGGATTCACATCCTCACAATGGATGCGGGCCAGGACTTGTTCGGCTCGACGTATCTGTTCTCTGTTGTTGATGAGGCCGAAACGTCGGGGCGGGTTGCTGATGCAGATATTGTCGGCAACACTCAGGTCAGGGATCAGGGACAGCTCCTGAAAGATACAGACAACACCCGCTGAGTTCGCCTCGGCAGGTCCGCGAAAGTGCCGTTCATGACCAGCCAGTGTCAGCGTGCCTTCATCCGGTGCCACTACACCAGACATGATCTTGATCAGCGTTGATTTACCTGCTCCGTTTTCACCGAGTACGGCATGGATGGAACCCAGGTCGCAGGCAAAATCGACCGCATCCAATGCGGTGACACCACCGTAGCGTTTGGTTATACCTTGCAGGGAGAGATGAGACGCAGGCGAGCGCTGCTCGTCAGGATTGTTCATGTGTATGGTGGGGACAAGCAGATGGTGGACAGCACTACACGCTGTACGAGAGGCGTGCAGTGCTCCGAAATGGCAGAATCGCGGGTTCTAATCTGCGTCTTTTGACATGATTTCCCTTGCAGTGATATTCACATCACAGGGAGGGAATTCGTTGACGGTGAAAAAATTGTCAGTCAAGTCAGGCCAGTAGTTGACGTCCGCTTCCATCTGGTCGTATGTCGCGAAAGGGATCGGTACAGAGATCAGCTGAGGCATGACATTGCCATCCAGTGCTGCCAGTGCCGCCTTGATGGCGATGGCAACCATGCCGGGAGATTGTCC
>CBDUIJ010000361.1:0-5715 GCA_965367215.1 uncultured Granulosicoccus sp.
GTATGGCATATCAGCAGGCACTACTTGAAGGCTGTGGATTGCACGTCAGGGATACAGGGGGCGAAGGTCATCCGGTGATACTGATTCACGGTTGGCCACTATCGGGTGAAGCATGGGATGCGCAGCTGGAAGCATTGAGCTCAGCCGGTTATCGTGCCATCGCTTACGACCGGCGCGGGTTCGGCCAGAGCAAGAAGCCTGAGACTGGCTATGGTTACAATGTACTGACCGATGATCTTGCCGCACTGGTCGATGAGATGAATCTGTTTGAATTCTCACTGGTCGGCTTCTCGATGGGTGGTGGTGAAACCGCCCGCTACCCGGCACGCTACAGTGGATCAAGGCTACGGGGACTGGTGTTCGCATCCGCAGTCCCGCCTTGTCTGATGAAGTCGGACGACAATCCCGATGGGCCGCTGCCACCCGAGAGTTTCAAGGAAATGCGTCAGGCGGTCAGTAGCGATCCGAGTGGATTCTTTGAGCAATTCTCCCGTGACTTCTTTTCCGTTGACGGTGAACTGAAGACCAGTGAAGAGCAGCGCCAGAGAGCGTTGCAGCTGTGTGGACAGGCAAAACAGGTTGCCGTGGAAGAGACAATGGATGCCTGGGCCCAAACCGATTTTCGTGCCGATCTGGATACCATCTGTCGGCCTGTGTTGGTTATCCACGGCGACAGCGATGGCATCGTGCCATTCGAAGGGTCCGGCAAACTGACTGCTGAACGTATCGATAACGCCCAATCGCATGTCATCAAGGGCGGCCCGCACGGTATCAACACGACGCACGCCGATGAATTCAATGAGGTGCTCATCGAGTTCCTCAACGGGCTTTGAAGCCAAGGGTAATAACTCCGACCATGCGTTCTTTCATCATAGCTGCTGCACTTGTATCAACCTCGCTGGGGTTCTCAGGCGGAGACTCGAACGCCGCCGAAGATAATGTGGTGGGTCTTGGCATCTATGAAAAGCCTCAGTACCTGGGGGCGGATGAACAGGAATGGGTGGTGCTGCCATCGTTCAAATATCACACCTCGCGTCTGTCGCTCACCTTGCGCGGAGAGAGGCTCATGCTGGACCTCGTGCCTTCCCCCAAGCTCAACGCGGGGTTGATGGTTCGTTACGATGAAGGTCGGGATGAAGGTATCGATGATGATGTTGTGCGACAGCTGGCGAGCGTGCCTGCGGCCGCAGAACTGGGGCTGTATCTCGAGTCCGGTTTGCCGGTCACCATGCTGGGGTGGGATGACCCCACGTTGATCATCGGCACCGTCAATCTGAGAGATGCCGTCGGGGCAGGGCACAAGGGGCAGGTACTTGAAGTCGCAGCCGGGCTGTTTCGCGAATGGGATTCATCGACGTCCATCACTGCCCAGTTCATCCTGACGCGCACCGATACCGACTACAACCGAGCCTATGTCGGCGTCAGCGCCGCCGAGGCCACACAGACGGGTCTGACCGCATTCAGCCCCGAGGCCGGGTTGAAGGATACTCAGGTGCAGCTGGTCTTGACGCACGACATCAAGGACGATTGGACCATTGGCCTGACGACCACCTATGGACGGCTTTCCGACAAGCTGGCTGACAGTCCGGTTGTCAGCGTGAGAGGTGATCGCGAACAGTGGACAACCGGGCTCTACCTGAATCATCGCTTGCAACGGTCAGGCAACTGACGGGCGTCGTTGCCTTTCAAGTGTCGGTATTGGTGAACGCGATTACTTGCAGTCTCCGCCAGTACCATCGCGTGATCGCATCTCGGCACGTCGCATCGGCATGCTGTCGATCAGGGCGAGGAAGTCTTTCAATGCTTCCGGGTCGCTTGTTCGGGCCTTGACGCCACCGTCCTTGCCGATCAGCACCACCTCGAATTGCATCTGCGGGTCGCTGCGTAATCGGGCAAGCTGTGCAAGAGTAGCCTGGGAGTCTGTTGATCTGGCGTTCTCATTCGGCAGTTCGGTGATGTCGACAAAACGCACATCGGTATCGCGCTCCATGAGCTGGCAGCGCAGGGTGTCGACCGAGCGCTGAACGAGCTTACCCGGTTCGGATGCCGGTGTTGAAAACACGATGATCTGTCGTCGGTTGGAATAATCGGCAAGGCTGTTCATGGCAAATCCTCCGCATAGCGATAACAGAATCAGAATGCGCCAGACAGCTGTGACCCCTGTATACGCTGGCCGTCGCTCAATGTTTTCCTCTCTACTCATTGTCTCCTGCCTGTATTGTCGACACGTAGTCCTCTACCAGTGAATGCAGTGTCGTCATGTAGCCCTGGCTTCTCGCCGGGCGTGAGGTGTCCGAGGTGATGGCCACGACTACCCCCGCCTGCGGCGCCACGTGTATGACTTGTCCTCCATACCCGCGTGCGTAGGCGACGCGGTGATCACCCATTTCCCGAAGGAACCAGCCATAGCCATAGGAATCGTTGGACCAGGGGGAGACGGTTCGCGGTTCGAAACTCTGTGTCGCCCAATCAGCAGGCAACACGACATCGCCTTTCCAGCGTCCGCCGAGACGATACAACTCGCCGAAGCGCGCCATCTCAAACGGCGACATGGACATCTCGTTGCCGGCAAGGTAACGCCCCTGCGGGTCGCGTGTCCACGGGGCAAACTCGATATCCAGAGGATCACCCAGCCAATCTCGCGACAGGGTCAGCAGGCTCTTGCCGGTGACTTCCGAGAGCATCGCGCCGAGCACATGCCAGCCCGCCGTCGAGTACAGCATTCTGCTGCCGGGCTCTGCCACAAAGGGGCGCGTCAGGGCGTAGCGCACCCAGTCGTCGCTGGCGGCCCAACGGCCGTAATTGGGTCCTGACTGCCGCTCGAGGCCGATACGCATCGTCAGAAAATCCTGCACACGCAATCTGGCGATGCGTGGATCGGCACCTGAAGGTATCAGCCCGGCGGCAACCTCGCCCAGAGTAGCGTCAACACCCGCAAGGCTGCCACGTTCAATCGCGCAGCCGACCAGTGCTGCCACCACCGACTTCGATACGGATTTGATGTTGACAGCCTGTTCCGGCGACGGGCCTCGGAAGGCTTCTGCCAATATGATTTCGCCCTGTTGCATGACAACCATCGAGTGCAGACGATCCACCCGTCTTGCCGCCTCTGCGAGCGCATCAATGGCACGAGCTGCACCGGCCGAGTCCGCAGCAGGCGCCGGCTGACCGTCAGTCACGGCCATGGCCGGTATAGCGGTTGCAGCCAGTCCCGTGGCGACACTCTTGAGCAGGGTTCGTCTATTCATGTGGATAGGTATGCAGTAACAACGGTCAAAAGACTCTCCGCAGATGATATCTGTCATACGGGGTGCCAGTACCGACTGGATGTGTAAGCATTGAACCGCGGCGTGAACAATAGTCAAAGCGTGCAGACACACTGTTGCTACCGGGTAATCTACGGTAGCGTCGCACCAGACAGTCAATACTCAGCGTATTCTTCGACAATGCATAAACGATCCAACACCCTGAAAACCCTGGCGGGCCTCCTCGCCGTATCCGTTAGTGCACTGAGCTGTTCGGCAGCTCAGGCCCAGACCGAGCTGACTGATGTCTTTCAAAATGCTCTGGCCTGTACGCTGATTCAACCGCTGCTGGCAGATATGACGGTGAACCGCTTGTATGTGCAGGATGAGGCGACGTGTGTGCCCCGCGTACCGGACGAGCAGTCGCTGAGCTACTTCAGTGACGCAGCCTGCGAACGCCCTGTGAACTTCAGCGCCACAACGGTGCAGGATTATTGCGATGTTCTGCTCGACCCGCAGTTGCTGGGCGAAGGACAAGGCGTGGTTGAGGATCAATGGACACTCTCGCCCGGCAGCCGACTGGATGTGGGGGCACGCAAGCTCGACGGTGTACTCTGGCCTTATCTGCAGCGCAGAATCTATCGCAATATTGACACGGCCGACGGTCGCTGCTCGCTGGAGATGCGTATCTATTCACCTTCTCCCGAGGCTGCCGACACGGAGAGACCTGCCATGCTGGCCTTTCATGGTGGCAGCTGGAGTTCGCGCGGTTTCGGGTTTTTCGGTATGGAGATGAGCATCCCGCATTTTGTTGATCAGGGGTTTGTCGTGTACGCGCCTTTCTATCGCTTGCTGGATGACAAGGAAGGCAGCGCAGCCTGCAACCAGGCCGATATCGGACAGATCGTTGACGATGCCAAGGCAGCGCTGGTCTGGGTTCAGGAGCATGCATCGGACTATGGCAGTTCGGACAAGCCTGTCGTCTTCGGTCAGTCCGCCGGTGCTCATCTCGCCACGGCGCTCGCCGTGGACGAGGCCGAATCGATATCATCTGCCATTCTGCTGTATCCGCCCACGGACTTTACCGACTTTGTCATGCGTGCCCAGCAGGGCTACTACACGGACGCACAGGGACTGGGTATTCTGGAGCGGGTACTGGGCGTGGGTGTCGCAGAGGCAAACGTCAGTGCGTCCCCCATACCCGAAAACAGTTTTCCCCAGCGTATCGTCGAGTCGGATCTTTCGGTACCGCCTGTGTTCATGATCCATGGCATGCAGGACAATCTGGTGGAGGCCCGACAATCGACAAGACTCTGTGATGCACTGGCAGGACGTGAACTGCTCGGAGTCGGTGTCGAGGTTGCAGAACCGGAAGGGCTGAGATCCATGACTGCTTGCGGTGCAGACTCCACACTACAATTGATCACGGAAGGTCAGCATGCGCTGGATGTCTGCGTTGTCGATACCCTGGTGGCCACCGATCTCTGTCTGTCAGGCAGTGACGATTCTCGCGAGGAGGTGTCGATAGCCATTGGTGATGCCGTGGCGTTTGCTCTGGACAACAGCACACCGGATGGTCAGTCCGAGGGCAATGGAGATGCCGACGAGAATGCCGGTGAAAACACGAACCAGGGCAGCAGTGGTGGCGGTGGGATTGGCTGGCAGTGGCTGATATTGCTGGGTGGCATGATGCTGCACCGATATCGATCTTTCCGTGGTGTCGATGCCGACCGGGTGCATATGCCTCAAGACGACAGTTTCAGACTGACCAATTAGTGGATCAGCAGCGCGTCGTGACGTTGCTTGTATTTCCAGATGAGTTCAAGAATTACAAGGCTGATGGCACGCGAGGGAATATTACTTGCACATAGTGTGACTTGTTCACAAAGCCATCGGAGCAGGTCTGGCATTGTTGTTTCATCTGTTCCGGGTCGAGAGTCATCCGCAATGATCGCCATAGATAAACGCAGTCCGCAGACCATCACTCGCGGCTATGGAAGCCTACCGACGCCTTGGGCTCGAATCGAAGATGAGGATGTGGACTCGGAAGTGTTTCAGCGGCAATGTGCACTGCTGGAAAACAATGAGCAGGCAGCCAGACAACGCGCTCACCAGAACAAATACTGGCGCCAGCGAACACTGACGCGAATGGCGCATCTGAAAGATAACGCACATATTGTCCGTGACCTGGCGGACCTGCCAACCGGGATTATTGCGCTAGAGGCAATGGACCCTAAGCATCGTATTGCCGAGATGCTGAACGTTTTCATGGATGAATACAACAAGCTGAAACCTGACAGACTTTTCCTGGACTGGCTTGACTCGATGACTCCCACGGCACAAGCCGGGCTGATACTGAAGGTCATGGAGGAAAACGGACAGGGAGGCGTTTTCAAACCCGAGTGGGTGAGGGCCTTCAATAGAAGTGTCCGTTATATGCATGCGGCCGAGCGTCGCAGCTATCAGATCG
>CBDUIJ010000362.1:0-5690 GCA_965367215.1 uncultured Granulosicoccus sp.
AACATATCGGTGAGAGGGGCGGAAAGCATGCCGCAGCAGGTCACGAGAAATTGTGCATCGATGACCTCGCCCGAGTCTGTCGTGACACTCCAGCGCTGTCGTGTCTCATCGTAGTGAGCGCTGACTATCTGCGTGTTGAACTGGATGTCTTTCCTGAGATCCAGCTTGTCGGCGACATAGTTCATCCAGCGCTCGATTTCAGGCTGTCCGGGAAAGCGTTCGCTCCACTGCCAGCCCATGTACAGCTCCTCGGAGAACAGATACTGATAGATGTAGGATTCCGAATCGAACTTGGCACCCGGATACCGATTCCAGTACCAGGTACCGCCCACGCCGCCGGCCGCATCGTAGGCACGAACCGACAGCCCTTGCTGACGTAGTTGATGTAGCTGATACAGCCCGGCAACCCCGGCTCCGATGATCAGGGCATCCAGGGTTTTCGTGGCAGGGGCGGTGGAGGTGTTTTCGGGTGTGCTGGTGTGTGAATTCATGACGACATTTCCTCGGTGGTTTGAGTGAGCGCTCTTGCGAGCGGATACCGGCCGGGCGTCGAATCAGGTGTTGGCGAGGACCTCCTGTGCATCACGATCAACTGGCTGTCGTGGTCACAACACCTGTGCGCCCTTGGAATGCCACTGTAGGTAATCGGGGCAGACGGGTATTGAATCGTCTGGTGAATTCATTGAACACGGTTGGCACCTGAACTGTGACGGTCACTGTTCGGTGCAAGGCGGCCAGTCAGCTTTACCCGGGTGCCCGTGTCTGCCGGGATTTCTGCAATGCCCCGGGCGTGATGCCGGTGTGAGTGCGAAAGCTGCGTGTCATGTGGGCCTGATCGGAGAAGCCGCATACCGCAGCAACCTGCTTGAGGGGTAGCTTGTCGGCAGTCAGTAATGCTGTGGCGCGTTCGATGCGATGTTGCATGACCAGGGCTTGCGCCGTGCAGCCCAGTGTTCGCTGTACCTGGCGTCCGAATGTCCAGACACCCAGGTTGAGAACCTCCGCCAGCTCGGCCAGTGTGATGCTGTCCTGCAAGTGAGTGTCGATGTACTCTCGCAAGCGTGACACCTGCAACTGACTCAGTTGCCCGTTCCGAGGTTTTTCCCGTTCGGCGCAGCTGGCATAGCTGCGCAACAGATGAACTGCAAGTTGTACCCCGAGTGCCTCTGCATACAGGGCATTGCCCTTGTTCTGGTTGCCAGCCTCCAGTGTCATCGTATCGACAATGCCATTGACCACCGGGTCTGATCCTCGCAGGACATCATGCAGCAGAATCTCACCGACCTCCTTGTCCAGCATGTCGCTGGCGACTCGCGACATCAGTTCATTGGACAGGTACAGATGAGAGACTTCAACATCATCGGTCCAGTGCCAGTGAGAATCAGCGGCTCGTGACAGTAGCGAGAAATGGCCGGGTTGGCATTTCGTACGAGTCCACTGCCCGTCGAACTGGCGATCCATGGGTGTTTCGCCCGTGTGATAGCGCACAACCATGAAGCGCTCCATGGCCGGAATTTCCACATCCTGTCCCTGATAGCGATAACTGCATTGGGCAACGTCCTTCCAGCCCAGGTCGTGACTGGAACAGGTCACAGTGCCGGGCACCCAGAGAGGCAGTTCTTCCGGCGATATCAGCTTGTCGGGTTTGCAGCGCGTGGGCATCTTCGAACATCCGTCATCGGTGCGGATTCAGGGCCTTGAACCACGCTGGTGGTCCTGAGCCGACTTGTAGTGTCACCCTGTCGTGCCATCAATTCAAGTATTTTGTGAGCCGTCGTCATCTGCGGTGGTGTCGGTGCGATTCGGCCGTATGGCGATTCATGGCTCGAATCGCGCCCGAGACAGCGCAGCGCCGCAAGCAAATCACTGTCCAGCTATTGGCAGATCCTGTGAGCTGAATCCGGTTTTCGTCAAACAGTCGATTGCCGTAACCGGGCAGGGCTTAACCCGGTTTAGCCGACACCCGCTAAGTAATGAGATAATGATCTGCTTTCTCAACCAGGATTGACCGATGACCACTCGTCTGATCGTGCTCGCAGCCGGCAAGGGCACTAGAATGAAATCAGCGATGCCCAAGGTGTTGCATCGTCTGGCGGGTAAACCGTTGTTGGGACATGTTCTTGATACGGGGCTGACATTGAACCCGGCCAGTATCACCGTCGTCATCGGGCATGGTGCCGATCAGGTGCAGAGCACCATCGAACAACCGGTGAAGTGGGCCCTGCAAACCGAACAGCTGGGCACCGGGCATGCCGTGCGGGAAGGTCTTGATGGCATCGAGGACTCCGACACGGTCCTGATCACCTATGGCGACGTGCCGCTGACCCGCGCGTCCACCTATCAGGCCCTGCTGGACGCCTGTGACGATCAGACCATCGGTCTGCTGACTCTGATGATGGACGATCCGACCGGCTATGGCCGCATCCTGCGAGAAGGCGGCGCGATTGTCGGCGTCGTGGAGCAGAAGGACGCATCGCCGGACCAGTTGGGCATCACCGAGGTCAATGCCGGTGTCGTGGCCATCAAGGGCGGTAGCCTGCGCGACCTGCTCAGCCGAATCGACAACAACAACGCCCAGGGCGAGTACTACCTGACCGATATCCACGAGCTGGCAGTCAAGGACGGCCTGAGCGTGCAAGCGGTTCATCCCCAGGATGGCTGGGAGGTTGATGGCGTCAACAGTCGTGTGCAGCTGGCGAGACTCGAACGTCTGCACCAGGGGCTGCTTGCCGAAGAGCTGATGAACAACGGCGTGACATTGGCCGACCCGTCCAGAATCGATATCCGTGGCTCACTGAAGACCGGTACCGACATCACGATCGACGTGAATTGCGTGTTCGAAGGGGACTGCGTGATCGGCAACAATGTGACAATTGGTCAAAACTGCCTGATTTCGGGCAGTGTCATTGCCGATGGCTCCACGATACTGGCAAACTGCGTTCTCGAAAGTGCGGAAGTGGGCAGTAATGCCACGGTCGGCCCGTTTGCTCGTCTGCGTCCCGGTACGCGAACAGAGAGCGGCATCCGTATTGGCAACTTCGTGGAAACCAAGAACACTCACGTGGGTGAAGGCAGCAAGATCAATCACCTGAGCTATGTCGGAGACACCACGCTGGGCAAGAACGTCAACGTCGGGGCAGGCACCATTACCTGCAACTACGACGGCGTCAACAAACATCGGACCACCATTGGTGACAACGCCTTCATCGGCTCGAACTCGGCGCTGGTTGCACCAGTGACCATCAGTGAAGGGGCAACCGTGGGTGCCGGATCAACCATTACACGCAATGTGCCGGCAGATCGCCTGTCACTGACGCGTGCCAGACAGACAGATATCGAAAACTGGTCACGACCGGTCAAGAACAAGTAGTCAGGCGTCACTGCGGCGCCAGCAGATCAACTTTCAGGACGACAATCTATGTGCGGAATTGTAGGCGCTGTAGCTCAGCGAGACGTGGCAGGTATTCTATTGATGGGGCTGCAGAGCCTGGAGTACCGTGGATATGACTCCGCTGGTATTGCCACCGTGGGTCCTGATGGCTCTTTGAATCGGTTGCGTCGAGTTGGCAAGGTCAAGCAGCTGGTCGAGGCGGTCGAGCAGTTCGGCATGCCCGGTGGAACCGGTATTGCCCATACTCGCTGGGCGACTCACGGTGAGCCGAACGAGGCCAATGCGCACCCGCATGTCTCTGTCGATCGCATTGCGGTTGTGCATAACGGCATCATCGAGAATCACCAGGAGCTGCGCGACAAGCTCAAGGCGCTGAGCTATGACTTCACATCCGACACCGACACGGAAGTGATTGCTCACCTGGTGGATCATGAGCTGAAAACCTCTGGCAGTCTGTTTGAAGCCGTACAGAAGAGCGTGCCGCAGCTCGAAGGTGCCTATGGCACCGTGATCATGGACCGTACCGATCCTGATCAGCTCATCGTGGCCCGATCCGGCAGCCCGCTGGTGATCGGCTACGGTGTCGGTGAGCACTTCATCGCGTCCGATCAGCTGGCCTTGTTGCCTGTGACCCGACGCTTCGCCTTTCTGGAAGAGGGCGATGTTGCGCGGATTACCCGTACCAGTGTCGAAGTGGTGGATGTTGAAGGCAATCCGGTCGAGCGTGCGGTCGAAGAGTCAACACTGTCTCACGATGCCAGTGACAAGGGCATCTACCGTCATTTCATGCAGAAGGAGATCCACGAACAGCCGGTAGCCATTCAGCGCACGCTGGAAGATCGCATGGCCAATGGCCGAGTGCTGGATACCGCCTTTGGTGAAAAGGCCGAAGAACTGCTCAAGCAGGTCGAGCATGTGCAGATCATTGCCTGCGGTACCAGCTATCACGCCGGCATGACGGCACGTTACTGGTTCGAGGATTTCGCTGGCGTCTCGTGCAACGTCGAAATTGCTTCCGAATACCGTTATCGCAAGTCTCATGTACGGCCTAACAGTCTGCTGGTCACGATTTCCCAGTCGGGCGAGACAGCCGATACGCTGGCAGCCCTGCGTTTGTCGCAGAAACAGGGCTATATGACCAGCCTGACGATCTGCAACGTGCCGGGTTCTTCGCTGACACGCGAGTCCGACATGACCTATCTGATGAAGGCCGGTGCGGAAATCGGTGTGGCGTCGACCAAGGCGTTTACCGTGCAGTTGTCAGCCCTGCTGATGCTGGCGGCGGCGGTCGGTCATCACAAGGGCATGAGTAGCGAAAAGGAAAAGCAGGTGGTTGCAGCCCTGCAGAGTCTGCCGGCAAAGATTGAACAGGTGCTGAGCATGGATGAGGCCATTCAGGAACTGGCCGAAGACTTTGCCGACAAGCATCACAGTCTGTTTCTGGGCCGTGGGGACCAATATCCCATCGCCATGGAAGGGGCGCTGAAGCTCAAGGAAATCTCCTACATCCACGCCGAAGCCTATGCGGCCGGTGAACTCAAGCATGGCCCCCTGGCACTGATCGATGCGGACATGCCGGTCATCGTGGTGGCGCCCAACAACGAGCTGGTGGAGAAGCTGAAGTCGAATGTCGAGGAGGTGCGTGCACGGGGTGGACTGATGTATGTATTCGCCGACAAGCAGGCCCGATTCGTCAGTGACCAGACCATGACCGTACTGGAAGTGCCTCATTGCGATCCGCTGATTGCGCCGATCATCTACACCATCCCGCTGCAGTTGCTGTCGTATCACGTCGCACTGATCAAGGGTACGGATGTGGATCAGCCCAGAAACCTCGCAAAATCCGTCACAGTGGAGTAGAACGGTCGGTTCCTCTCATGCAAGTGATGAACCGACATGTCTCCCAATCTGCGCGCAAGCCTGTACATGGTGTTGTCCATGGCAGGCTTTGCCGTCAATGATGCACTGGTCAAGTCGCTCGACGGGGCATTGCCCACCACGCAGGTGATGGCGGTTCGTGGCCTGATTCTGAGCATTCTCATCGGCCTGGTGCTGTGGCAGAGAGGTTTGCTGCCGCGCGTTCGGGAGGCATTGATACCCATGGTCGGTCTGCGAGCCAGCATGGAGCTGGCCGCGGCCTACTGTTTTCTGATGGCGCTGGTGGCTTTGCCCTTTGCCAACGTCTCGGCCATTCTGCAAGCCCTGCCACTGGCGGTAACCCTGGGAGCAGCTCTGGTCTTTCGCGAATCGGTGGGCTGGCGTCGCTGGACAGCTATTGCCGTAGGCTTTGCCGGGGTCC
>CBDUIJ010000363.1:0-5687 GCA_965367215.1 uncultured Granulosicoccus sp.
TCCTTGTGATAACCGGTGATTTTCTGTTTCATGACAAGCGTCTGAACCAGGCTGCGACTAATGGTTGGCGAAAGCCAGGATACCATCGGCGATGTATTGCACCGACAAGGCTGCCAGCAGCACACCCAGCAGTCGAGTGACCACGAGCTTGCCTGTGGCGCCGATGTACTTGTCCAGCCAGTGGGCGGCGATCAGCACGCCTGCGGTCAGCGCCATCATGATGGTGATGATGGCGACCAGTGTCAGACGGCCTGCCCAGAGGCTAACGGACGGGTCGCCCGAGAGTTCGGAGGAGAGCAATATGGTGGCGGAAATGGTGCCAGGACCTGCCAGCAACGGGATGGCCAACGGGAAGACCGCCAGACTGGCGATATGATCCGCTGCAGCCGTATTCGAGGCTTCCTCGCGTCGTTCCTGTCGGAGGCCGTAAATCATCTCGAAGGCCGTGACAAACAGCAGCAGGCCACCCGCAATGCGAAAGGCGTCGATGGTGATGCCGATGGCATCCAGTACTGCCATGCCGGTCAACGCAAACAACACCAGAATGGCCAGTGCAATGCCTGAGCCGCGAATGGCAATGTTGCGGCGTACCGCGGCGCTCATGCCAGCCGTCAGCCCCAGAAACAGCGGCATATTGCCCAGGGGGTCGATGGTGACGAATAGCGTGATGAATGCATTGATCACGCTGTCCAGTGAAGGCATGGCGATGTACTCGGTTGTCAGGTTCAGGCCGGTGGATGATCGACGTCCCGATCATCCACGTCAAGCCCTTGGGGTCACACGGTGGCGGGGTGCTTCTCCAGCCAGTGCTCGGCGATATCGATGCGGCGGGCTACCCAGACCTCGTCGAATGACTGCACATAGTCAAGGAAACGGGCCAGAGCCGCAATACGTCCGGGTCTGCCCACCAGGCGGCAATGCAGGCCTACAGAGAGCATGCGTGGCGTGTGACTGCCTTCGGCATACAGCGTGTCAAAGCTGTCTTTCAGGTAGTTGTAGAACTGATCGCCGGCATTGAAGCCCTGTGGCGAGGCAAAGCGCATGTCGTTCGTATCCAGCGTGTAGGGCACGATCAGCTGTGGTTTGTCCCCGTACATGGAATCCCAGTAGGGCAGGTCATCGGCATAGCTGTCGGCGTTGTAGGTGAAGCCGCCTTCCTCGGCCACCATGCGGTGCGTATTGGGACTGCAGCGACCCAGGTACCAGCCGGTAGGACGCTTGCCGGTGACGCGTGTATGCGTCTCGATGGCCTTGTGCATGTCCTCGCGCTCTACCGCTTCATCCGTGAATTGGTAATCGATCCAGCGATAACCGTGACTGGCGATTTCCCAGTCGGCTGCCTGCATGGCTGCCACCGCATCGGGGTTGCGCTCCAGCGCCATGGCGACACCGAATACCGTTACTGGCATCTTGCGCTCGGTAAACAGGCGATGCAGGCGCCAGAAGCCGACGCGGGAGCCGTATTCGTAGATGGACTCCATGTTCATATGCCGTACACCGCTGTGCGCCTGCGCACCAACGATTTCCGACAGGAAAGCCTCTGATGCCTTGTCGCCATGGAGAATGCAGTTCTCGGCACCTTCCTCGTAATTGATGACGAACTGCACGGCAATGCGAGCCTTGTTCGGCCACGCGGCCTGTGGTGGCTGATTGCCATAGCCGATCATGTCCCGCGGATAGGGGGCCGCTGCCAGGGTTTCGAGGCGCAGCAAGGCAATGCGGTTGATTTCTTCAAGGGCACGCTTGAATTCAGCGACAGGTTCGTTCTTCAGGCGCTCCTCGAAACCTGCGAGAATCTGGTGACGATTGCTGCCGCGTACCGCCATGATGAATGGCATGTCGAAGCGCGCCTTGTAGGCCGAGTTCATCTGTTCGAATCGCGCCAGTTCCTCTCTGTTGCACTGGTCGAGCCCGGCGCTGGCCTGTTCGTCAGTGGAGTCATTGGTCAGTTCGCCCTTCAGGGCAGCCTTGCCGGCGAGATCGGGGTGAGCACGAATCAGTGTCAGTTGTTCTTCTCTGGAGGCCTTGTCCAGTGTAGCGGCCATGGCTGCGCCCAGAATGGCCACTTGTGAATGACTGCCATCCAGACCATTCTGCCAGGTACGCTGTGCCACCCAGGGCGAATGTTCGTAGACGCCGCCAAAGCGTTCGACAAAGGCCTGCTCACTGAGACTGGCCGGTGGTTCATTGAAGGTGGTTACCGTTTGTGTGCTGTTCATGGCGTTACCTGCTTTTATCGTTGCCTGTTTTGTACACAAAATTGGATACAAAAACAAGTACAAACATGTTGACACTCACAGAGCAACCCTTTACTGTCCTGCGAAGCCTGTCTTAATGGGCAATGAATTGACGATGCCGACATCAACCGGGAGCTTCTCGCCATGGGCAAATTGACGACACATGTTCTGGATACCACACGTGGTAAACCCGGACACGGTATCCACGTATCGCTATACCGTGTCGAGAATGAACAGCGAACGCTGCTGCGTCAACTGGTCACCAATGACGATGGACGCTGTGACGAGCCATTGTCCAGTGGTGAAGAGCTGCAAACCGGCGTCTACGAGCTGCTGTTTGCCGTGGGTCCGTACTTCGCGGCGCTGGAAGAGCCGGCCGTGAAGGCCGATATACGCTTTCTCGATGACGTGATCATCCGCTTCGGCGTGCCCGATGCCGGGCAGCACTATCATGTGCCACTGCTGATCACCCCTTTTAGCTATTCAACGTATCGCGGCAGCTGAGGACAGGCAAATGGAAGGTTACATTCTCGAATGGCTGAATCTGCTGGGGCGCTGGGTGCATCTGGTGACCGGTATCGCCTGGATAGGCGCCTCGTTCTACTTCGTGTGGCTGGATAATTCCCTGCGTGCCCCGAAGGAGGCTGCAGATGCGGAGTTGGGTGTCGGTGGTGAAGTCTGGTCGGTACACGGTGGTGGCTTCTATCACGCCCAGAAATACAAGGTAGCCCCACCTGAACTGCCGCAGACGCTGCACTGGTTCAAGTGGGAGGCCTACACCACCTGGATTACCGGCATGTTCCTGCTGTGCCTGATGTACTGGTACCAGGCAGAGATCTACCTGATCGACCCCAGCGTCATGGCGTTGAGCAAGCCGGTCGCCGTGCTGCTCGGTATGCTGACTCTGGTGATTGGCTGGATTGTCTACGATCAACTGTGCAAGTCGAAGATTGGCAAGGAAGAGAACAAGCTGAGTCTTGCCATGCTGGTGTTCGTCTCTTTCGCCGCCTTCGTGCTGTGCCAGATATTCGGTGGACGGGGGGCCTACCTGCATTACGGTGCCATGCTGGGTACCATCATGGTCGCCAATGTCTTCTTCGTGATCATGCCCGGTCAGCGGGACCTGGTTGCCGCCAAGAAAGAAGGGCGGGCACCGGATCCGAGTCATGGCATTCGTGCCAAGCAGCGTTCGGTACACAACACCTTCTTTACCCTGCCGGTGCTGTTCGTGATGATCAGCAATCACTATGCAATGACCTGGGGCCATGAGTACAACTGGCTGATCCTGATTGCTCTGTCGGTTGCGGGTGCGCTGATTCGGGTGTACTTCGTTCAGCGGCATCACGAGAAGGAGACCCTGATTCCTCTGGTGGTTGCAGCCGTCTTGATCATGGGCGTGGCCGCAGCCATTGTGCCCAAGCCTCCGGCGCCGGTTGCCGTGGATACCTCGGTCAATGCCTCTCAGCTGTTTGCCAAGGTGCAGGTCGCCGTGCACGACCGTTGCACCGTGTGTCATGCCAATGCACCGACACAGCCAGGCTTCAGTGCGCCACCCAAGGGTATTGTTCTGGAGACAGCCGATGATATGGTGCGGCAAGCCGAGACTATTCATCAGCAGGTGGTTGTCACGAAAGCCATGCCGATTGGCAACCTTACGCAAATGACCGACGACGAACGTGGTCTGATAGCCCAGTGGTATCAGACAGGAGCAAAATCAGAATGAGTCAGCCCATCTATCACGCCCCGCACGGCGGACTGCCTCCGCAGACCGACCTGCTGACCGACAGGGCGGTGGTCAGTGAGGCCTATACGGTCATCCCCAAAGGTGTGCTGCGCGATATCGTGACCAGCTATCTGCCGTTCTGGAACGATACCCGCGTGTGGATCATTGCCCGGCCCATCGCCGGTTTTGCCACGACGTTTTCGCAGTACATCATGGAAGTCTCCCCGGGTGGCGGCAGTGACAAGCCTGAGCCGAACACCAATGTGGAAGGCGTCCTGTTCGTCATGGAAGGCAGTCTGTCGCTGACCATCGAAGGCGAAGAGCACGAACTGACGCCCGGTGGTTATGCCTTCTTGCCACCTCGTTGCAAATGGAGTGTCACCAACAAGGGTGATGAGGCTTGCCGTTTTCACTGGATCCGCAAGGCCTACGAATACGTCGACGGGCTGGATGTGCCGCCAGCATTTGTCACCAATGAACAGCAAGTGCCGCCCACGCCCATGCCGGAAACCGAAGGACGCTGGGCCACCACACGCTTTGTCGAGCCAACCGATCTTCGGCACGACATGCATGTGACCATCGTGACGCTGGAGCCAGGAGCAGTGATTCCGTTCCTGGAAACCCACGTGATGGAGCATGGTCTGTATGTGCTGGAAGGCAAGGGTGTCTATCGCCTCAACCAGGACTGGGTGGAAGTGGAAGCCGGTGACTTCATGTGGCTACGAGCCTTCTGCCCGCAGGCCTGTTATGCCGGTGGTCCGGGCAAGTTTCGTTACCTCTTGTACAAGGACGTGAACCGACATGCAGCCCTGTTGTAGGGTGCCGGCATTGTAATTTGTGTTTGTGTACAATCGTTGTTCTCTTGATGTGGGTGGCAATGTAAACAGTGGCTAAGAGCACCAAAGAAGCAAAACCGGGCGGTGTGCTAGGCGATATGTTGCAGCCGTCCGAGAAGCAGGCCAGTCAGACGCAGGACGAGCGGCTTTATAACGAGATTCTCGATGCCATCCTCGACCATCGTCTGAGCCCCGGTGTAAAGCTCAAGGAAGATGAGCTGGCCGACATATTCTCGGTCAGCCGAACCGTGGTCAGACGCGCATTGCTGCGCCTGTCACACGATCGTATCGTTGACATGCAGCCCAACCGTGGCGCCACCATCATTCGTCCGGATGTACGCAAGGCGCGTGAAATTCTCGGCGTGCGCAAGCTGATCGAGGCCGAAGTGGTCCGTGAGGCCACGTTGAAAGCTTCACCGGAAGCCCTGGCAGAACTGCGCCAGTGTGTGGAGAACGAGCGTGACCATGTGCGCCGTCAGCAGCATGGGGCTGGCTTGCGGCTGTCAGGGGACTTCCACATCCGCCTGTCGGCACTGTCCGAGAACAGCACTCTGATGAGTTATCTGATGGAGCTGGTGCCGCAGACCTCGTTGATCATCGCCATGTACCAGACGCCCCAGCACGATCTGTGTTCACACCAGGAACATTTCGATCTTGTCGATGTCATGGCCACCGGCGATGCAGAGGCCGCAGTGGCCGTCATGGCCGAGCATCTGCAGCATCTGGAGGACAAGCTGGACCTGGACAACGAACGCTCCCCCGGCGACCTGTATGCGGCGTTTGCGCATGTGAAGGAAGTAGGGTAAGGGTGAGCTTTTTCGGTGTGATAGTGCGTGCTACCGAAAACTGACCGACAGCGATGAGAAGCCACTGCCAGGAAACAGGGCTCGC
>CBDUIJ010000364.1:0-5636 GCA_965367215.1 uncultured Granulosicoccus sp.
TAGAGGGCAAACGCCCGTGATGCATGGCTGATGATCTGGAAGACGTCAGCGGTCCAGGTCAGCATCAGACCGAGAAAAACAAGCAGTGCATAGGCCTGTCGAGCAGACAGTCGCTCGCGGGTCAGTTCGACAAGCAGGCCGCCCGATCCACTGGTGTCGGCAACGGCCGCACTGAATTGCGCGCTCAAGGCGGCTGCCACCAGCAATACGGGCAATAGAGGAGACACAACCGCCATCATGTCGATGATGGCGGTTTCATCCAGCTGCAGGTCATCAGCGTCGAAGACATAGCTCAGCAACAGTATGTAGGCCATGTAGATGGTCGTGGACAGAATCTGGGCGATTCGCATGGAGCGAATGCGGGTCGTTGCGTTGTAGGTATTGCTCAGATAGCGCGACGTCTCGAAACCCTGCACGGTGACAATCAGCCCGAAGGCGAGAGTCAGGGCGGGCCAGCCGGTCAGTGAGGCCGGTGGGAAATGCAGTTCGCTGGCAGCGTTTTGCGCGCCGAAATACATCATAAGTCCCCAGAGCAAGCCACTGATGATGGCCAGCTTCAGACCCACGGCAAATTGCTCGAGCCTCTCCAGTGCACTGAAGCCTTGAGTCCAGCCGACGGCCAGAATCAGCAGAAAGACCAGACTGGTCAGTTCCCTTGCCTGTCTGGCATCCGTATCGCTGATGAGGCTGACGCCAAAGGCACCGAACAGGTTCAGGTAGTAGGCCACCGAGATGATATAGGCGACGGCCAGCGTCCAGGAGGCCAGCACTTCCAGATTCACCACCAGGGCGGATTGCTTCTGGCTGGTATCCAGCGTTGCGATATTGCTACGGATGGCAGCACCGAAGGCATAGGCCATGAGGCACAGGAGGGCCATGACCAGTGGAGCGTACCTGCCGTAGGAGACCAGCAGTATGGGGCCCAGCACCAGAAAGCCACTGCCGATGATCGAGGCGAGGGGCGTGATGGTTGCCCGCCACAGGATGGCATTGGACAGGCGAGGGATGAGCAGCACCGCGGCGGTTGCGACGACTACCCCGAGTATGGACCAGTCAACCATGGATCACGCGGAGGTGAACGGTGTCACTCAGGTAGCTACTCATCCGTGGTTCTTTAGTGACAAAGTCGAACGATTATCATACGATATTGTACAAAATAGATAATGTACCAAGCGGTTACCCAAGAACAAGAAGATTCAACGATCCGATTCATCCCGGTACAGCAGAAATGGTGCCGATTCCTGTGACTCGATCCGGTCACGTTTCATGCCCCAAGGGCATACGCGTAGCCGATGTACAGGCATCGACACCACAGTGCCGCTACTGACGCAGTTCAGGTCTGATCACCGGGAAATTCAACCAGACCACTTTATTGGCGATTCGCTGGAATTGCCTCAACCCATGCCGTTGCTACGGCGAGAAGGAGAGTACTCACATGAAAATCAGGAATCTGGCGAAGGCTGTTGCGCTGGCCACTGTCGCGCTGGCAGTCGCCGGCCCGGCAAGTGCTGCCAAGACGCTGCAGTTTGCTCACGTCTACGAAATCGCCACCCCTTACCATCAGGCTATCCTCAAAGCCGCCGAAGAGCTGGAAAAGCGTACCGAAGGCCGGTATGAAATGAAGGTGTTCCCGGCCTCCTCACTGGGCAAGGAGACAGCCATCAATGAAGGTCTGTCATTGGGTACGGTCGATGTCATCTATACCGGTGTCGGTTTTGCCGGCAGTTCCTACGGTCCTATCTCGATCAGTGACTACCCGTTCACTCTGCGCAGTCAGAAGCACTGGGAATCCTATCGTGACAGTGATCTGTTCAGTGAGCTCTCAGGTGGCTATAAGGATGCCACTGGTAATGAAATCGTTGCGCGGACCTACTACGGAGCACGTCATGTAACGGCCAACAAGCCGATCCTGACGCCTGCAGACATGGAAAACCTGAAGATCCGTGTCCCCAACGCTCCTTCTTACCTGCTGTTCCCGGAAGCCACTGGTGCCAATCCGACTCCCATGGCGTTCTCCGAGGTCTACCTCGCGCTGCAACAGGGCGTGGTCGACGCACAGGAAAACCCTCTGCCAACCATCCAGTTCAAGAAGTTCTATGAAGTGCAGAGCAACATCAACCTGACAGGGCACATCACCAACTCGCTGATCACGGTTGTCGCCGGCAGCACGCTTGCCAGCATGGACGAAGCCGACCAGCAGATCCTGAAGGATATTCTGCAAGAGGCCGCTCTTGACGCTACCGGGCAGATCGTGCAGGCCGAAAGCGAACTGGCAGAATGGTTCCGCGAGCAGGGCAATACCGTCAACGAAGTGGATCGTGCGCCGTTCATCGAAGCCGTTCAGCCGTATCTCGTCAGCGACGACATGCCTTGGCCGGCCGATGTTTACGAGCGTCTGCAAGCCATCCAGGATGCGCCTTGATCGTCTGACAGTTTCATCAGGTTTGTAACGATGTCCACACCCGGCACTGGTTGCCGGGTGTGATTCTCTGTCCAGTGGAGTAAACCATGACAACACCCCCCAGCACCGATTCGACATCGGTGGACCTCGAGTCTGCCCAGTTCGACGAGGTGACCAACGATATCTCGGATGTGAAATGGACCGATATTCCGGTCCTGATCATTTTCTGGGTACTCTTTCTTATCGTTGCCCTGCAGTTCTTTACCCGCTATGTACTGAATGACTCGCTGGCCTGGACCGAGGAGATAGCTCGATTCTTCCTGATCTTCCTGGCCTTCGTTGGCTCGATAACCTGTGTGCGCAAGGGGTCGCATATCTATCTGGAATTCTTCTACCGTTATCTGCCTGTCAGCTTCATCAAGCCGATAGCCCTGTTCTGTGAAATGGTGGTGACGGTGTTCTTTGCAGCTGCCGGTTATTACTGCATCGGACTGGCCCAACGGACCTTTTCGCAACGCATGATCTCTGTCGACCTGCCCAAGGGGATCATCTACTGGGTGGTCGTGGTCGCCTGTTTTGCCATGGCACTGGTTGCCCTCATCAACGTATTCAAACTGGCCAGACGTCCTGCTGCAGAGATTGCCGCAGAGAAGCTGGACCCTTCACATATGGCAGGTAACTGAGATGGCTCTCACCTTGATGTTCGTGTTGCTGGCGCTGCTGCTGATTGTCGGCGTGCCGGTTGCCGTGTCGCTTGCGGGCGCGTCTCTCATCTATATCCTGATCGAGGGTCGACCGGCCGTGGTCATGATTCACACCATGATCAACGGCGTTGACAGCTTTCCGCTGTTGGCCATTCCATTCTTCATCCTCGCCGGTCACCTGATGAACACGGCGGGTATCACCAACAAGATCTTTGCCTTTGCCCGAGCTCTGGTGGGCTGGATGCACGGTGGCCTGGGGCATGTGAATGTCGGCGCCAGCGTCATATTTGCAGGTATGTCCGGTGCTGCAGTGGCTGATGCCGGGGGGCTGGGTACCATCGAGATCAAGGCCATGCGTGATGCTGGTTATGACACCGATTTCTCGGTCGGTATCACTGCGGCGTCATCGACGATCGGTCCCATCATTCCGCCATCGCTGCCATTGGTCATCTACGGCGTCATGGCATCAGTGTCCATTGGTGAACTGTTTGCTGCGGGTCTGATTCCGGGCCTGCTGATGGCCGTGTCACTGATGATCATGGTGGCCTGGTATTCGCGCAAACGTAATTATCCGCGTGATGCAAAGTTCGAGCTGTCTCGTCTGGCAACAACATTCAAGTCAGCCTTCCTGCCTCTGCTGACACCGATGATCATCATCGGCGGCATCGTGACGGGTGTCTTCACGCCAACCGAATCTGCGGTTGCTGCCGTGGGCTACGCCTTGTTTCTCGGTCTGGTGGTCTATCGAACGCTGACCTGGAAACACCTGGTGCGGGTATCCATGGATACCATCGAAACCTCGGCCGCCATTCTCATGATCGTCTCGGCCGCGTCCATCTTTGCCTACATACTCACGGCCAATCAGGTAGCCGCATCGCTGGGTGATTTCCTGCTGGGTATTTCAGACAACAAGAACGTGCTGTTGGTCATCATGATGCTGCTGGTACTGGCCATCGGTCTGTTCATGGAAACCATTGCTGCCATCACCATTCTGGTACCGGTGCTGCTGCCGATTGCCAATCAGGTGGGTATCGACCCGGTTCATCTGGGCATCATCGTCATTCTGAACCTGATGCTGGGTCTGTTGACGCCACCGGTAGGCATGGTGCTCTATGTGTTGTCACAGGTGTCGGGGGTGCGCTTCGAACGCTGCGTGACGGCCACCATGCCGTTTCTGGTGCCGCTGATCATCGTGCTGTTCATGGTCGTGTTCATTCCTGATCTGGCCTTGTGGTTGCCCACGATGTTCTATCGATAACACTGTAGAGATTGTTTCCCGGTGCTCTCGACGAGTACCGGCGCTCAAAGAGAAGCGAGTATTGCATCAGGCGATACTCGCTTTTTTTGTTTCTGGCAGGTTACAAAGCATGTAAGTGACATTCGAAAACCGGCTGGTCTGGAATGTGCGCGGCGATGGTTTTTTCTACTGCACTCGACCCACCGCGAGATGTCTGGACATTTCACGATGTTGCGATTAACGTGATTCCTGCCATGACTTCCCTGATATCGACAGGGCGGCAATGGTGTCGAAAAACGATACGCAAGGGAATAATCCATGTCCAGTGATCCGCTCTTACAGCCGTATACCCTCAAACACCTGGTTCTTAAAAACCGCATCATGATCACCAGTCATGAGCCGGCTTATCCTGAAGAGGGAATGCCCAAGGAGCGCTATGCGGCCTATCATGCGGAGCGTGCGAAAGCCGGTGTTGCCTTGACGATGACGGCAGGTTCAGCGGCCGTATCGAAGGACAGTCCGCCGGTGTTCAACAATATTCTGGCCTACAAGGATGAAGTGGTTCCCTGGATCCGGAACCTGACAGATGCCTGTCACGAGCATGGTTGTGCCGTGATGATTCAGCTTACCCATCTGGGGCGTCGCACCGGTTGGAGCAAGGGTGATTGGTTGCCTGTGATCTCACCATCGCATCGTCGTGAGCCGTCCCACCGCGCCTTCCCCAAGAAGATCGAGGATTGGGATATCCAGCGTCTGATCAAGGACTATGCCGATGCGGCAGAGCGCATGAAGGCGGGTGGTATGGATGGCATCGAACTGCAGGCCTATGGCCACTTGATGGATCAGTTCTGGTCACCGATTACCAACTCGCTGGACGAACCGTACGGTGGTGATCTCAAGAACCGGGTACGTTTTACCATGGAAGTGCTGCAGGCCGTTCGGGAGCGTGTCGGTCCGGACTTCATCGTCGGTATGCGTTACACCGCTGACGAAGTGCACAAGCATGGTTTGACTGAAGAGGATGGGCTCGAGATATCCAGGATGTTGCGTGACAGTGGCATGGTGGATTTTCTGAATGTCATTCGCGGACGCATCAATCACGATGCGGGCCTGACCGATGTCATCCCGATACAGGGCATGCCGAGCTCGCCGCATCTGGATTTTGCCGGAAGAGTCCGCAAGGAGACCGGCATGCCGACCTTTCATGCGGCGAAGATTCCGGATATTGCCACCGCGAGACATGCCATTGCCGAAGGCCTTCTGGATATGGTCGGCATGACGCGCGCGCATATCG
>CBDUIJ010000365.1:0-5593 GCA_965367215.1 uncultured Granulosicoccus sp.
CTTGACTCTGCCACTGACCTTCTACATGACACCGTTCAATGCGGTGGTGCTGCTGGTATCGATGTATGTCGGTGCCATCAGCGGCGGCCTGATCACGGCCACCCTGATGCGCATGCCCGGTACACCGGCGGCTGTCATGACTACCTTTGATGGTTACCCCATGGCCCGTTCCGGACGTCCCGGGCGAGCCTTGGGACTGGGTATCACCGCCTCCTTCGTCGGCGGCCTCATTGCCTGGGTGGTCTTGCTGACCATCACCCAGCCACTGTCCATTCTGGCGACACGCTTCGGCCCCTTCGAATACTTTTCACTGATCATGATGGCCATGGTGCTGATTGCATCAGTGAGTGAAGGCAGCCTGGTCAAGGGCCTCATCTCGGGACTGCTGGGCATGCTGATTTCCATGCCGGGGGTTGATCCGGCCAGCGGCATGCCCAGGCTCACCTTCGACTGGTATGTGCTCAACGGTGGCTTGCAGCTGCTGCCGGTACTCATCGGTACCTTCGCCGTCAGCCAGATCATTGCCGATGCATTGGATATCGGCAAGGTCTCACAGAATTCCAAGGTCGATTCGCGCGGTGTCCTGATGAGTCTGGCCGATCTGCGCCGCCATGCGGTCAACATGATCCGTTCCTCCTTCATCGGTACCTGGATTGGCATATTGCCGGGGATCGGTGCATCCATCGGCTCGGTTGTGGCCTATACCGCCGCGAAGAACATGTCCAAGACCCCGGAGGAATTCGGCAAGGGATCCGAAGAGGGCATCATTGCCTCCGAAGCTGCCAACAATGCCACCGTCGGCGGTGCGCTCATTCCACTGATTGCCATGGGCATCCCCGGCAGTGTCATCGACGCCATCCTGATCGGTGCTCTGACGATCCATTCCATTCAGCCCGGACCTACCCTGTTTCTGACCAACGCCGATATCGTCTGGGGCATCATCGCAACCTGTTTACTGGCCAACATCGTGATGTGGCTGATGATGACCTCCTCGGTACGCTACATTGCGAAACTCATCTACCTGCCACGCAGTTATGTGCTGCCGGTGGTGATTGTCTTCTGCGTGGTCGGTTCCTATGCGCTGAACAACACCATGTTCGACATCTGGGTCATGCTCGGTTTTGGCGTCATCGGTTTTCTGTTGGAACGAGCGAAGATTCCACTCGGGCCTTTCGTGATCGGTTTCGTGCTGGCGCCACTGGGTGAAGAGAAGCTGCGCAGCGGCCTGATGATGACCGCCGGTGACATCACACCGATGTTCACACGTCCTTTCTCGCTGGCTTTCACACTGGCGGCGGTTGTACTGCTTGTCTGGCCTCTGTACAACGACTGGCGTCGACGTCGTGCCGCAGCGTAAACCCAACCTGCTGTTCCTGTTTTCGGATCAGCACGCGCAGCGGGTGTCCGGCTGCTACGGCGACCCTGTTGTCAAGACGCCGGCTCTGGATCGTCTGGCCAGCCAGGGGGTCACCTTCGACAATTGCCATTGCCCCTCGCCAGTCTGTGTACCAAGCCGCATGTCGGCACTGACAGCCTGTTACCCGCATCGCCAGAATTGCTGGACCAATGACGACTACCTGGCCTCCGACAGCCCCACCTGGTTGCATGCTCTGGGGGCCGCCGGCTATCGCAGCCAACTGATCGGGCGTATGCATGCCATGGGGCCGGATCAGCTGCATGGCTACTCGACGCGACTGATCGGTGATCACAGTCCCAACTGGGCTGGGGTCAAACGCCACTCCATGGGCGTGCTGGAAAAGGCCAATGATCCCACACCGGAAAGTCTGCTGGCCTGCGGAGCCGGTCAATCGGCTTATCAGCTCAAGGACGAGCAGGTTACCGCTGCCACCATCCGTGCCTTGCAGGAAATTGCCGACACGCCGGAAGACTCCCGTGAAGCGTTCAGCCTGACAGCCGGGTTGATGCTACCCCACGCGCCCTATGTCGCCAGTCGTGACTGGGTCGAGTACTACCTCGACACACTGCCTGATGTTGCCGCCGAAGCACCCGCTGCAGACAAGGAACATCCCTGGATTCACTGGTGGCGTGGCAACCGCGGCATCGACCAGGTAAGCCGGGAGCAGGCACGACTGGCTCGCGCCGCCTACTGGGGTCTGGTCTCCACCATGGACGAGATGATCGGCCGGATTCTGCAGACACTGAGTGACACCGGTCTGGATCGCAATACGCTGGTGGTCTATGCCTCCGATCACGGTGACCATGTCGGTGAACGCGGACTGTGGTGGAAACACACCTTCTTTGACGAGTCGGTCAAGGTGCCGCTGATCATGTCCATGCCGGGCACACTGCCGGCTGGTGAAAGGCAGCCTGCCGTGGTCAATCTGACCGACCTGTCGCAAACCATGATCGATGCGCTGGGTGCAGCGCCCCTGCCCCAGGCCGATGGCAAGAGTTTCTGGCCATTACTGACCGGTGAATCCCGGGAATGGGCCAACCGGACATTCAGCGAGTACTGCACCGATGCCGTTCCCGCCTGGACGGGTGGCATGGCTGTGCAACAACGCATGTTGCGTGAGGGTGATTTCAAACTGCACTACTACCACGGTTATCCGCCGTTACTGTTCGATCTTGCCAGCGACCCGGGTGAACAATGCAATCTCGTTGACAAGGCAGATTACCAGGGGCAGCTGGAAGCCATGCTGCAGACCCTGCTGGCGGACTGGGACCCGGATGCTATCCGCTCACTGATGCGCCAGCGCAGAGAGCGCAAGAACGTACTGGCCAACTGGGCAGCCGGTACCGAGCCTGCCAACACACATCTCTGGCCACTGCAGCCGGATATGAATCGGCTGGACAAGGATCAACCGACAAGTACACGGAAAGACATGCCGTTCGACCAGGCATGAGTGACATCCCTGGCAGGCGACGCTCTGGAGCTCGACTGCCCCCATCCATCCAATCAGGAAAATACACATGACTTTCGGCATCACGGTACTTCCCGAATGGGCGCAATCGGAAGGTATCGAGAACCTGCTGGATCGCCTGCAGCAAACCCATGTCACGGACATTGCCACCAGTCCCTACGTCATGCAGGCAGACAGCAACGGTACTCGGGAACCCCCGGTGGATGGAGGCGCCGGCAAAGTCAGACTGCTGGACCGGGAGCTCTGGGGAGAACGCGAACTGAGCGTGCGCACGGCGCCCAGCTTTCATCCTGACAAGTCACTGTACGAGGCTACCACCTACAAACCACCCGCACCCGATGATCTGACCGAGCGTGAAGGTCATGTGGTGCAGGAGCTTATCGAGGCGGCGTCCGCGCGTGGCATGAAAGTCTGGTTTCAGGTGCAATCGGCTATTCCACCGGGTTACCGGGTGCAGTTCGGTGGACCCGAACCGGGCGATGTCTGCCTGGGCCCTGACGGTCAGCCCGGACCGAGCCGTGTCGACAGCAATGCCTCTCTGGCAGCCCCCCAAGTCATCGCGTATGGCGAGGCCATGATGCAGGACCTGGCACGCGCCTACCCCGGCATTGCCGGCATACGGCTGGATTGGCCCGAGTATCCGCCCTATGATTTTCATGCGCTGTTCTTCGACTTCTCTCCACATGCGCTACAGGCTGCCAAAGAACTCGACCTGGATATCGAGCGCATGCGTCACGATGCAACGGCCTTGCAATCGAGACTGACCCGGAACATCGATGCCGAACTGTTGAGCAGAGTGAGCTACCTGGACAAGAACAGCTTGAGCGTCATGCTCAAACGTTATCCCGGCATGCTCGACATGCTGCGACTTCGCCGACATTTGTCACTGTCGATCATTCAGCGATATCGCCAGGCACTACCGGCAACTCTGGACCTGGTCCCTCAGGCTTTCCCTCCGCCTTTCAATCTGCTGTCCGGATTCGATTTCGAAGCCGTCAGCAAGGTGGTTCAAGGCATTGGTGTCAAACTCTATACCATGCACTGGCCGATGATCGCTGCCGATTATGCCAGGTCCATGTCGGCCGGCAAGGCGTCTGCAGCAGAGGTCGCCGAGGCTCTGGTGACGGCCCTGGATATCTGCGATGACACACCTCCTGCAGATCGTGGCTTCAGCTATCCCGAACCCGATGAGAATCACACCGCTTCTGCCAGCAACATCGAACGCAAGATTGCAACGGCCAGGCAACAGGCCAGTGATTGCCCGGTCTATGCCTTCACGCATGCCTATGGCCCTTGTGACGATGTATTGCGCCGCGCGGAGGCTGCCTGGCAATCCAGTGAAGGTAGTATGTGGGTCAACCGCTACGGTTACCTGTCCAATGAAAAGCTCGACGCCCTGGGACTCATGGTGAGCCGGTAGCCAGCACCCGTGCCTTGAGTGCCACATGCAGGGCGCTGATCAGGTCGATGCCGGTCTGCGGTAATACATCATTGGTTCTGGTCAGAATGGCAAGCTCGCGCTTTACCGGGCTTGCCAGTCTGAGCATCGTGATTCTCTCCTCATGGCCGACATTGATCAGCTGTTGCGTGGCAATACCCAGCAGATCGGTGCGGGCAATGACATCCAGTATCATGGTGTTCGAGTCGGCAATCACCACCGGCTTGGGCGGTTGCATGCCACGCGCCATATACAGGCTGGTGAGGTATCGTCTGAAGTAGGTTTCTGCAGAACCACTGATCCAGTCATACTCCGACAAGTCCTTCAGGCTGATGTTGCGGCGCCCGGCCAATGGGTGTTCACGCCGCACCGCGACACCCTGTGAATCGTGCACCACCGAGTTGACGGTAATGCCGGTCAGGTCATCCAGCTCCGATGGGGTGGCCACCAGAATGTCCAGATCCCCTTCTCGCATGCGCTCGATCATCTGCCAGGACTTCTGACCCGATGACACGACCAACTGCGGCCGCCGCTCATCATCGAGCATGCGCGCCACGATTTCCGGCATGACGGTACGCAGTACCCAGCGAGGTGCAATACCGACACGCAGGGTGACATCACGTCCTTCACTCTGCGCTCTGACGGCACTGACTGCGGCCTCTCGCTGATTGATGATCAGACGTGCATGCGTCAGAAAAGCCTGCCCTTCGCGCGTCAGGGCAACCCCACGTGCGCTGCGATCAAAAAGGCGCGCCTGCAGCTGCTCTTCCAGATGCCGAATGCTCTTGGTCAATCCTGCTTGTGAAATACCGGTAGCCGTCGCCGCCTTGTTGATACTGCCCGACTCGGCAACGGCTATGAAACGATCAAGTCTGCTCAGGTCAAGAACCATGGAAAGGTGAAATCAGGCGGTCAGTTATAACCATAGGCTATACCGCTATGAGGTTTCAAGGTATTCCCATATGAACTCCCGCATGGCAGTATTTTACCGACCACGCGCCAGTCAACGGAGAAGACCCGAGAATCATGAAGAAACTGAAACAACTACTGCTGGCAACCAGCCTGTGTATCGCCCCCTTTGCAACCACACTGGCAGATTACCCCGACCAACCATTGCGCATCATCGTACCGACCAATGCCGGTGGCAGCGTTGACAATCTTGCCCGTATTTTCCAGCGCAAGATCGAACAGATGGGAGACTTCCCCGCTGTTGTTGTCATCAACCAGCCGGGCGCTGGTGGCACCATTGGCACCAGAGCCATCAAGGACG
>CBDUIJ010000366.1:0-5581 GCA_965367215.1 uncultured Granulosicoccus sp.
GCCCGTCCGTTTCGCTGTCATAGGTCTTCAGCAACAGCGCATCGTCGGCGCTCATTTTCGGGAAATACCACCACTTGTGTTCAGGGGAGTGGCGAAGAACATAGATCTCGCCGGTGCGGTCCTGGTACTTGAGGTTCATCAAGAGCATGTCTTCATCGACACTGGAGCGGGCGTCGCAACACGCCAGAGGAAGCTCTTCCACCACGTCGTACAAGGATTTCCAAAAGTTGTAGAAAGCCACTCGTCCGGTCAGCAGGTTCTCTGCCTCATCGGGCAGAATGTCCCTGACACGGGCAGGTCCGGAGCGTGGGGTGTAATCGCTGTGGACCAGCAGCACAGCGGGGCGGTGCTCCTCGGTCTGCTGACTCAGGTCAGCGGGCAGACGTTGTCTGACTGTCTTGTCGAAAATCTCGACACGCCGTGCACCGGTCTGTGCCTTGATGAATTCGGCCACCTGCGGGTAGAAAACGGAGGCGATTGCATTCTCATCGTTGAAATCGCGAAAGCTGCCATCGAATGATCTGATGGCAAAGCCCTCGGCATCGAGGTCAAAGTCATCCTTTCGGGACCAGCCATCTCGAATGATGACATCCTGCACATCGGTGCCCGGCGGATTGAGTTCAGTCTCCGGGTCGGGGTCATAGAAGTAGTAATCGATATCCCGACCGTTATCTACTGAATAATTGAGTTGGGTACGTACGTCTGCCATGGTATTTGCTCCTTCTCTATCCGTGATATCAAGCAGTTTGTGGAAGCGTGAAGCCTTCACCGACGTGAGATGAAGCCCACCAGGATGAGGGCTCGATACGCTCGCTCATCCAGCGGCGAATATGGGTGTGATCCTGCAGCGGGAGCTGCTGCCAGGCGTGCAGGTGCATGGGCGCTGCTATGGCGACATCCGCGATGGTCGGCGTCTGGCCGCACACGTAGGGGGATTCGCTCAGACGAGTGTCCAGTACGCAGGCCAGCTTGCGGAACACTTCGCTCTCGACGTCAAGCACAGCCTGATCCGGTTCACTGCCCAGGACCGGTTTGACGCAATTCTCCACCATGTGGATATAGCAGCTGGAAAACCATGAACCACATTCCCAGAACAGCCAGCGATCGATATCGGCGCGCTGGGCGAAATCCACCGGGTAGACATCGGTCTTGCCGAACTTGCAGGCGACATACTGGAGGATGGCATTCGATTCCCAGATGACCAGGTCGCCATCGCGCAGGGCCGGCAATTTGGCATTCGGGTTGATTGCCAGGTACTCGGCGCTCTTCTGTTCACCTTCAAAAAAGCCAACCCTGTTCAGCGTGTAGTCGATGTCCATCAACGCCAGCCCGGCGATGACCTTTCTGCAGTTGATGCTGATCGGATCAGCAAACAGTTCCAAACCACTCTTCGTACCAGCGTTGCTCATGGGGCATAGGTCTCTTGTTCGTTGTTCAAGAATGCTATAACCTCGCTCACTATCTGACAAACAAGTAAGGCGGATAGTCATTACCATTAATCGCGATACTGCGAGACTGGACTCACGCATGCTGCTGGCATTCAGCGCGCTCATGGCTGAGCGAAATGTCACTCGAGCTGCCAGCCGGGTCGGCCTGACTCAGCAGGGAATGAGCGGACAGTTGGCGCGTATGCGCGATCTGTTCGGCGATGCCCTGTTCGTTCGACAAGCGGGTGGCATCGTGCCGACCCCCAGAGCAGAGGAATTGCTGCCATCCGTGCAAAGGGCTCTCACCGCACTGGAGATGGTGGTCAGTGCGCCACGATTTGACCCTGCAACCAGCGAAGACATGGTCACCATTGCGGCATCGGACTACGCCATTGCCTTGTTGTTACCCGGTCTGCTGCAGCGGATCCAGCAGCAGGCTCCCTTGTTTCGTGTGGTGGTCAGGCCGGTCGAGACAGGCAGTCTTGCGGATCGTATGCGGGAGGAGGGGGTAGATCTGGCGTTGACCATCCGGGAGTTCGCGCCACCGAGCCTGCCATCGCGACTACTGTTCAGTGATCAGTATGTCGGTGTGATACGCGCAGGTCATCCACTGGCCGGCAAGAACATCAGCCTTGATGAATTCTGCGACTGTCCTCACTTGCTGGTGTCACCATTTCGTGGGGACGCTTCCGGACCGACAGATCATGCTCTGGCCGCCATTGGGCGCAGGCGCATGGTCGGACTTGTCGTTCCGGGTTTCTCGGTGGTGGGCTCTCTGCTTGAACAGACCGATCTCATGGCCGTGTTGCCCAGACGATTGCTCTCCGTCATGCACAGGGATCTATGGACATTCGAGACCCCGCTACCGGTGCCGGGCTTCGAGGTCGAGGCAATCTGGCCGGAGCGCCTGAACGCCGATCCAGCGCAAGTCTGGCTCCGGGAGCTGATTGCAGAGGTATCCGGGGAACACGACATAGACTGCGAATGATATTCGCCGTCGCATCTTCGACGGAAGTCTTGCGGGTGTGTACGTGGTGTTCACAGCCTCGCTACGTAGATGTACGAGCAGCCAAATGAGGTTTCGGTTGATAGGGTAGCCATCTGTTGTGCAATGCCCTCCTTGCGGCATTCTCTGATGTAGTGACGGCATTGTTCGACAGGAAAGCCAACAACTTCCGGAAACCGCTCCAATGCCCATTCATCCTGTTGATCTCAACAACAAATCGAGTCTGTCGGACATCTATGCCACCGATGCTTCGGAGAACAGTCTGCCGAAGTATCGTCTGCCGGATACACGCAGCGATGCACGCACGGCGTATTCACTGGTGCGCGATGAGCTGCTGCTTGATGGCAATGCACGGCAGAATCTTGCGACCTTCTGCACGACCTGGGTAGAGGATGAAGTCAAACAGCTGATGACCGACGCTGTCGACAAGAACATGATCGACAAGGACGAATACCCGCAAACCGCTGAAATAGAGAACCGTTGCGTACACATACTGGCCGATCTTTGGCATGCCGAAAAATCCTGGGAAACCGTTGGCTGCTCAACCACCGGCTCCAGTGAAGCGGCCATGTTGGGCGGCCTGGCCTTCAAATGGAAGTGGCGTCAGAAGCGAGAGGCGGAAGGCAAGGATACGAGCAAGCCGAATATCGTCACGGGACCGGTGCAGATCTGCTGGAAGAAATTTGCCCGCTACTTCGATGTCGAGATACGGGAAGTGCCGCTTGAAGGCGATGCACTGGGCTTGCAGCCGGAGGATCTGCGCCGGTACTGCGACGAGAATACGATCGGTGTCGTTGCTACTCTGGGCGTCACCTTCACCGGAATCTACGAACCGGTCGCAGCGCTTGCGCGTGAACTTGATGAGATAGAGCGTGATCTGGGTCTGGATATTCCCATTCATGTGGATGCGGCATCTGGCGGGTTCATTGCACCGTTCATTCAGCGTGATCTTGTCTGGGATTTTCAGATTGAACGAGTCCGCTCGATCAATGCATCCGGTCACAAATACGGTCTGGCGCCTCTGGGTGTGGGCTGGGTCATCTGGGCCTCGAAGGAAGACCTGCCAGAGGATCTGATCTTCTACGTGGATTACCTGGGTGGCAACATGCCAACCTTCGCACTGAACTTCTCCCGTCCGGGCGGAGAGATCATCGCTCAGTACTACAATTTTCTGCGCCTGGGCAGAGACGGGTATACAGCCATACAGCAAGCCTGTGCTGATACAGCTCAATGGCTTGGCAAGGAGCTGAGCAAGATCGACATCTTCGAGATGGTATACGACGGACATGGGGCATTGCCGGCTGTGGCCTACAAGCTGACAGAAGGCGAGCATGGCTTTACGCTCTATGATCTGTCCGAACGTGTTCGCATGCGTGGCTGGCAGATTGCCTCCTATCCGTTGCCATCGAACCGTGAAGAAACCGTGGTACAGCGTATTCTGATTCGTCACGGCGTCAGCCGCGACCTGGCAAAACTGCTGCTGGTGGATATCAAACGGGCCATCGAACACTTGTCTCAGAATCCGATTCCACACTCGACTGCAAAGCCTGGTTTCAATCATGGCTAGTGGCTGGTCTGCGCGGCGTATGACTGTCTCGGCGGCATCACGACTATGGTTCGTGGTGCCGCTTCTATCGGGCAACAAGGCCTTCGCACAGAGTGATGCCATTGCTTCGGGTGAGAAGGTCATCGGTCAGATCTTCGACCGGATCGAGCCGGTTGCCGAAAGCGGGCTGCACGGATTCTTTCAATTGCTGGACAAACAGCCGATTGCATTCATCCTGCTGGCCCTGGCGGTGGGTACCCTGATCGGCAAATTCCAGTTCAAGGGGATTTCCCTGGGCTCGACTGCCGGCACCTTGCTGGTGGGTGTTGTCTTGTCCATGAGCGCCCAGGCCGGCTATGGCATTACCTATTCCATTCCCGGCATTCTGTCCTCGTTCATGCTGCTTCTGTTCATGTATGCACTGGGTTTGAAGGTCGGACCGCAATTCTTCTCGGGTTTACGCAAGGGTGGCATGGCCTTTGTCGGTATCGGTTTGATCGTCTGGATACTGAACTGGGTCATCTGCTATTTCGGTGCTCAGTGGGCAGGGCTTGCTCCGGGATATGCGACAGGTCTCATCTCCGGCAGTTACACCATCACCGCCATTCTGGGTGTCGGTCAGAGTGCCTTGCAAAGCGGTGCATTTCTGCCTCCGGAGGGTGTCAGTATCGAAGAGGTAGGGGCCAACATGGCCGCAGCCTATGCCATCAGCTATGTGCTCTCCAGCATTGGCATCATCCTGTTGATTCGATATCTGCCGCGGATGTTCGGTCGTGATGCAGTTGCCGATGCGAAAGAGGCGGAAGCCGATTACAGTGGTGGTGCGACCCATCCGGTACCGGGGGCGCCAGGTGCGTTGTCACTAGGGTTCTCGCCGTATGATCTTCGTGCGTTTTCCGTCAGCCATGAAAGCTTTGCCAATCACAGCGTCTCGCAACTGGCAGCCACCTTTCCCGAGGCGCCTGTACTGCGTGTGACAAGAGACGGGCAGGTGCTGGATATGGATTCTGACCCTGTGCTGCGCATGGGCGATATCGTAACGGTACGGGCCAATGTTCACGATCTCATACTCAAGGAAGGTGAGGTAATCGGGCCGGAGTCAGACAGTCTTGTCGCTCGCAATGTCACTATCGAGGTGGCTGATGTGCATGTGGGGTCACACAAGGTATCGGGCATGACGCTGGCAGAACTGGAGCAGGGTGGTACGGCAGGCGTGACCGTACAGGCCTTGTTTCGTGCGGGTAATGAGCTACCCCTCGGCCCCGAGAGTGATGTACGCTTTGGTGACGTACTGCGTCTGAGCGGTCCTGATGTCGCTCTGAAGCACGCCGCCAAAGGGCTGGGTGGTCATGCGATCCTGCCAACACTGAAGTCCGAGATACTGTACATGGCAGTCGCCATGTTGGCCGGCTATCTGGTCGGTATCATCACCGTGAATATTTCAGGAATTCCCTTTGCGCTGGGAACGTCTGCGGGTTGCATTCTGGCCGGTGTTGCCGTGAGCTACTGGCGTAGCCGTAATCCGGAATTCGGCGGACCGGTTCATGAAGGTGCACGCAGTTTTCTACAGGATTTCGGGCTCAATGCCTTCGTCGCTGTTCT
>CBDUIJ010000367.1:0-5572 GCA_965367215.1 uncultured Granulosicoccus sp.
CCAGCCCGAATTCGCCGCCATCGCATTGAGCGGTATCAGTCCCGGAGCCGTTACCGGCATCACTACCGGTATTCGTGTCATCACCTTCACCCTCGGATGCGCTACCTTCGCCCGGTTGAATCGCGCCATCAGACGATTCTTCTTCAATCTGCGGCGGCAGACTGGCCAGCACGATCTCGTCTTCCCAGGCTTCAGATTGCATCCGGACCGTGGCTACCGATTTGACCGGAAATTTGTTGCGCCGATAATAATAGGCATTCTCCGGGTCAACCACCGTCATGGCGCGGCTGATCAGCGTGTTGACGAACGGTACTTTCAGATCCACACCGTGTGTCACTTCGATCTTCAACAGGTTGGCATCACGCAGACTGAGTCCTGACGCGCTTCCAATATCGTGTTCACGATGCCGTAGATGACTGTTCGGAAGGACACGACGATCGAATTCACGGCTGTTGATACCCCAGTCATCGAACGCTGCAGTTGTCGGATTCAATACCTTTACACGGGTACTCGAAGCATCCATGACGGCAGCGGATGATTTCGCCATGGCAGCCGCGGCACTTTGCGCACTGCCATCCCCTCCTTCCAGAGGCGCCAGCCTTAACCCCAGCTCCTGTCGCATGAGGCCCAGCTGGGCATTGTTGGTGGCACCGGTACGAGCAGCTTCGAAGGTTGCATAGTTCAGCGTTGTCTTGCCGTGATAGATCAAACCGGCCTGCACCGAGGTCATACCGACAATCAGAACCAGCGGCGCGATTATCACAAACTCTGCGAGTGTGGCTCCTCGTTGCGTGTTCGACGGATTGCCTGCAGCGGGTTTCCATTCCATTGCTTGATTCTCCATGGATATAAACGTTTATGACACGACGTACTTCAATCGATATAACGGGTAATCTCTGCCAGCATGGTTCAACGCAACAGCTGCGTCACGCCATCGAGGCGTTCTTGCGCCGCATGCCGGCTGGGGTCCTCAGGGTCCATGGCTTGCCAGGCCTTCAAGCTGGCCAGCTGTGCGCCAAGCAGATGAGCCGTGGACAAATTGAACCAGGGTTTCGCCTGCCGTGCATCCTGTTGAATCGATGTCTCAAAGGCGCGAATGGCATTGTCGTAATCGCCCTGCTGTGTCAGCGAATTACCCAGACGAAACCACAGATAGGCATCGTCAGGCATCTGCGCCAACACCACCCGATACAACTTCGTCGCTTCCTGCCATCTGGCCTGTTGATAGGCAGATTCAGCCAGATCGATTTTGGTAAACAGTTTCTGGGCGGTTTCATATTTTTCAGTCTTGCTATTACCGCCAGCCATTGCTGTGTCAGATCGCACGGCTCCAGACGACGTGCAGGACTGCAGGCTGAAGGAAAAAAACGTGATGAACAGACACACGATTGCCAACCCCAGCGGACCCAGCCTGTTCATTGCCAACGGCCCTGACTGGGAACGAATTTCTGGCCGACACCAAGCCCGATTCGACTGGCCGTCCCGTAAGCCATTTCTACCACTACCGATGCTTTCCAACACAGTGCCGCTCGTCGAGGTGCAACGGTCGCCATTTTGAGAATGACTCCGTATCGATTCATGAAAATCACGTCGATAGGTTGCTTCAATCCGAAGGTATGAATTGCCATACAAGGCCGGATAAT
Organism: uncultured Granulosicoccus sp.; assembly: GCA_965367215.1. GTDB lineage: Bacteria > Pseudomonadota > Gammaproteobacteria > Granulosicoccales > Granulosicoccaceae > Granulosicoccus. The sequence continues at coordinate 1,644 of CBDUIJ010000367.1, forward strand.
CAGTGCGTCCGTGGGGCCCAGAGGCGGCACTCCGTGCAAGCCGCGCAATCGCCTGAAGAAGGTACAGGCATCGTAGGCATACAGCAGTGGTGCACTCAATCGTCGCAAAGTCACCTTGTCCTGCAGATAATTATTGACACGAGTCTCAGAGGCTCTCTGGTAAATCATCAATACTTCTCCATGTCATGTTTATCCAATCGGTTGATGTCACCGGCTACCACTTCTATACCCGACCTGGTGCTGCTACCGCCGGTGAATGCCACTATCTCGCCCTTGAAGGCGCAGGACAGATTGATGCGCAGGAGCAGCATGCGAGAACCCGTCCACTGATCTGTCTTTACCCGTGCGATATCGTCATCCGGCCCACTGATCAGCTCTGATTCTGCATCCACCACACCATTGCCATTCAAGTCATCGTACAAGGCCAGTACTGGCAGGCCCGTAAAGGTATTGGCTGCAAAATCTGCGTAGACATTCAATTCAGCCTCGCCAATGGGTGAACCATCAGCTGTCGCGAGCTGCATGATGACCGGTATGTCTACATGATTATCCGGATTGAAAAGGCAATTCCCTTCTTCGTCCTGCCATTCACTGATAACCGTGCTGTGAGTCTCCGGGGTCATTGTCAGAGAAGCCCCTACGGGTACGAGATCGTTGCTGCAGCCCGTCAACACCCACAGAGCGACCAGAGTCGAAGCAAGACTCGCGGTTCGACCAGGCAAGCGACGGAATACGCCACTATCAGATTTTCGGGGTTTACCACGATATTGTATTTTCATGTGTGACTCTCTATTGCCTCCTTATCCCTGACCCGGCCATGTGTAAGCCCATACCAGTGGTCCCCAGGTCAACAGTCCTTCCTGAATGGCCTTGCTCAGCAAGATGAATCCGATCACCAGTGCCGTGGTCGGGAAAATGAACATGACCAACGGGGCCAGTAACTTGACCGGTGCTTCCATGGCCTTTTTCTCTGCCAGCTGAAACCGCTGACTGCGCAATTGATTGGCCTGCGCGCGTAAAATCGGCCCCAGACTCGAGCCCGTCCTCTCTGCCTGAATCAGGCCCGTCACCACATTATTGACTGCCGGACTACCGGTACGATCGGACAGATCACGCAAGGCATCCGCCCGGGTCTTGCCCGAACGGATATCGCGCAGCACACGGCTGAATTCACGTCGAAGCGGAGAGTCACTGGTTTTCTGTACCGCCTGAGTCAGCCCACCGGTAAGATTGGTACCCGCCTCGACTGACAGTGTGATCACGTCCAGGTAGAACGGCAGCGTACGCAGGATGGCGGTGGACCGGGTATGCGTCAATTCTCGCAGCCAGAGTTCGGGGTAGAAGAAGCCACCGATGGCTGCCAGAAAACCCATGATGTAGGTAGCGCCGCCAATATGCATACCAGCCAGTGCCACCAACAAACCGGAAAACAGCGCGGAGACGACCTTGGAGGCCAGAAACTGCTGTGGCGACAGACTGTATTCGACACCGCCGCGTTTGAGCCGCGCCAGCGTCAGTTGTACTTGTGTCTCTGACATGAGCTGCCCGGCGTAGAATACCAGCGCCTTGATCAGTGGCCATACCAGACGAAACCCCAGTGCCGGGCGATCCATGAAATGCCGATCTTCTTCCGGTACGTGCCGGAAGATGGAGTAGGCCTGCCAGACGATGATCGCCACGAAACCGCCAAACAGCAGACTGATGGTGAGTACGCTCATATATCGACATTCACGATCTTGCGGATGATCAGGCCACCGATGCACACCATGACGACGATGACCGTCAGGAACATCCACCCCAGCAAGGAGTTGAAGATGGGCAGAGTTGCCTCGGGTTCAAAATAGGTCAAGGGCACCAGTATTCCAAAAGGCAAGGCTGACACCACAAAGCCCTTCCAGTTCGAGTTTGCGACGAATCGTTTCCCCCAGGCTCAGCAGTATCTCCGCCAGATTGCCACCGATATCATGTGCAATGAGCGCGGCAGAAACCACCAGATCCATCTCTTCACTCTGTACACGCTCGGCCAGACTATCCAGCGCATCCTCCAACCGCGCCCCTACCCGTTGCTCACGCAATAACAGCGAAAACTCCTGCCCCAATGGCCCGGTGTCCTCATCGACATAGGACTGCATGGCCATGGCAAATGTGGAGCCGGCCCGCATGGCCCCGGAAATCTGGGTCAACGCATCGGGCAATGACTGATTGATTCTGACGCGACGCCTGGCAGCCAGTCGGGCAAACAGCCAACGCGGTGCCACAAACAACAGGATCAGGGATGCCGAGGCGAGAACCAGACCAAAGCCTGTGAGGTACAACAGTGGCGGTATCAGTACGAATGCCGCGATATAGAACATCGACAACTTGCGCGTATCAGCAAACAGAAACAGCTTGCGCATGTTCGATTCCGCCGTAACGGAAAACTTCTGCGAGTACTGATCTACTGCTTCTGTGGTGGTATTCATGCCGTAATAGAACACCAGGGTGAAACTGATGAACAGAACTCCCAGAACGCCGTACAGCATCACAAACCTCCCTGGCCACGAGGGCTGAAGAAAGACAGGTCAACCTCGATGCCGATATCTCGCAGCTCTTCGTAGAAACTGGGTATGGCACCCGTGGCCGAGAAATAGCCGCGAACACGTCGCTCTTCATCCACACCCTGCTGCTCAAAGCGGAAGATGTCCTGCAACTGCACCGTGCCACTCTCAACACCGACCACTTCGGTAATGCGGGTAATCTTGCGCGAACCACAGGGAAAACGACTTTGCTGGATAATCAGATCCACAGCGGAGGCAACCTGTTCTCGAATGGCCGTCACCGGTAAATCCATGCCCGCCATCAGCACCAGCACTTCCAGTCGTGACAACACGTCGCGCGGAGTGTTGGCGTGAATGGTGGTCAGCGATCCATCATGGCCGGTATTCATGGCCTGCAGCATGTCGATAGCTTCACCGCCACGACACTCACCTACCACGATACGGTCGGGACGCATGCGTAGCGAATTCCTGACAAGGTCGCGGATAGGTACTTCACCCTTGCCTTCCAGATTCGCCGGACGGGATTCCAGCGACACCAGGTTCGGCTGCACCAGTTTCAGTTCGGCCGCATCCTCGATAGTGACGATGCGATCCGTATCGGGTATGAAATTGGACAGTACATTGAGCAAGGTGGTTTTTCCCGAACCGGTACCGCCGGATACAATGATGTTCTTGCGCATCTCGACACAGACGCGCAGGAACTCCACCATGGCCGCACTGACAGAGTTACAGGCAACCAGGTCGGAGAACTGCATGCGGTGCTTCGGAAACTTGCGGATCGTCAGGCTTGGGCCCTTCAAAGCCAGAGGTGGAATCACGGCATTGACACGCGAACCATCCTTGAGCCGTGCATCGACGATGGGACTACTCTCATCGATACGCCTGCCCAACGGGGTTATGATGCGTTCGATGACAGCCGATACGGTGGCATCACTACTGAAATGCGCAGCAGAACGTTCCAGCTTGCCGGCTCGCTCGACAAAGATTTCCTGATAGTTGTTGACCATGATCTCGGTGATCGACTCATCACTCAGATACTGTTCAAGCGGTCCCAGGCCCACGGACTCATCCAGCACATTGCGCTGCAGACGTTCTCTATCGAGCGTCTCTGGCAATTGCGAAGACAGGCTGGCAATGATTTCGTTGATCAGCTGGCCAGACTCCTTTCGCAGCTGGTCATCGGACATGCGGTTGACGTCCTTGCGCCGCAAATCCATCTGAAACAACAATTGCTCATGAACCACACGGCCCCAATAGGCCAGCTCCTGATCGAAGCCCGCGACCGGCTGATCGAGCGATGACGTCGATGATCCTGCTTCTGAATCGGCACGGGTACTTGAACTGGCGGCACTTTCAGTCAGTGTGTTTTTATCGACGGCAGTGCTGGCCACT
>CBDUIJ010000368.1:0-5548 GCA_965367215.1 uncultured Granulosicoccus sp.
GGCCGCATCCAGATCGGCATCCTCGAAGACGATGAACGGTGATTTTCCGCCCAGCTCCAGAGTCAGCGACTTGCCGCTGCCCGCCGTAGCCTTGCGTATCCATCTGCCAACGGCTGTTGATCCGGTAAAGGCAATCTTGTCGACCGCGGTGTGCTCGACCAGCATGGCGCCGCTCTTGCCATCACCGGTCACGATATTCAGCACGCCATCGGGCAAACCGGCAGTTGCTGCCAGCTCGGCAAACAGCAGCGCCGTCAATGAGGTGTATTCAGCGGGCTTGAGCACCACCGTATTGCCCAGCGCCAGAGCTGGGGCAATCTTCCAGGCCATCATCAGAAACGGAAAGTTCCACGGAATGATCTGACCGACCACACCGATGGCGGAGTGGTCCGGAAATTCACTGTCCTGCAGCTGCGCCCAGCCGGCATGATGGTAGAAATGGCGAGCTGCCAGGGGGATGTCGATATCACGGGTTTCCCGGATGGGCTTGCCGTTGTCCAGCGCTTCCACCACGGCAATCAGACGCGCATGTCGCTGGATGATTCTGGCCAGCGCGTAGAGCACTTTCGCCCGAGCATGCCCCGACTGTGCCGCCCAGGCTGTCTGGGCAGCGCGTGCCGACTTCACTGCCGCATCGACATCGGCCTGCTGCGCCATCGATATTCTTGCAAGTACGGCACCGGTAGCAGGCTCGAAGGTGTCGAAGCTCTTGTCGCTGACGCCGGTGAACTCACCATTGATGAAATGACCAAAGCCATCCTGATGGGTGGCCAGCCATTGCCGCGCTTCTGTATCGCTCTCGGGAGCTGGACCGTAGGACATGGTGTCAAAGTAGTTGGCTACGTTCACGAGGGTTATCCGATCGGGTGACGGTGATGGGCGCTGTAAGCGCCGTCGACGTGGTGTTCCAGCTGCCGTTCGATATCACCCAGCAGGCTGGAGGCCCCGAAGCGAAACAGCTCGGGTGTCAGCCAGGCATCGCCCAGCTCTTCCTTGACCAGTGCCAGATAGGACAGTGCATCCTTGGCTTTCGACACCCCACCGGCGGGTTTGTGGCCGACGAGAAATCCGGTCAGCGCCTGATACTGACGGATCGTGCGCAGCATGATCATCGTGATGGGCAGCGTGGCATTCACCGATTCCTTGCCGGTGGATGTCTTGATGAAATCGGCACCCGCCATCATGCAGACCAGGCTGGCTCGAGCGATATTGTTCAGGGTCTTGAGGTCTCCGGTGGCCAGAATCGCCTTCACATGCGCATCTCCACAGGCCTCACGGTAGTCCTGCATTTCGGCATACAGGGCCTGCCAGTTGCCAGTCAGCACATGTTCGCGGGTGATGACGATATCGATCTCGCGAGCGCCGGCTGCCACTGAAGCTTCGATTTCCTGCAGCTTCAGATGATGCGGCGTCAGACCGGCAGGGAATCCTGTCGACACCGCGGCTACCGGAATGCCAGTGCCTTGCAAGGCGCTGACGGCCGTGGGCACGAAGCGGTGGTAGACGCATACCGCAGCAGTCGTGATACGCCGTTGCTCCATTCCCATGGCTTGCAGCAGATCCTGCCGGACCGGATTGACAGCCTTGGCGCACAGACGTCGTACACGTCCTTCCGTGTCATCACCATTGAGCGTCGTCAGATCCATGCAGGTAATGGCCTTGAGCAACCAGGCTGCCTGTGCATCCTTCTTGATGGAGCGCCTGCCCGACAACGCACTGATGCGCCGGTCCGCGGCCGAGCGATTGATGCGAACACTTTCGACCAGACCGGTATCCAGCGGCATGCCGACATTGCGGATCACGGAATGGCTGTCGGCTGGCGTACACGCGGTCGCAACGACTTCCGGTTTTCTGACGTTGTCATTCATGACAATCGTCGCCTGTATAACGACATGGGAATAGGTCCTTTGATCTTTCCGCATAAGATTCGCCTATTTTTGTCACAATGTAAACATTGTTTGTTACTTTTATTACATAATTTTCGAGGGCATCACCAGAAACAGACTCCTTTGGTGAGGTTCTCCCCTAATGATCCGCTACCAGCCGGAGTTTCCCAGTGGGCAATCGCAAACAGAATCGCCTTTCCAGATTACTGGACCTGATCACGACCAGATCCAGCACTCACATTCGGGATGCGGCAGAAATACTGGATGTCTCGGAGATGACCATTCGGCGTGACATCCGGGCCCATCCCGACAAGTTCGAATATCTGGGCGGCCATATCGTGCCGGCGAATCAGCTTTCCAACCGAACGCCCTACGATCTGGGGCTCGCCGCCGATGTGCACGAAAAGGAAAAGATTCAGGCGTGTGAACAATGCCTGCCCTATGCCATCGGCGAAGAAATGATATTCGTCGATAGTGGCACCACGTTGGTACACCTGATGGATATTCTGCCTCTGGAACTGGAGATTTCCGTTATCTGCTGTGCCATGAATGTGGCTGACCGAGCTGTCCGGAAACCCAACGTCAAGCTGATCATGGTCGGTGGTGAGTACCATCCACCGACTACTTCCTTTCATGGCCTGGGCGCCGAGTCCATGTTCGATCGCCTCGGTATCAACACAGGCTTCTTTTCGGCCGCAGGCATCCACGGCGAACTGGGAGCAAGCTGCACCCACTTCAATGAAATCCGTGTCAAACAGGCTGCGATGGCCAGCACCACTCGCAGAATTCTGGTGGCGGACAGCAGCAAGATCGGCAAGGTACTACCCGCCCGCTACGCCCCCATGGATGACTTCGATCTGGTGCTCACCGAACAGGGTGTCTTCGAGTTCGACCCTGAAAACAGCTGAAGCAGCGAGTGGCAAGGCCTCATGCGTGTTTGTTGTATTTCTAACATTTGTTGCATAGACTGCCAACAGCGGTTACCCGCCAGCGACGGCGCGTAATCCCTTCTGATCAAGCAACCGAGGACCGGGAACGTGACCCAGCAGCAGACGACTGTACCCAGCGACAACAAGATCATGGCGCTGGAAGCCTTTGAACATGTTCCCAACGAAAACGTGGCCCGCTATCTGGAACTGGGTCAGATCATCGATGATCTGGTGCGCGACAAGGAACCCGGCATGCTGGTGCATGCCTTGACGCAAAGCAGTCGTAACGAGACAGAAACCGTTTTCCGGTGGCTGGAAGTCTTCGAAAACTCCGATGCTCTGGAAGCCCACCTGGGCAGCGATCATGTCGCCAGGCACATCGAACAACTCTCGAAAGGCATTCTCACCGGCCAGATCGATCTGGTCATCTACGCCGATTGGGATGAGGCCACTCGAGCCTATTGGCAGAACCGGTTCTCAACCGTCAACTTCAGCTATGCATCAGTGGAGTCGGGCTTCTACCGCCAACGGTGATCGATCAGCCATCACCGCTCTCAGGGGCTTGATTCTCGGCAATCCGAAAGCCGACCGTGACACTCGCGCCGTGCAGGCTTGTACTGCGCTCGAGCGAAACACTGGCCCCCAACCAGCGTGAAATGCGCTCGACGATAGCCAGTCCGAGCCCGTACCCGCGCACGGCATGATCGGACTCGTTCGACACGGCCGCTTTCTGAAACGGCTTGAACAAACGTTCCACCTCAAGCTCGGGAAACCCGGGGCCGTCATCTTCTATCCGCAGATTGACGCGCCCACCGTGCCGGGACAGGCTGACCCTGATCTTGCCGTGTGCGAATTTCACGGCATTCTGAACCAGGTTGTTGATCAGCATCAGTGTGTAGCGCTCATCGGCCATGACCAACGGAATGCCCCCGGGCACCTCCGTTTCTATCCGTGTCGGACTGTCAGGGTCATGCGTGTCGATCGCCTGCTGAACGACAGCTGCCAGAGACACGCCGAAACGCGGCTGATCGTCCAGCCTCTGCTCCAGCCTGCCGAACTCCAGAAGCACGCTTACCAGCTGCTCCATGCTGTTCAGGTCGTTGCTGATCCTGTCGAGATAGTCGCCTTGCCTGGTATCCAGCGATGTCTCCTGCAGGGCATCCACCCCGAAACGCAAGCGCGCCAGCGGTGTACGCAAATCATGTGACACAGCGCTACTGAGCATCCGGTTATCTTCCATCAATACCTGAATACGCTGCGCCATGGCATTGAATTCGGTTTCGATATCGTGCAGCTGACTGCGGGGGTTCGTCTCTATACGCTGTGACAGATCTCCCTGACCAATCAGCCGCGTTGCGCTGGCAAGCGTCTGCAATCGTCTTGTCAGCGGATATAACCAGACCAGTACCAGCAGCACGATGGAGGCATAGAAGACAACGGTCAGCAATAATCGAAGCGCGGTGCCGGAGCTGGATTGTTCGGGAACGCCAAGAACCAGTATGCGATTCGATTCAGGCAACAGAAAATGCAGTGCGACGCCCTGCCGGGATTCCAGCATCACGACGCGCCCCTGCGCCAGCTGTCTGTCCAGCATCTCGGGCAAGGCGATGCTGTCTCGCGGAATCAGGTAGATATCGTAAGCCTCGCCCGATGTCGGCGTGGCGGAATCGGCTGGCATCTCCACAATGCCATCGAGCAAACCAACCATGCGGTAACCGAACTGCTCAGCCATCTGCAGCCTGTCGTCGCCACCATGATCGAGTCTGGCAAACAGCCGGTCCATGGCCCAGCCGGCGCCGACAATGGAGATGATCACCACCACCAGCAGTGACAGACTCAGACGCCGCATGATCGACTCCCGCGATGCCTGTTCACCAGGCATCCGCCGCCAGCAGATACCCCACCCCTCTGAGTGTCTTGATCCGGCGAGGCTCCTGAGCGTCATCCTTGAGTTTCTTGCGCAGACGAGAGATGCAGACGTCCACCGAGCGATCGAAACCATCGTACTCGATACCCCTGATCTCGGCGATCAGGGCCTCGCGTCGCATGCACTGCCCCACATTGGCGGCCAGCAGTTGCAGTACATCGAACTCCAGTGTCGACAGTGCTATCGCTTCATCATGCAAGCAGGCACTTCTGGATTCCAGGTCGATTTTCAGGCCGCCGATCTGCATGAGCGTCGGTGCCAGTTCCTGATTGGAGCGGCGTAGCAAGGCGCGCAGCCGGGCCAGCAGGATGCCGGGCCTGACCGGCTTGGTCAGGTAATCATCGGCACCACTGTCCAGACCGTTGACTTCATCGGCTTCCGTATCACGTGCCGTCATCATGATGATGGGCCGGGCAAAGAAGGCGCGAGCCTGGCGACACACCTCGATGCCGTCCATCACCGGCAGGTTGAGGTCCAGTATCAGCGCATCCGGCATGTCATTGCGCAGCATCTGCAAGGCCGTGTCGCCACGCGTGGCTATCGACACCAGATACCCGTGGGATACCAGGTAGTCGGCAATCCAACGAGCCAGAGACTCATCGTCCTCAACCACCATGACATGCTGTGTCGTGTCATTGTCCATGGTTCAGAAAAGCCTCCAGCCACTGGAGCTGCGTTTGCCCGTGCGATAGACCCAGGCCGTGGTCACGGTCGCCGTTGCCAGCACCTCGCCGGACATGGCTTCACGCAGCGTGAACACTTCGGAATCATCGGAGCGGTATTCGTGTCGATACAAGGCTGTCGAG
>CBDUIJ010000369.1:0-5530 GCA_965367215.1 uncultured Granulosicoccus sp.
TGATCCAATGGAGAGTAGCGCTGCCCGTAATTGTTACGCCCGTAACTTGTCCACTCGCCCTCGGCATTCGAAGGGCCTGTATCGGGGCTGCTTACCAGCGATTCACTCGCCATGTCTCCCTCGATACGGTGCGCATCATTGAACAGACTGCCAATCAGCATGACACCGACCAGTAACCAGACACCTTGCAACGCTCTGGCAGAAGATTTCTCGGCTCGCTTGGACGACCAGAGCAGAGGGATGGCCAGCACCAGCAACACACCGAGACGAGTGGCCAGTGGCCACCAATCGTACCCGCTCTCCCACAATGCCCAGCCAGCGGTACTGGCGAGCAACAGGGCGTACAAGAGCCGGGCTGTACCGCGTCTTGAACGTATCAGCGCAGCGACTGCCAGCAAGGTAAAGCCCGCGAGAGCGTAATAGACGCTTCCTCCCAGAACTGCCAGCCAGACACCACCGGCTGCCAGTGCCAATCCAAATAATGCAAGTATGATCGCGAGTAATATCATCTGTGAATGCCCTGTGCCTTTTTCCTTGATGGATTTTGCTTGCGCCTTGTGACAAGGTGTTGCAGGCATGCAGGGTTACCGCAAACCAACCGTGCAGACGCATCGCTGTCGATTGCTTATCTGTTTGCGAAGGCTACTCTTCAAAGGTGTTGTCTCGGCCAGCTTGTAAATAATGGGCACATTTACCTTTATGGAAGGCTCGGGAAATCGGGATACTTCGCCATATCGCCTCTCGTTGATAAACCGGGAGTGCCCGCCGCCTCTGGCTTCGGCTATGATCTTCGCTCCACGAATGGCGGATGGGAACAGAAAACTCAGTGAACAGCTTGCAGGTATTGCTACCGGACTTCGCCGTCATCGCTGTGGGGGCGCTGGTTGGCAAGAAGATCAGTGAAGATGGTTGGCGGCATATCGACTGGCTCTGTTATTACCTGTTGTATCCGGCGCTGCTCTTCAATGCGGCGTCGCAACGTCCCATCGAGCTGGATTCCTTGCTGCTTATCGGGGTTCTGGCGGCGCTGTTGGTGAGTGCGGGCTTTGTGCTGGCCTTGAGTGTCGGTTCGCTCTCTGGGGAGGGCGGCTCTGCCAACAAGGCGGGGATTTCGCAGAACGCCTGGCGGTTCAACACGGCTCTGGGGTTTGTTGCCATCACGGCATTGCCAGACGGGGCTTCTGCCATTCTGGCCATTGTCGTCGGGGTTGCCATTCCGCTCGCCAATCTGTACGCGGTTTTCGGCTTGACTCGGGGACAATCGCATTCGCGTATGGGGCAGTTGGGTGAGATAGCGATGAACCCTTTTCTGTTGGCCAGCCTGTTGGGAGTGGTGGTCGGTCTCACCGGGCAAACGGTCCCTGCCGGCGCCTCGGCTTTCATCGGCAGGCTGGCAGATGCGGCTATTCCGGTCGTGTTGTTGTCTCTGGGTGCGGCTCTGCGTCAATCACGCATCTGGCCGCCCGACAGGTATTCGCTGGCTATCAGTGCCATCAAATTACTGGTCTTGCCCGCTCTGGTCTGCCTGGTTGTACTGATCACCGGTGCCCGCGGTATCGTACCCGCTACTCTCCTGATATTTGCAGCCTTGCCTACCGCGTCGGCGGCACATGTGCTGGCCGCCCGCTACGGTGCTGATCGATCGCGAGTGGCTATCGTTGTCATGCAGTCAACGGCTCTGGGTTTGCTGACATTACCCGTATGGACCGCACTGGCCGCCCATCTGGTGCAGTAAGTCGAGACTGCTGTCTCCATCCATCACGAGAAACAGGCCGACAACGATCTCGCGGCATCGACCCTTGCCGGCGAAATAGGGGTTGTAACCTTGGTGTTTTTGAATGACTTTCTTCTGAAGTGTGATGCGCGTCCTGAATGGCGCCGTCAACTGGAACAGCGATTGCTCCGGAGATAGTGCACTAGAGGTCATTCAATAATCCACAGCAGGAACTCGCCGGTTGAAATGGAGCACTACATTGTTTGCAGAGAGCTTGAACCGATTGCGCCTGGCTCATGATGAACAGCCACGCCAGGCATGAACATGACGGCCCTGCGCAAGCAACATCGAAGGAGCTGCCTGCACCGAAGATAGCTGCTCTGCATGCTCGTGCCGTGCGCGCCGAGAAACTCGCTGGGCATCAGGCAATGCTGGTTGGCATGTTGGCCGAATTGCTCGCAAGACACTCCTTGCAGGGGGCACTCGATGCTCTGGCAGGAGCACTCAAGGCCCGTTTCGATTGTGATCGAGTGGCTGTTGCGCTGGCCGGTGACAAGGAGCTGACACTGGCGGCCATCTCGCAGCAGGCCGTGCTTGACGCGTCTTCATCCGAGGCTCGTTTGCTGGTGGATGCCATGCGTGAAGCCTGCATGCAGGAATCCATCGTGTGCTGGCCCCCGACATCGGACTCCCTGGGTGTAATGGCGGCTCATCGGGCTCTGGCAGGCAGGCGCGTGTCATGTTCGATCTGCAGCGTACCGTTGTATGACCAGCAGAAACTGATCGGTGTATTTCTGCTGGAACGACGGGATCAGCGTGCATTTCCGGTTCTGGCGCTGGAACGCCTGTCCGCCTGTCTGGCGCCTGTGCTGAATCTGCATCAACAAGCGGATCGGAGCTGGTGGGCCGTCTTTCGCACTGGCTGTAGCGTGACTCTACAACGTTATCTGGGCGGTGAACGCCCCGGTATGCGTGCCCTCCTTGGCTTGGCCGTGATCGCATTGGCGGGCGCGTTTTTCGTGACCATGCCCTGGCATATCGTGGCCCCGGCCGAACTGTTATCCCATGAGCGTCGTCTGGTCACAGCGCCTCAGAACGGCTTTGTCTCTGACATGCTGGTAGTCGCAGGTGATCGGGTTACCGAGGGTCAGGTGATGGCGCGCCTGGATCCACGCGAATTGCAACTCGAGGTCTCCAGTCGCGACAGTGATATTGCCATGGCTGATGCCGAGTTTCGTGCGGCCATGGCCAACTATGATCGTCAGGCCACGGGTATCGCCCGGGCGCGCCTGGCACAGGCTCGGGCGCGACGTGAAGGCGTGGAGCAGCGTCTGAATCGTACCGAGCTGGTATCCCCCATGGACGGTATCGTGATTGCCGCCGACGCATCCCGCACCAGTGGCAGCGCGGTATCGCGGGGTGAGACCCTGTTTGAAATCGCCCCCAATGCGGACTTTGAAGTCCATGCACTGGTGGATGAGGCAGACGTTTACGATGTGTTCGAGGGGCAGACCGGCTCGCTCTCCCTGCGTGCCATGCCAAAGGAAAGTCTGCCCATTGTCGTGGGTTCGGTCTATCCCGTCGCGGAGGCGAAGGACGGCAAGAACCGCTTCCGGGTCAAGGCCAGCCTTCCGGAGTCCATGAGCAGATTGCGCCCGGGGCAAAGCGGTGTGGTTCGTCTGGATGCCGGACGCATGAGTGTCATGGGCGTGCTTACCCGACGATTCAACCGCGCTCTGGCTGAGCTGTGGTGGCGGTTCTTCGGATGAGTCAGGCTTCTTTGTTCAGCGCTCAGTGGCACCGCGTTCGTGATGTATGTCCACGACTGGCCAGTGATGTCACGGTGTCGCGGCATGTGTATCGCGGACGCACGGCTTACGTGTTGCACCGTCGCGCTACCACCGTTTTCCATCGCCTGGACGTCGTCAGTTTCGAGTTGGTGGATCGGCTCGACGGTGAAACCAGTGTCGGGCAATTGTGGGAACAGGCGATCGTCGAGCGCGACAGGAATGCGCCCACGCAGGATGAATGGATAGCGCTGTTGGCCGAGTTGCATGCCGCTGAACTGATGGTGGTTGATCGACATGTCCAGGAGGAAAAACTGTTTGATCGACGCCAGAAACATCGCGCCAGCGAGCGTCGACAACGCTATCTGAATCCCTTGTATCTGCGCTTTGCGCTGCATGATCCAGATGCGTGGCTAAGCCATCTGGCGCCGCTGGCGAAGCTGGCGTTTTCTCGCAGTGCCGGCCTGCTTTGGCTTCTGCTGATTGTTCTGGCGGGGGTCAACATGGTCTCCCACGGGAATCGTCTGTGGGAATCGTTGACCGATGTCACATTACTGAGTGCCCGCACCACGTTACTGTTTGTGCTGGTCTATCCGCCCTTGAAGCTGTTGCATGAGTTTGCGCATGCCCTGGCGGTCAAGCGTGCTGGTGGCGAGGTTCATGAAACGGGTATTGCGCTGATGATCCTGCTGCCATTGCCCTATGTGGATGCCAGTGCCAGCGCCCTGTTTCCCGACAAGTACGATCGCATGCTGGTCAGCGCGGCCGGCATCATCGTTGAATTGGCGGCTGCGGCCGTCGGTGTTCTGCTGTGGGTCAATACGGATGGGCTGCTGCAGGATATCGGTCTGGTGATGTTCATGACCGGTGGCATTTCCACGCTCCTGCTCAATGGCAATCCGCTGTTGAAGTTCGATGGTTACTATCTGCTGGCAGACTGGATAGAGATTCCCAATCTGGCGGCACGCTCACGTCGTGCAGTGCTCGGTAGTCTGAGGTCTCTGGTGTCAGGCAAGTCGGAGCCAGGGAAACACGGTGAAGATCGTTTGGAAAGGCTCTGGCTGCATGGCTACGGCGTGTTCTCGGCAATCTACCGAACAGGGCTCATGCTGTCGATCGCCTGGATGCTGAGTGATCGATGGTTCTTTCTGGGCGTCATGCTGGCCTCCCTGGTCGTCATCCTGTCCATCGTCTTGCCGGTATGGCGAGCGATGTCGGCACTGTTCAAGGATCCGGTCTATCACTCCGGTCGTGGCATGCTGATGGCGGGGGCAGCTCCCTTGCTGTTGCTCATGATGGCTGTCTGGCTGCCGGTGCCGCAAACCAGCGTGGTGCCCGGCGTTGTCTGGATACCTGAAGGCGCGGAGATCCGGGTCAGCAGCAATTGCGACATCAGCCAGGTGTTTGCTCAGCCCGGTGAGCAGGTCAAGGCCGGTGATGCCTTGTTCGCTTGTGAAGAGCCGGAACTGCAGGCCCGGTTACACGAACTGGTGGCGCGCGTGGATGAGCTGCAGGTCCGTCGAGCGGGCGCGGCGGCTCGAGATCCGCTGGCGCTGGGCACTCTGGATGCGGAACTGAAAGCCAGTGAGGCGGCGATCCGCGATACCCGTGAACGCATTACCGCGATCACGCAGCGAGCCGGCTTCGATGGTCTGTTCGATGTGGTTGGCACGGCGGCCTTGCAAGGCCGCGCGCTGACGCGTGGAGAGGTCGTGGCCTATGTCATACCACCTGCCAGCCGCACAATCCGGATGGCAATTGATGAGCGCTCCATCGAGCGATTCGACCAGGAACTGCAATCCGTGCAGCTACGTATCAGCGGATCGAAAGGCCGTTCCCGTGTGTACGACACGTCCGTACTGCGCCGCACTCCGAAGGCAACTCGCCTGGTTGGCAGTGCTGCCTTGAGTACCTTCGGCGGAGGCATGCATGAAGCCGATCCTGCCGGTGATGGCAGGTTGCTGAAGGACGCCGTATTCGATGTTGAACTGGAATGGCCGGCGGCGGCCGAATTTGCCGCCATCGGTTC
>CBDUIJ010000370.1:0-5528 GCA_965367215.1 uncultured Granulosicoccus sp.
GAATTGCAATGAAACCGCTTGTAACTGCAGGTCTCTGTTTCCGTCGATAACCTCATTGTTTCCGTAGAGGCGATCGCCGACAATCGGATATCCCAATGAGCTCAGGTGGTGGCGGATCTGATGCTTGCGCCCGGTCATCAACCGGACATCCACCAGTGAGCAACCATCCTTGTAAGCCACATGGGAGAAAAAGCTTAGGGCCGTCTTCCCATCCACCATCTGGTTAACCTCATGGTTCGGCGGGAAACCACTGAAGTCACCGCAGACAACCGCCTGATAACGCTTGTCCATCTTGCCTTCTCTGAACATGTCACTGAACAGGCGGGCTGCTGATTTGTTGTGGCATAGCAGAATCAGACCGGTCGTGGCACGATCCAGTCGGTGCACCATGAACACCGGACGCTCCTTGCAGTCGAGCAACCCGGGCAGATTGATCTCTACCCAACGATTGATACTGGCAAAGTCTCCCCACCGACTCCCCTGGCAGTAGAGCCCGTAGGGCTTGAACCAGATACTGTAGTCCTGGGCATCGTGAACCAACTGAGGTTCAGGCACAGACTGATCGAGCAGCTGGGCATTGTAGTTGAGGGCCAGCTTGTCGCCCACCTGCAATGGTTTGCTGGCACGCCGCAAGCGCTTCTTGCCGTTGCCACGCAGCAGCCACACAGCGCCTTTCTGCATGGCATCCTTTATCCTGGTTTGCGACAGCGGCGTGTGCATGGCCAGCAACTGACTGGCCTTGAGCTGTTGGTTGTCAGCATCGATGGTCAAACAGATTTCGATAATGTCCGACATTGGCATCACAGGAAGTCAGGGGCACACACCTTAACGCATTTCATTCGCCGGCCGTTTCCGTGCGTCTCACAAACACGCCATGCAGAGGCTGCTTCAGCCCCCTGCTGCTGCTCACGCAGCGGTAGAGCTATCTTGCCAGACAGCTTCGTACGTGATGCATGGAAGCGCGTGATGTATGTGCAAATTTTCCAATCGATGACTTCCCGGCAGTTGCTGGACTAGCATCTGCGCAATGCGACTACTGCCAGACGGATGCCGAATCGCGCCAATTACCGAGCCTTGAGAACATGAGTGGAAATCGCATAGGGATAGTAGGTTGTGGAGCGATGGGTCTGTATACACTGAAACACTTTGCAGACAGTCAGGATCCCCTCGATATCCATGTCTTCGATTCTGCTGCCCTGCCAGGCTGCGGCATGCCCTATCGCGACGGCATGAACGCAGATTACATGTTGTGCAATGCCTTCAGCCGGGAAATTCCTCCATTAACGCGTACATTGGCGCAGTGGCTGAAGACACAGTCGCCTGCCGAGCTTGATGAGTGGGAGTTACGCCCTGATGACATCGATGCCAGGGCATTCTATCCACGGGTACTCATCGGAGAATTTTTATCAGCTGAATTCGAGGCACTTTGTGAGGCGGCAGAGAAGGCGGGACATCAAGTGCAGGTCCACAAATCCTGTCGCGTGGTGGACATTGAGGTAGAGCGGGATTCTGCCAGACTTGTCGTCGAATCAGATGCGGGTGAGCAACGTATCCTTGTGGATACTGTTGTGATTGCAACGGGACACGATTGGCCCACCCATCCAGCAATAGACAAGGTCGAGCTGCTGTCTCCCTGGCCCTATACACAGATCACGGAGCAGAAGCCCGGGCAGATCGGAATCCTTGGGTCCTCACTGTCGGCGGTTGATATCGTCGTGGCGTTGGGACATACGCATGGTGAATTCATCGAGCAGTCTGGAGGTGTCAGCTGGACACCGAACGAAGGAGCCGAGGCGTTACGCGTTACCATGGTGTCGCGTAATGGCATCATGCCGGAAGGGGATTTCTACTATCCCTTCCCCTACGAGCCTCTTGTCTGCATCACTCGAGAGGCGGTTGTAAAGGAGGTAGAAAATGACAAGCCCGACTTGTTGAATCGTGTGTTCCAACTCTTGCTGGACGAGCTTGATGCGGCGGATCCGGCGTACCTTGCACATCTCGGTGAGGATGCACGAACCATTACAGGATTCGCATCGGCCTATTTCAAGGACAGGGAAACAAGAGGTGGATTGAAGGCGGTCAGGGACGATCTGCAGGAAGTGCGTGCATCAATGCGCCGCAAGGAGACCATCGCCTATCGATATGCCTTGCTTCGCGGACATGAAAACGTCGAGGTAGCGCTTCCGCATCTCGAAGAACAGGAGTGGGAAGACTTTACGCAGTACCTGCTTCCGGTATTCGCAGATTGCTATGCGGCTCTACCCCATCTGTCGATTGCCCGTATCCTGGCCATGCATCAGGCAGACGTACTGTCCATCGCCGCCTCGGGTGACGATGCCAGCTTCACCCGTTCGGATGCCGGGCAGATTCAAGTCAAGTATGACGGGCAGGAGCTGGTTTTCGATTGCATGTTCGATGCGCGAGGACAATCTCCGGCGGCCGTGTCAGCACTTCCCTTCGCCGGTTTGAAAGGTGTCCTTGCCAATGATTCGGAACCTGTTCTGGAGCCGTTCAAGCTGGCATTGTCAGTCGAGACAACCGCGCAGGTCTACTGTCTTGCGCTGCCCCAGGTGCTGGAACGCTATCCGTTCTCACAAGGCCTGCCCAATTGTTGCGAGCTTGCCGAAACAGCCGTGTCCGATGCACTGAGCACCTTGTCTGTACCAGTGGACGCAGCAAGCGCGTAGACAGCTTGTCCATGGGTAACGCGTGTTCGCCAGTCAATAATATCGGGGTGTCGCGTTTCTGAAAAGTCGAATGGTTTGATGTCATCGCATCAAATTCCGACATGCCTTGCTGCACGCGGTAACGACACCGTCTGACGCCTGTTCGGAAAAGACAAGTTGATGTCGGCCACGATGGTGATCGAATCGGGAACCCGGTCTTGACGGTCGAGCCCACGGATACAACCGTTGTCCTCAGCGTGCAAAAGCTTCCCCTTGGCGCGCTGGACACGGTGTCAACGAAAAGGCACTATAGTTGGTCGAGAGGACTCAGTCCCGATTTGAAACACTGCTCTGGAGGCATTTGATGAAACCCACATCCCGTTTGTACCCACTGACACTTGCGGCTGGTCTGCTGGCCGCCACGCTCAGCGCCAGCACTCACGCTCAGGAATTTGCGCTGCGTTTTCAGCACTCTGACCAGGCTGGCAACCCCAACTACGTGATTGGTCAGGAATGGGCCGCATCACTGATGGAACGTAGTGGCGGCAGGCTTTCCCTTGAACTGTTGCCAGTGGGTTCCATTGTCGAATACCAGGAAACACAGGATGCTGTGGGTGCTGGCATCATCGATGGCCACGTCACCGATGCATCCTACTTCGCGGGCAAGGATCCGGCATTTTCACTGATCGGCAACCCCGTGGGTGCCTGGTCTGCACCTCAGCAGATGCTGGATTACATCAACGAAGGCGGTGGCAAGGAGCTCATGAACGAACTGGTTCAGCCCTATGGCCTGCAGTTCATCGGAGCCACAACGCCAGGCCTTGAAGCTTTCGTTTCCAAGGTGCCTATCGACTCTGTCGCGGACTTGAAAGGCGTCAAGATGCGTGCACCAGAAGGTCTGGTCAATCAGGTGTTTGCCGCAGCCGGTGCGACGCCTGTAAACCTGCCCAGCTCTGAGGTATTCACCTCATTGGACAAGGGCGTCATCGATGCTGCGGATTTTTCCGTGTTCTCGACCAACCAGGCTCAGGGTCTGAATGACATTGCCAAGCACCCTATCTACCCTGGCTTCCACTCCATGCCTCTGATCGAAATCTCCATGAACAAGGCAAAGTGGGATTCCATGCCGGAAGATCTGCAGACTCTGCTTGAAGAATCGGTTCTGGACTACTCTCAGAACATGGTGTCACAGCTGGCAGCCAATGATGAAAAGGCAGTCGCCGAAGCCGCTGGCAAAGGCATCACCATCCACAACTGGTCTGATGAAGAACGTGCGAAGTTTCGCAAGATCGCTGCGGAAAAATGGGTAACAGTGGCTGAAAAGTCGGAGAACGCTCAGAAAGTATATGACCACCTGACAGCCTATCTGAAGAAGGAAGGTCTGATCCAGTAATACTGGTTTTCACGTTGTAGTCCAAGACAGGAGTGCCTGCTTCGACTTTCGAGGCAGGTCCTGTCCGGGCTGTGTAACTTTCTCAGGATTGACAGATGACGACCCGACAGCCAGACACCCCTCACTCGCCGGATGAGGATCATCCGGACACCCTTGTGCTCCCGACAGTCGTGGAATTCGACCGTGATGGACGAACTGCTGTAGCTGAAGCTGGCTGGTTAGGCAAGCTCATCGATCGTGGTGGAATCATCTTTTCGGTAGGCATCGTCTGTTCGATGCTTATCCTCATTCAGGAAATCGTACTGCGGTATGTCTTTGGGGCACCAACCATCTGGGCTCATGAAACCACCGTCTTCCTGTGTGCCCTGGCCTTTATCTACGGCGGACTCTATTGCACGGCTCGTGATCAGCACATCAGGGTCGTGCTTGTCTATGACCATGTAAAGGGACGTGCCAGACGTGTTCTGGATGTCGCCATTTCCCTGGTCAGCATGGTGGCCTCATTGTTCTTCGCCTGGGCCGCCTGGATCATGGTCAAGCGTGCGATATACCGGCCAGATGGCAGTCTGCACTTCG
Source organism: uncultured Granulosicoccus sp. (assembly GCA_965367215.1). Lineage (GTDB taxonomy): Bacteria > Pseudomonadota > Gammaproteobacteria > Granulosicoccales > Granulosicoccaceae > Granulosicoccus. The sequence goes on from CBDUIJ010000370.1 coordinate 4,636, forward strand.
AGACTTCCGGCAGCGCGTGGGATCCCACCTACCCCGCCTGGCTCAAACTTTTCCTCCTGGCGACTCTGAGTGTAATGGCAGTGCAGTTCCTGATACTGGCCTGGAACCATGCTCGCAAGGCGAGTACCGCCACTTCCGAAACTTCACTAGAGAACTAAGGCACTGGAAACGTTATTCGATCTGAAATCACTGGGTATCGAGTACGGTACCCTGCTGATGTTCGCAATGTTGCTGGGTCTGCTGTTGTTGGGCATACCTCTGGCGTTTGTCACTCTGCTGGTAGCACTGGTTTTTGCGCTGGGCTGGTTCGGCCCCGCATCGGTGCCATTGATTACCAGCAGGGTCTACAGTTTCGTATCCTCCTTCGTGTTCGTGTCGGTGCCGATGTTCGTGCTGATGGCCGCGTTACTGGACCGCTCTGGCATCGCACGTGACCTGTTCGATGCCATGAAGCTGGTCGGAGGCCGTCTGAGAGGCTCGGAAGCCGTTCAGACCATTTTCGTGGCGGTCATCCTGGCTGCCATGAGTGGCATCATTGGTGGCGAGATCGTCCTGCTCGGACTGTTGGCCTTACCCCAGATGTTGCGTCTGGGTTATGACCGACGACTGGCGATCGGTGTGATCTGCGCTGGCGGCTCTCTGGGAACCATGGTTCCGCCCTCCATCGTACTGATCATCTATGGCCTGACAGCCAACGTGTCCATTGGTGATCTGTTCACAGCCGCCTTCATTCCGGGCCTGATGCTGGCCACCTTCTACGTGATCTACGTGCTGGTACGTTGTGCCATCAACCCGAGCCTGGCGCCGCCACCGTCGGTCGACAAGCGCACACGCTCGGAAAAACTGAAGCTGCTCAAAGGCCTGATACTACCTCTCATGGTGGTGTTCTTCGT
>CBDUIJ010000371.1:0-5522 GCA_965367215.1 uncultured Granulosicoccus sp.
GCCGGGGGCAAGATGACACGAACATGGCGAGCCATCTACGCAAGGGTCGGCAACTTCAAGGTCAGACTGGAAGAGAACATCAGCGGTATTCGTGTCGTGCAGTCCTTCGCCAACGAGAAGCACGAGAACGAGCTCTTTGCCAAGGACAATCATGGGTATCGCAAAACCAAACTCGAAGCCTATCGTGTCATGGCGGCCTCCGTCTCCATTCAGTATCTGGGCATGCGTGGCGTGCAAGTGGCCATCATGGTGGTGGGCGCCTATATGGTCATGAAGGGCACGCTCACCACCGGCGGCTTTGTCGGCTTCCTGCTTCTGGTTGGCGTGTTTTTCAGACCTCTGGACAAGATAGCGTCAGTCATCGAATCCTACCCGCGCGGCATCGCAGGCTTCCGGCGCTACCTGGAGCTGCTGGCCACCAAGGCCGATATCGACGATCTGCCTCACGCCAGAGACGTACCTTCACTACAAGGCAACATCAGGTTCAATCACGTGACCTTTGCCTATGGTGAGGACGGTGATGTACTGCGTGATATCCACCTCGATATCAAGGCCGGAGAAACGATTGCCTTTGTCGGTCCTTCCGGTGCCGGTAAAACCACCCTGCTCACCTTGATTCCACGCTTCTATGAAGTGGATAGCGGCGACATCAGCATTGACGACATCCCCTTGCAAGACATCACGCTGCGAAGCCTGCGCGAACAGGTCGGCATCGTCTCCCAGGATGTCCTGCTGTTCGGCGGCACCCTTCGCGAGAACATCGCCTATGCAAAGCTTGATGCCAGTGAAGAGGAGATTCTCGAAGCTGCTCACCTTGCCATGCTCGACTCCACCATCGCCAACATGCCCGAAGGCCTGGACACGGTTGTCGGAGAACGTGGCCTGCGTCTGTCCGGTGGACAGAAACAACGCGTGGCCATTGCCCGGGCTTTTCTGCGCAACCCCTCGATTCTGATACTCGACGAAGCCACCTCCGCACTCGACACGGAAACCGAACGCGAAATTCAGAGTGCACTGGGCAAACTGTCTGCCGGACGTACCACCCTGATCATCGCGCATCGCCTGGGTACCATTCGCCATGCAGACCGCATCGTGGTCATGGAAGAAGGACGGATTACCGAGGTCGGCAATCATGCAGACCTGCTGAAAACCGGCGGGCGTTACAGCCGCCTGCAGGCAGCCAGTGGGCTGGAGCGGGTGTATTCCTGACGCAGGCAGCAAATAAGCGATGAACATATGCACATCGCCACTTTTACGTCAGACGGCAGGTCAGAGTCCTTCATGAACATTGACGCACTCGCCAAGTCATTGAATTAAAAGACTATTCAACCTGTTCAAAAAGTGCACAATTTGACAGAACCGTTACACGTCGTGGGGTGCAGCGTTCTATTCAATTGTCATCCACACGTTTATCCACAGATTCTGTGGATAAACGTGGATAGCCTCGATGGATACCGCCAGCTTCAGCGGTAACGCCCATGCTTGCACGGACTGGAGGTATTGTCGTCGCTCGATCATCTGCACGTTTTCAGCGACTGGCTTTCCCGGTATTCAGCGCCGGCTTGCTCAGTACCAGCAATACCACTTCGCACTGGCGCTTGCCCGACAATCCCCTTGCACATGCCTCGCCATATTCATGTCGACGCAAATGGATTGACGTACAGTTGATCGTGACTCTCCACCCCCACATCGAACACACATTCCGACTTCGGTCGTGCGACACACAACAGTACATAGCCTGCCGCTGATTGGCGTTTGTTGATGGCAGACGCACCCGGCTGTCGAACCGAGCCGGAAACCAATCGAGCAGCACAGGTAATACAACCGCCATAACGACAGGCCACTGGCAACACCACGCCAGCGGCCTCAAAGGCATCCAGAATATTCTCGTCCTCACTCACTTGCAGAGACTTGCCGTCGCGATTACGCAAGGTCACGGTGTGCTTACGCATGGCGCGCCCGGTTCAGACCCAGATATCGGACGAACAATCTCCGCCCGGATAACGTGTCTCATGTGCACGCGCCGGGCCGTGGGGTTCCTTCCCGAAATCAATCAGAAAGTCCTCACGAATCTTCATGCCGCCGTTTTCATTATCACAATCGACAATGAGCATGATGCCGCCGTTATTCTTCATCGACGGGTAGAACTGATTGTCCCAGGTGGAGAACAGTGACGTCGTGACATACAGGCGTTTACCATCGAGCGACAACTGGATCATCTGTGGCGCACCGTCGACGCTGACACCATTGACCTCTGGTGCCTTGCCCAGCATCCCCCCGATCCAGACCTGCCCGGTAAGTCTGGGATTCGCCGGATCGGACACATCGTACTGGCGCAGGTCTCCGTGCAACCAGTTGGAAAAATAGAGATAGCGATCATCCATCGACACCAGAATGTCGGTGATCAAACTGGGCATGGGTACCGGAAAACCTTCAACATCTACCGTCGGTACATCGATGACCTTGTTGATCTCCACCTCCCCATTATCCTTGTGATAATGAAAGATATTGGAAGCCAGCGCGGCACCGACAAAACCGTGGGTACTATCCGGGTTGTGCAGGAAGCGAGCTTCCAGAGGAATCAGTCCTTCTTCCCCCAGATCGATACTCTGCGATACCGTACGATTTTCGAAGTCCCAGAAATGAACATGCTGCCCATATTTTCCGCCCGCCACATCTTCCAGATCAAACCCGGGCATGAACGTGTTGGGTGACGCCCATTCGGTGGAAATCATCATGTTGTGGCGAGGCTGATACCAGAAGTCGTAATTGAACTTCATCTCGCCCAGGTCCTTCTCCCAGCGCCCCATGATCTCGAAATCCTTGTTCAAGTGGAGGAAGCCGCCAGGGCCATTGCCCTTTGCATCCCCGAGCATGGAGACAATGATGTCAGCCCCCAGGCAATGCACGGTATGCGGTGCCGACAGATTGGTCTTCTCCTTGATCTCGCTGCCTTCTATCGTCTTGAACAGGCAGGGTTTGCGCAGGTCAGTTGCGGTGTCCACGATATAGAAGTTGCTGGTGCGCACACCGGGAATGATCAAGTACTTGCGTTGCATGCTGCCATCGGTATTACACGACGAACAGGCATTCCAGCCCATGTGGTGTAGCTCATCCCCGATGATCGGCATTTCAGTGCGGTGAATGACCTGACCATAGGTGTCACTGGACTCATCAACATCGATGGTTGCCAGATAATCGGGCTTTTCCACTCCGGTGCCGGTATAGATGCAAATGGTATACACCACCTTTTCTCGCGGTGCCTTGATGGCTTCCTCTGGCGATGCGTAACCTGGGCCTGCACAGCAACTCGTTGTCGTCTCTGTCATGTCTGCACTCCTGGTGTGTTCTGGAAATATCGCGTGATCAAATGCAATCAATGACCAAACAGCATTACACACCTTCCACCCACGCACAATTCTCTGAACGACATGCTGGACACATCCTTGGTGGAGTGGCGGTGGAATCTCTCAGGTCAATCAATCGTGCCCAACGATTCGTGACCTCATGAGAGTCAAGCCGAACAGGCTGGTGCGGCAGTTGTCAGCGACTGACTTCCCCGGTATTCAGCGCCGGCTTGCCATTGACACCGATAACCGTGAATACGGTCAGCACGCTGGCCAGCGCCACCACCCAGAAAACACCATTGGCAGCACCTTGATCCAGCAGAAACCCGAACAGCGGCGGTGCAATGATGCCGCCCAGATTGAAGCCGGTCGAGACGAAGCCAAATACCGTTCCAGCCTGTCCTGCCGGTGTCAACGAACGTATCAGCATATCGCGTGAAGGAGCAATGGCTCCACTGGCAAAACCGCACAAGGCGAACAGGATGCCAGTGAGCACGATACCCGGTGTCATCCAGGCCAGAAGAGCAACCCCTGCCCCAATGCCCAGCAGGCAGGCGACGATGGTTTTCTGTAAATCGTTCTTTCCATCGGCTATCCGCCCTCCCACCAGCACGCCCAGCGGTGAGGCAAACAGCCAGGCAGAAATCAGCGTTCCCGCCAGGGTCAGACTGAACCCTTGCTGTTCATGCAAGGCAGTGACGCCAAAACCGGTGACTCCTCGACCGATCAGCGTCAGACCGATGAAAAAGGCCACGGACATCAGGATCGGGCGAGACAACAGCAATTGACGCCGTGTCATTGTCTCCTCAGCCGTTTTACTGACAACGGGCGCCGACACCGTCTCTCTTTTCTGGTCTGCGGCCTGATACGTCGCTGCGGGTTCTGACGCAGCCGAATCGTGCTTCATTGGAGATCTTGCCGGGCTGGAGCTCAACCAGTCCCGTCGACAGTACAAGACTCCTGCAACGGCCACTCCGAGCAAGCCACAGATGAGCAGTGCCTGTTGCCAGCCAAGCAGTGACGCCAGCAGCAGTACGGTCAATGGCGCCAAGGCTTCTCCCAGATGACCTGAAGCCGTGTGGTAGGAAAACGCTCGCCCCATTCGTTCAGGATGCGCCACCTTGTTCAGAATGGCGTAGTCGGCCGGATGGTAAACGGCATTTCCCAGCCCGGCGACGCCCATGAAGAAGACAAAGGCGCCATAGACTGGCCACACGCCTATAAGAGAAAAAGCCAGCCCCTCCAGAGTCAGCCCAGCGATGAGTACCCATCCTGCACCGAGGCGGTCTACCAGTATTCCCATGGGCGCCTGAGCCAAGCCGGTCATGAGGCTGAACATGGTGATGCCGAATCCCAGCTGGGTGTAGCTGATCTGCATGACATCGGCTATTACCGGCAGCAACGGTGGCAGTAACAGCATGTAGAAATGACTGAAAAAGTGGGCAACGCAGATCAGCCCAATGGCCCAGCGCACCGTACGCTGCACGGGGAAATCTGAAGAGGAAACTGCCAAGGCGCACTCCAAATGGTTGCTGACACGCAACGACTACAAATATACTGCATCCTGTCAGTTTTACGGCTTGAGCGCCACTGTGGGACCCGACTATTGCCACGTCGCCGACCTTGCAACGCTTGCGCATTGTCGTCGTGGTTCTCTTCAAAAAACCTTCAGTTTTATTCATCCGCCGTCGATAGTTCGACCATGGCTATTCGAATTGGTGAAACCGCACCTGACTTCCTCGCAGACTCCTCACAAGGGCCGCTCAACCTGTATCAGTGGGCAAGCGAGAACTGGGTCGTGCTCTTCAGCCATCCAGCGGATTTCACACCGGTGTGTACGTCGGAATTCTGCAGATCGGTGGAGCTTGAGGATCAATTCACCCGGCGTGGAGTGAAACTGTTGGGCTTATCCACCGATTCGATCGAACATCACACCGCCTGGATTAACGACATCAAACGGATCACCCAGCGAAACATCGGCTTTCCGATCATTGCAGACCCCGAGCGTCGCATCGCCAGACTCTACGAAATGATCCACCCCCAGGAAGATGACTCAGCTGCCATACGTGCACTTTTCGTTATCGATCCCACGATGAAAGTCAGATTGACCATGAACTACCCCATGTCGGTTGGCAGGAATTTCAATGAAGTACTGCGAATCATCGACGCCATGCA
>CBDUIJ010000372.1:0-5488 GCA_965367215.1 uncultured Granulosicoccus sp.
GAATCTGCCTGAATCTGCCGGACGGCAGACCGACAGACCCGACATCCGAAAACCATCTTCACTGCTACTACCACTGTGACACCGGCGTCTCACCAGCGCGCAGGTGCAATCATCAAGTCAAACGAGGAATAACGACATGAGCGTTCAAGCCAAGCCGGGCGACAGCCTGGATCTGAGAGTATTCATCCTGTCCCTGACGGTGCTCACCGCCGTCATTGCGCCGCTGATCCTGTTTCCGGAGTCCGGTCCGGCCATGATCAACGCCGCCTTCAGCTTCGCTACCGGCCAGTTCGGCTGGTTGTACCTGCTGGCTGGCTTTTCGGCGGTGGTATTCCTGATCGGCCTGGCCATGAGCAAGTACGGCAATGTGCGCCTGGGCGGGCCCGAGGACACGCCGGAATTCTCCTACTTCAGCTGGATCGCCATGATCTTCTGCGGCGGCATCGGTATCGCCATTGTCAACTGGGCCTGGGTGGAGCCCATCTACTACTTCACGGGCCCTCCCTTCGGTGTTGAACCCAAGAGCGCAAAAGCCGCTGAATGGGCATTGACCTACGGACAATTCCACTGGGGTCTGACCCCCTGGGCCATCTACTGCCTGCCGGCCATCCCCATTGCCTATTCCATGTATGTCCGCCGTCAATCCGGTGTTCGTCTGTCGGAGGCGGCGCGCGGTGTACTGGGCCGACATTCCGATGGCTGGATCGGTGTCACCCTGGACTCCATCGTGGTCTTCGGTGTCGTCGGCGGTGTCGGTACCTCTCTGGGTCTGGCCATTCCGCTGGTGTCGAAACTGGCAGGCTCTCTGTTGGGCGTCGAACCCTCACTGGGGCTCGACCTGTCGATCCTCGCCATCTGGACAGTGATCTTCGGCGCCAGCGTCTGGTTCGGTCTGTCCAGGGGCATCCGGATCCTGTCTGATACCAATGTCATTCTGGCTATCGCGCTTCTGGCCTTTACCGCCATCGTCGGGCCCTCATTGTTCATGATCAACGGCTGGGTCAACTCACTGGGCCAGATGCTCAGCAACTTCGTCACCATGAGCCTGTGGACCGACCCGATATCCCATTCCACCTTTCCGCAAGACTGGACCATCTTCTACTGGGCCTGGTGGGTTGCCTATGCGCCCATGATGGGACTGTTCGTCGCTCGTATCTCTCGTGGACGAACCATCCGGGAGCTGATCGTGGCCGAACTGGTCTGGGGTTCACTGGGCTGCTGGGTCTTCTTCGCCGTCTGGGGCGGCTATGCACTCGATCTGCAGATCAGTGGCAGGCTTGATGTGTCAGCCATTCTGTCGGCCGAAGGCATACCCGCAACGGTACAGGCCATCCTGGGCACCATGCCCATGTCCGGACTGGTCACCGTGGTCTTCATTATCCTGTGCTTCATCTTTCTGGCAACCACACTGGATTCGGCCGCCTATGTACTGGCGTCGGTCACCTCCTACAAGCTATCCGGCTACCAGGAACCCAGGCGCTCGATTCGCATCGTCTGGGCACTGATTCTGGCCGCAGTGGGCATTGTCCTGATCCAGCTTGGCGGCCTGAAGCCGGTACAGACATCCACCATTGTGGTCGCCCTGCCTCTGATCCCCGTTCTGGTGATCCTGACACTTTCTCTGCTGCGCTGGCTGAAGGAGGATTTCGGCGAACAGGCGAAGAACGATCATCTTCTGATGGATGAACAGGCAACGCCGACTCACAACACAGTTACCAGCACCCAGCGTGCTGACTGAACCACTGACAGACTGATTCAGGAAGACCACGATGGCCAATAATACAAGTACCTCTCTTCCACTTGCCGGTGTCAAGGTTGTTGACTTCGGTCAGTACATGGCAGGACCCGCGGTGGCAATGATCCTTGCCGACTTCGGCGCAACCGTTGTGCATATCGACCCGCCCGGTGGGCCATTGTGGGAAAGTCCTGCCAATGCAACGCTGAATCGCAACAAGCTGAGCATCAGCCTGGACCTCAAGACTCCGCAGGGACTGGAACAGGCCCTTGCGCTCATTGAAGAAACCGATATCGTGATCGAGAGCTTTCGTCCCGGCGTCATGTCCAGGCTCGGCATAGATTTCACCGAGCTGCGCCAGGAGCGTCCGGAACTGATCACGATCTCCATTCCCGGTTTTGCCTCAAACGACGAACTGCGCCGGGAATGGCGTGCCTATGAAAGCGTCATCGCCGCCAACTCCGGCGTGTTCACCGACATGGGCCTGAACCGGGTACTGATGGGTATCAACCCGTCCTTCTCCCCTCTGCCCCTGTCATCGGCCTACGGCACCATGCTGGCAGCGTCGGCAACCGTCCTGGCATTGCAGGCTCGTGAACGCACGGGCCTCGGTGATCAGATCGAAGTACCGCTGGCGGCCGCGGTAATGGAAGGACTCTGCTACAACTCGATCAAGGTCGACAACTACCCCGAGCGCTACAAGACTCAGCGTGAACAGGAAATCGAACGCCGTCGTACCGAGGGCCTGCCGATGAACCTCAGTTACGACGACCTGCAGGAATTGCTCGACCCTTTCTATCGCAGCTACAAATGCAAGGATGGGCGAATGTTCTATGTTGTCTGCCCCAGCCACAAACAGCATGCCAAACGCTGTCTGCAGACACTGGGACTCTACGAGGATCTGGTCGAGGAAGGCCTGACCGAAGAAGACGATACCTATCTGCCCGTCAGCGAATGGTCATCGAATGTGTCACTGGGTGTCTACCCACTGCCCAGAGAATGGGCGGACCTCATCGCCGAACGCATGAAAGAGGTCTTCATGACGCGCACCTCCAAGGAATGGGAACGTATTTTCGGCCGCGGCAAATTTCCCGGTGCACCGCACCGCTGGCTGCAGGAGTGGATCAACGATGACCACGCCGAGACTGCCGGCCTGATGATCGAGGTGGAGGACCCTGAATTCGGCACCATGATCCAGCCCGGCCCCATCGTCTGGCTGGAAGAGAGCAGTGAGCGCATGATTCACCCGAGACCACGCCGCGTCGTCTCCTATGAAGAAGCCCTGAAATCCCTGTCGGCCATCGATACCAAGCTGCCGCGCGTACGCGAAAGGAACGCACGTGACGGCTGGCTGGACGGCGTCCGCGTGCTCGACCTGTGCAACGTGATTGCAGGACCGCACTCGGCCGCCTATCTCGCAAGATTCGGGGCCGAAGTCATCAAGCTCGACCCCTCAAAGCCTACCTATGATTGCTGGAACACGGTCATCTTCGGTCTGTCGCACATGCGTGGCAAGCGTTCCATGCTCGCCGACATCAGCTCTTCAGAAGGACGAGTCATTTTCGAACAACTGGTGAAGTCGGTGGATGTCATCGTCTGGAACGCGCCGGACCGACAGGTGAAAGCCATGGGGCTGGATATCGAATCACTGGAGAAGCTGAACCCCGATGCCATCTTCTGCAAACTCGACTGCTTCAGCGGGCCGCGCGAAGGGCCGCGCTCGGGCTATCTGGGCTATGACGATCTGGTACAGGCCACCACGGGCATCATGACGCGTTTCGGCGGGTCCATGGAAACACCCGAGGAGCATGCGCATGTGGGCACCATCGATGTCATGTGTGGATTCGGTGGCGCGCTGGGCGTGGCAACCGCGCTTTACCAGAAGCTCAAGACCGGTCGAACCGGGCGGCCACGAACCTCCCTGTCTGCCCTGAGTGGTCTGGCGCAAATGCCTTTCTGCTACGACTTCGGCAAACGCAAATTGTTCGACGAGCCCGCGGGGCGTGAGGTGGTCGGCTACGACGATCTGTCACGCTTCTACTACACCTCCTCCGATGCCTTCCTGCTGCTCAGCGCCTATGAAAGCGACACTGAACGTTTCGAGCATGTGGAAGGCTTGCAGGGCTTTTCGAGCGTGGCCGAGGAGAATCGTGCCGCGTTTCTGGCGGAGGCTTTCATGAGTGCACGTGCCGAGGACTGGGTGGAGCGATTGCAGGGCGCCGATATCGCCGCGGCCATTTGCGAGAATATCGATACCATCCGTACCTACAACAGCCGGCCGGCTGATGGCACACCCGGTACCACACGCGGCAGCTATTCCTTCTCCGTGTACGAGGATCACCCCAGTGGGCACACGGTGACGCAACTCGACCCCTACGCCGTACGACCGTTACGTGGCCGGGTACTGGCCTTGCCGCCTGCCGAGAAATACGGCGCCTCCACGCGCAATATTCTGCGTGAGCTCGGCTACGACAACGAGCGTATCGACGAGCTGCTGGCAAGCGGTGCGGTCAGTGAAAGCTGGAGTCGGGAGTATCTGCCCAGCTGATCCGTTCGCCCTGCTCCATTCAAGCAATCGGATGGATCAGGGCGAGTCTGCGCGACCCTGTCACACCCTCATATGCGAGGCATCAGTGTGACTCGTTGGCATGATTCGTGCGCAATGAGCGTTTCGTAACCGGAAAACACGGTTTTACAGGGCTCAATAGGGGCTGCATGGCACCGTAGTGTTGACCAGCTGGCACCCGAACAGGCCGAAGGTCCGTTATACTGGTTCGTTATTTATAGTCTGCGCTCCCTGTACAGTTGATGCGCATCCCCGTTAATCGTTTGTAACACCCTGAAAAACGGGTGCTTGACAGCCGCGCCAGCCGTGCACCGAAGGACTTTACCCGTGATTCAGAAACTCCGCAACATTGCCATTATTGCCCACGTCGACCATGGCAAGACCACCCTGGTAGACAAACTCCTGCAGCAGTCCGGCACCCTGGACATGCGCAAGGAACAGACCGAACGACTGATGGACTCCAACGCGATCGAGAAAGAGCGCGGCATCACCATCCTGTCCAAGAACACAGCCATTCGCTGGAATGACTACCGCATCAACATCGTTGATACCCCCGGACACGCCGACTTTGGTGGTGAGGTGGAACGCGTCCTCAGTATGGTTGATTCCGTACTGCTGCTGGTTGATGCCGCTGAAGGCCCCATGCCTCAGACCCGCTTCGTGACTCAGAAGGCATTTGCCATGGGTTTCCGCCCTATCGTTGTCATCAACAAGATTGACCGCGAAGGTGCACGTCCTGACTGGGCTCTGGATCAGACTTTCGAACTGTTCGACAACCTGGGTGCCACCGACGAACAGCTTGATTTCCCGGTTGTCTACGCTTCTGCAGTCAACGGCTATGCCGGCCTCGAGCCGACCGTGACCGAAGGCGACATGACGCCTCTGTTCGAAACCATCATCGAAGAAGTCCCTGCTCCGGACGTCGACACCGACGGTCCTCTGCAGATGCGTATCAGCTCACTGGACTACAACAGCTACGTGGGTGTTATCGGTATTGCCCGTATTCAGCGAGGCAAGCTGCGCCCCAACCAGCAAGTGCGCGTGGTCAGTGCAGACGGCAGTCAGCGTTCTGCCAAGGTTCTGCAAGTGCTGGGCTTTCATGGTCTGGAGCGTGTGGCTACCGATATGGCACAGGCTGGCGACATCGTCTGCATCACCGGTATCGACAAGCTGAACATTTCCGACAC
>CBDUIJ010000373.1:0-5485 GCA_965367215.1 uncultured Granulosicoccus sp.
ACGTTGTTGCGACGCTGGTCCAGCTTGATAACCTTGAATTCGAGTTCCTTGCCTTCGAGGTAGCTGGTGTCACGTACGGGACGTACGTCAACCAGTGAACCCGGCAGGAATGCGCGGATGTCGCAAACTTCAACGGTAAAGCCGCCTTTGACCTTGCCAGTGATGTTGCCTTTGATGATTTCGTCATTTTCCTGAGCTCTTTCGAGAACTGTCCAGGAGCGTGCACGACGTGCTTTTTCGCGAGAAAGCTTGGTTTCACCGAAACCGTCTTCGACGGAATCGAGTGCTACTTCAACGCTGTCACCGATCTTGACATCGGTTTCGCCATTTTCGTCTTCGAACTCTTCAATAGGCACTGCGCCTTCAGATTTGAGTCCGGCATTGACGATGACGTAATCGCCCGTGATGTCGACAACCGTTCCAGTAAGAATGGAACCGATTTTCATCTGGGCGTTGGAGATACTCTCTTCGAAGAGCTCCGCAAAAGATTCTGACATTAAATAGTAAACCTGTTAGGTGAATGACGCAGTGTCATCGTGACAAGGCGATGTGTTGGTTATAAAAACCCGGCCTCCATGGCCTGGCAGTACGTTTATGCAGGTTGATCAATGCATGCCGTGCATGCGTAATGGATGTATTGAACGAGCCCACGCTACTGATGCAAGGGATAAACCAGCAGAATTCACCCGACCTTATCGGCAGCGGACAGCGCAGACCTTATCTGTGCGACCACCTCAACGATGGATAAATCACTGGAATCGATGATGAGCGCGTCGTGGGCAGCAACCAACGGCGAATGCTCGCGGGAACTGTCACGTTCGTCGCGCGCACCTATCTCTTGCAGCAAGCTCCCCATTGTAACGTCGATTCCCTTTTCTTTCAACTGCTTAGAGCGTCGACACGCTCGCACCTCCGCAGAAGCCGACAAAAACACCTTCAAAGTGGCATCCGGGAACACCACGGTGCCCATATCCCGTCCATCGGCAATCAGGCCAGGAGCCTTGCGAAAACTGCGTTGTTCATCCAGAACCGACTCTCTGACACCCGCCATGACAGCCACCAGAGAGGCCGCATTACCAGTTGTCTCAAGGCGCAACTCGGAGGTTACATTGCGACCGTCAAGCCAGACCTGCACCCCTTCCGGATGGGGCTGAAAGGTGGCCTGCATGCTTTCCAGAGCCGCAAGGACCGATGTTTCATCGCTGAGATCGGCCCCGCAATCCAGTGCATGCAGCGCCGCAGCGCGATATACCGCACCACTGTCCAACAGATGAAAATTCAGTTCGATGGCCAGCTCCCGGGCAATCGTGCCCTTGCCAGCCCCTGAAGGCCCATCAATGGTGATGACCGGGATATCACTCATGTATCAGCCCTTCCGAAATTCATGTGTCAGTTGAACCTTGCGATTCCGTGATGTGCAAACCGGCCGCACCTGCAATCTGTGCAAACCCGGGGAAGGAGGTGTTGACGTTGTCGCAATCGAGCACGGTGATCGGGCCATCGCTGATCAGCGAAGCCATGGAAAACGACATGGCGGTACGGTGATCGCCACAACTGTCAGCCACCCCGCCGGACAGACGCTTGCCTCGGATTACCGCCCCGTCAGGGGTATCGCTGATGTCACCGCCCAGCGCACGCAGTCCGTCGGCCATGACCTGAATGCGATCGGTTTCCTTGACGCGCAGCTCCTCGGCACCGGTGACGATCGTTTCACCCTCTGCCCCGGCTGCGGCCACGAACAAGGCCGGGAATTCATCAATCGCCAGCGAGACCAGCTCCTCCGGCACATGAATGCCCTTGAGCCGCGTGCCCTCGACCTCGAGGTCGGCCACTGGCTCACCACCGGTCAATCGCTCGTTGCTGATGCGGATCCTGGCTCCCATCAGGCGCAGAATGTCGATGACACCGGTGCGACTGGGGTTCATGCCGACACCCGGCAGTGTGAGCTTCGAACCGGGCGTCATGCTGGCACCCACCAGGAAGAAGGCTGACGATGAAATGTCACCGGGTACCGTCAGCGAAGTGGCTGTCAGCTGCTGCCCGCCACGTATCGAGGCGCTCAGCCCGTTCACGTCGACCTCCACCCCGAAACCGCGCAACATGCGCTCGGTGTGATCGCGAGTGATTGCCGGCTCATGCACCGTTGTGGTGCCGCTGGCATGCAAGCCGGCGAGCAGGATGGCGGACTTGACCTGAGCGCTGGCCATCGGACAGGTGTATTCGATACCCGTCAAAGGCGCCGTTTTCTGGATTGTCAGCGGTGGCGTACCGTTCTCACCGGTGAGAATGCTGGCCCCCATCTGACTCAATGGGTCGACGATGCGACGCATGGGCCGCCCCGTCAGAGAGGCATCCCCGGACAGTGTGGCTGGAATGTTCATGCCGGCCAGCAATCCGGTCAGCAGACGCATGCCAGTGCCGGAATTTCCCAGGTAGATGGGGGCTTGCGGCGCAGTCAGCGCCGCAACGCCACGGCCGTAGAGAGTCACCTCTCCAGCTCCGCCACGCTCGATCTTCACGCCCATGGCCTGAAAGGCTTCCAGCGTATGCAGGCTGTCCTCGCCTTCGAGAAACCCCTGCACTTCCGTGACACCCTGCGCAATGCCACCAAACATGATGGAGCGATGCGACATTGATTTATCACCGGGAACCCGCACCGTACCGTTCAGCGCAATCGCGGGTTCCAGCTGAAATGTTCTGCCGGCCGTAGAAGAGGATGTCTGAGTCACGAGATGTCCTGAAAGTTATTGCCAAAATGGTAACACCGCCACCACCGAGTTTTGCGTTGTGCAATCAGAAGAAGTGCACAGCGGTGAACATTAGATTGCGTCAACGCCCCACAGCCGAGGCCGGCGCGCGTTATTCTATCCCCCGAAAGACTTGTGTACACTTCGAATGAACAGGAATACCCACCAGAATGATGTGGATACGATGAAAAAAAATACCGCTAACAGCGATTTGCGCAAAGCCGGGTTGAAGGTCACCCTGCCGCGCATCAGCATTCTGGAAATTCTCGAGGAAGCCGAACAACATCACATGAGCGCTGAGGATGTCTACAAGACGTTACTCAGCAATGGCAATGAAGTGGGGCTTGCAACGGTTTACCGAGTGCTGACCCAGTTCGAAGCTGCCGGACTGGTCACACGCCACCACTTTGATGGCGGTCAGGCCATCTTCGAACTTGATACCGGAGATAACCACGACCACATCGTTTGTCTGAAAACCGGAAAGGTTGCCGAATTCAAGGATGAAGTGATCGAGAACCGCCTGGAAGAAATCGCCACGGAACTGGGTTACACCCTCAGCGATTACAAGATTGTTCTGTACGGGGAAGTGATGGATGCGCAGCCGGAAAAACCTCGCCTGAAGGTTCACAACCCGAAGGATTCGAATTGAGAGGCAGATCTGCCCTCAGCCATGACGACCTGTATCCGAATCATCCAAACGTCGAAGGTATCGAAGTCGTGCAGACATTGATGGCAGAAGCCACAGCATAGTTTTCTCATGTAATCCGGCAGCTGGCAGATCAGGGCTGCCGGAGCAGTCATTTGGAATTGCTTGAGCGTGTCGGTGTACAGAATTACCAGCACTTGCAGTGCTGACAGCGCCGACGCGGCCGAGCAAGTCCGACTTTCAAAAAAACAGCTTGCCCGTGACTTGACTGTCACGGATTGAGCACAGAGAGCAATCAGATGCAGGAAGACATGTCGGCAATCCTGCTGCAACAAGTCCCGGGTTCGTTCGGACAGATATTGTCCCTG
Source organism: uncultured Granulosicoccus sp. (assembly GCA_965367215.1). Classification (GTDB taxonomy): domain Bacteria; phylum Pseudomonadota; class Gammaproteobacteria; order Granulosicoccales; family Granulosicoccaceae; genus Granulosicoccus. The sequence goes on from CBDUIJ010000373.1 coordinate 3,762, forward strand.
GGCGGACCCGTGACTGTTCTGTTGCTGCTGCTGTCGGTTGCAGCGCTGAGCATTGTCCTTTTCAAGGCCGTGCAGCTGTTCGCAGAGCGTAGTCGCAACAGCCGGGCAATCCGTCAGGCGCTGAAGCTTTGGCAGAGCGGCAGGCAGGATGCTGCCATTTCCACCGTCGCGCATGCCGATCGTGGCGTGGCCAGTCTGCTGCGCGTGGCCATGCAGGGCAGCCTGGCCACGACCATCAGCGATGCCCAGCTGCGCGAGGAGTTGCAACGACTCGCCAGCGCCGACATGCAGAGACTCAGAAGTCATCTGCGCACCCTGGAAGTGATCGCCACCATCAGCCCCCTGCTGGGCCTGTTCGGCACCGTGCTCGGCATGATCGAGGCATTCAGACAAATGGAACAGGCTGGCTCCCAGATAGACCCATCGGTTCTGTCCGGCGGCATCTGGCAGGCGCTGCTCACCACCGGGGTTGGACTTGCAGTTGCCATTCCGACCACCCTGGCCCATCAATGGCTGGATCGCAGGGCTGAAAACCATGCGCACCGCATCGAAGACACGATAACGCAGGTATTCACCGCATCAGTCCGGCAGCAGATACAACGCGATAGCCAACCGGACGTCACCACGGACGCTGTCAATGCGGCTGGTTGAGACACCTTCCAGGCGACTCAGGATCAGCCTGACCCCATTGATCGATGTGGTATTCATCCTGCTGCTGTTTTTCATGTTGAGCACGCAATTTTCCCGGCAACAGGTCATTGAACTGGCCATCATTCCAGATAGTGCAGCCCAATCGCGCTCAGAGCAGACCTTTCTGCGTCTGCATCTGTCAGCGGACGGTGCCATCAGCATCAATGAGCGGCGCGTATCGACAATCGACGCCTTGTCCGAGCATCCGGATGTACTCGCAGCCATCGCGGAATCCACGCCGATTCACCTCGATGCCGATGACGAGGTGTCACTGCAGCGACTGATTGCAGCCAGTGACAGCCTCAATCAGGCGGGGGCAACCATTCTCAGCCTGTCAGCACTACGCTGATTGCGTGACATGAAACTGCAAGCACCCACCTCACGCTCCACTCCATCGGATGACAATCTCATTCCGATGATCAATGTCGTGTTTCTCCTGCTGATCTTTTTCATGGTGGCAGGCACCATTCGCCCCTCTGACCCTCTGCCAATCGATGCACCGCTGACTCTTTCCGGTGCAGCAAAGACGGCGCAGCCGATACTTTATCTGGAGGCGAGCGGTACGATGATTCTGAACGAGACCCCCGTGACAGCTGATCGGCTGGCAGAAGAGTTAATGACACTGCTGGCAGTTTCGGCCGTCGAAATTACCGTTGATGACAGCTTGAACTCGGCAACAACACGTTCTGCTGATTTTCCGTCCGCCTCCTCGCTGGCAATCAAGGCGGATGCTGAAACACCTGTGGTTCTGCTTCGCCAGGTGCTGGAGGATGTCAGGCTTGCCGGTATTCACACGGTGGAGCTGGTCACCCAGCAAGCCTTCGAGCGCCCCTGACGGTGAATTCGTGAAAACCTCTGTGCTGTGGTTGCTGGCGGTCGTGCTGTCGCTTGCGCTCCACCTGCAGCTCATCGCCTGGTTCAATCGCCAGCCTGTCGAGACTACCTATGCGGTACCCGGGAACGGTGGCGAACTGACGCTGCAACTGATACAGCCCCAGGGATCTTCGAGGCCAGAGCCAGAATCAGAACCAGAA
>CBDUIJ010000374.1:0-5452 GCA_965367215.1 uncultured Granulosicoccus sp.
ATCGATGATGCCAGAACGCCTCTGATACTGTCCGAATCAAGCGCAAGCGAAGGTCTGTCCATGGCTGAGGCGGCGGTGGCGTTGGCAATCGCCAGAAGCCTGGAGGAGAACCGACAATATCTGTTGAAAAAGGAAATTCGCCAGGCACGCCTGACGGATGCCGGCTTGCAAATGGTGCGTGAACGTACCGCCCAACTATCCGGTTCCTGGCAGTTCGAACGCTATCGTCAGGAACGAGTGTGTCAGGCGCTGGCCGCCCTGCATCTCTATCGGCGCGATATCGACTATCTGGTTCAACAGGATCGAGTCGAGTTGATCGATCAGGCAACCGGCAGACCTACACCACAGCGCCGATTGCAGCATGGACTGCATCGTCTGCTCGAAGTGAAGGAGCGTTGTTCTGTCAGTGACGAATCCAATCCGGTGTCCTCGTTGAGCTATCAACGCTTCTTTGCTCGATATCATCGACTGTGTGGCATGAGCGGCACAGTGCAGGAAGCGCGTGTCGAGCTTCACCGCATCTATGGACCTCGCGTTCTGTCGATCCCGTCTGTCCGTCCGTCACGTCGTCGCATGTTGCCGTTGCAGCTTGCAGCGTCGCGTGCGCAACAGCTGGATCTGCTGTTGCAGCAGGTGCAGCTGCTGCGCTCCCGGGGGCGCGCCATTCTGGTGGGTACGCGAACGGTCCGATTGTCTGACGAGGTGAGTGCCATGCTCAGCGCACATGGCATCGAGCACGAAGTACTCAACGCGCGACAGGATAGTGCAGAGGCCAGGGTGGTGGCCGCAGCCGGACGTCGGGGACAGGTGACGGTTGCCACCAACATGGCCGGTCGCGGTACGGATATCAAGCCCGAGCCGGCGGTTCTCGAGGCCGGTGGCCTGCATGTCGTGAACCTGGAAATCAACGATTCCAGACGTGTTGACCGGCAGCTGTACGGCCGTGCGGCGCGGCAGGGCCAGCCAGGATCCTGTCAAGATATTCTCTGTCTGGACGATGAAGTGCTTGAGAGAGAATCAAGTGCACTGGCAATGCGCTTGATGAAAATGGCGACTGCGCGCGGACCTGAAACGGCCTCCGCGCTCGTTTCTGCTTTGGTACGTCGAGCGCAGAACAGAGTGGAAAACCGTCATCGTCAACAAAGAATTGCAGTTGCAAAGGGTCAGACACAGCTTCAACGCATATTGGCTGTTGGAGGTAGGGGTGAATAGCATTACCAACAGGTCAAGGAGTACCTTCACAATGCGTATCGTGCGTCGCGTGTCGAGCCTGCTCGTCGCGCTCTGTCTGTTATCGCTGGCGTCCGCGGTGTTTGCCCGGAGTGCCGTCGCAGCTGATGCCTCGGCATCACTGAATACGCACGAATGCCTGATGGAGCCCATGGTCGTGCTGGAGCTTGGCAGCGAGACGCAGGGCCTCATCGATGTACTCGAGGTGGACCGTGGCGAGCGTGTATCGGCGGGTGATGTGGTTGCACGCCTGAAGTCGACGGTCGAGCGACGTCGTGTCGAACAGGCGCGCAAGCGTGCCCAGATGCGTGGCGAGATAACCGCACGCGAAGCCGATCTGGAACTGGCCAGTATCGTGTTGAAACGATCCAGAGGGCTGCACGGCAAATCATTGATCTCATCGCAGGAACTGGACGAGGCGCGCGCGCAATACCGGGTCGCTCAGGCAGCGCTGGAACAGGCCGAGGACAATTCCGGACAACTGGAAATGGAGCTGCTCAGAGCCGAAGCACTGCTGGAGCAGCGGATCATTCGCAGCCCGGTCGATGGTGTGGTCGTCGAACACAGCAGTTTTCCCGGTGAGTTCGTACAGGACAACCCCATCATGACCATCGCTCAGCTTGATCCCTTGCGGGTAGAGGTGGTGCTGCCGCTGAGTGAATTCGGCAGGTACCGACAGGGTGATACCGCCAGGGTGCAACCAGAGCTGGGAGGCCCTGAGGTAGTCGCGGTGGTGGATGTTGTCGATCCCTTGCTGGATGCCAGTAGTGGTACCTTCGGTATTCGTCTGTTGCTGGACAATGCCGACGGACAACTGATCGCCGGGCAGAAGTGCACCGTCAGTATCGACCCTTCATCTGACCTGCACACCTCCAGCGATTCCCTCGAGCAGTGAGTAACGAGCCGGTGAGTGTCATCACAGGTGCTCTGACATGACGCTGCTGGAGAGAGTCAGGCTGCTGCTGCGGCGCTCGCATGCCATCAAGCTGGCCACCAGTCTGGCCATGCTGGTGTTGTGCGTGCTGTTTCTGGCTGATCTGTTCTCGTTGCGTGGCAACCCCTTTGCCGAACGGCAGATGGCCCGCAAGGTGGTGGCGGAGAGTCTGGCGGTACAACTGTCGACGATGATCGGTCTGGCGGACACGCGGGCGGTGCAACATGCCCTGATGGAATTCGTGCGGCGCAGCGAGGATGTGCTGGCAGCGTCGTTGACCGAATCGGCGGGCGATGTACTGGCTGAATACGGTGAGCTGAATCTGCTGCGGCCCGATGACAGTCGATCCTCCGCGACCCATATGGTGGTCCCCATCTTTGATGGCGACGCCACCTGGGGCCACGTGCGCGTCGCCTATGAACATATCAGTCAACTGGCTGATGATGCCCTCTACTTCGGCTTTCTCGTGGTGGGGGCATTCGTGATGTTCAGCGTGTTTCTGCGTCGTGCACTGCTGCAGATCGATCCGAGTCAGGCGGTACCTGGCCGCGTCAATTCCGCATTCAATCTCTTCACCGAAGGCGTTGTCATTCTCGATTCCAATCTGCGCATCATGCTGGGGAATCAGTCGGCTGCGCGCATGATCGGCGTGCCGCCGGAGCAGTTGATCGGAAAGCTGCTGGATGACTGGCCGTGGATGAAAGGCCAGGCCTGGCAGTCGCCCTGGAAGACCTCTTTCAATACCGGCATGGGAGTGTCTGATCAGAACCTGTATCTGAACGGCCACGACGGGCAACGACTGATTGTTGTCAGTTGTACCCTTGTCGGAGATGAGGACCCATCGCGCAGCGGTGTCATGGTCACTCTCAATGACATGAGTGCCATGCAGAAGAAGAACCGGGAGTTGTCGGTCACGCTGCATCAGCTGAAGAAGACGCAGGAACATATCTCCGAAAAGAACCGGGAACTGGAAGCACTTGCCTGGCTGGATCCGCTTACCGGTCTGCTCAACCGACGCAAGTTGATGGACAGCTTCAAGGCTCTGGTCGACCAGGCGGCAGAGAGTGGCCAGCCGCTGGTGTGTGTCATGCTGGATATCGATTTCTTCAAGGCGATCAATGACAACTACGGACACGCGGCAGGGGACGAAGTCATCTGTGCGGTGGCGGGACAGCTGAAGCTGGTCGGAGAGGAGAAGGACATCGCCGGGCGTTACGGTGGAGAGGAATTCGTGCTGGTCCTGCCGGATACCACGCTGGAGCGTGGTGCCGAAATGGCTGAAGCGCTTCGGCTGGCCGTGGAACAACTGGCTGATGATGTGACGGTGCCGGTTCCTCGCATCACGGCCAGTCTGGGCCTGAGCGAGTTGATGAGCGAGGATCTGGAAGCAGACAGCGTCAACGCCATGCTGGAACGTGCTGACAGGGCCTTGTATGCGGCCAAGGAATCGGGCCGCAACCGCGTGGTCGTGCATGAACCTGACACACTGGCGATGCTGGCTGCGAGCAAGGCGGCGCATGACGAACGTCAGAAGGACAAGTCGGTACACGGGGAGAGTGTCGAGTCGCAGGCGCTGGCAGCCGACGTTTCATCGGAAGCCGGGACAGACTCGCCTGATCGGGCAGATGCGGAATCAGAGGACAGTGGGCAGCTGGCACGTGAGGCTGATGCAGTACAGGCCATCGTGCATCGTCACAAGGAAGAGGTGGCAATGCTGAAAAGTCATGATCAGATGACGCGTTTGCCCCGCCGCCAATTGTTCATGCATGCCGTGGAGAACGAGCTGATGCGCGCCGAACGCATGGACCGTTCGCTGGCAATCGTGTCCATCGAAGTCAAGGATCTGCAGCGCCTGATGTCCAGTCTCGGCCATCACCAGTGTGAATCCATGATCAAGGAAGTGCTGGACCGGGTGCAGGATGAACTTCGCGCCAGCGATGTGGTGACCCGAATCAACGAGGCACACAGCATCTCTCATCTGGCCGACAACGAGTATGGCATTCTGTTGTCGGATCTGAAGGAGCCCGATGAGGCTCTTCCCATCATCACACGCCTGCGTCGCGTCCTGACCAATCCGGTGGAGTGTGATGGTGAGAGCATCTATCCGGGTTTCAACATCGGTGTCGCTCTGTATCCTGATTGCGGGGACATGGCGACCGAGCTGCTTGAATCCGCAGTCGGTGCTCGACTCGAGGCGGCCAGTCTGCCGGAAAAAGTGGCCTATCATTTTGCGTCAGCGGACATGGAAAAGATGTCTCGCGAATATCTGCAGCTGGAGTCGGACTTGTATCAAGCGGTTGCCGACCACCAGTTCGAAGTGCACTTTCAGCCCAAGTTCGATCTGGCAACGCGCACCATCGGCAGTGTCGAGGCTCTGGTGCGCTGGCGTCATCCGACCCGCGGCAATGTCTCTCCGGTCGACTTCATTCCCATTGCCGAAACCAATGGATTGATCGGACAGATCTTTCATCAGGTGCTCGAGGCATCCCTGGCGCAGCTGCTTGAATGGGATCGTCTGGGACTCGACAAGATCAACGTCTCGGTGAATCTGTCTGCCTCACAGCTACGAGATGCCGATCTGGTTTCCGAGGTACTGATGGCACTGAAAACTGCCGACCTGGCACCGCAGAGGCTGGAAATCGAGTTGACGGAAACCTCCATCATCCAGTCGCCGCATCGAGCCAGAATCGCGCTCGGTCAGCTGCATGATGCCGGCGTGTCCATCTCCATGGATGATTTCGGTACCGGTTATACCTCTCTAGGCCTGCTGGCAGAGCTGCCATTGGACTCGGTGAAGATAGATCGCTCTTTCATCGTTGCCATGCAGACCAGCGAACGCAGTCGCGCCATTGTCGAGTCAGTCATCAACATGGCGCATACCCTCCGGCTGCTGGTGGTGGCCGAAGGGGTGGAGACCAATGATCAGCTGACCACGCTGGATGCGCTGGGCTGCAATGAGGTGCAGGGCTATCTCATCAGTCGACCTCTGGCAGGGCCGGATATCACGCAGCTTCTGGAGCGTGAGGCGCGGCACCATTCGCAGCGACTGGCGATCTAGCCTCAATGAGGCTGGTCTGTCGGCCTACGAGGCTCTGCCCAACAATCGTCTGAATTCATCGGCAAATACGGCATGCTCCTGCTCGGTGCCCACACCGATGCGAAGAAACGTGTCGTGCGGTGCCACCATGGGCTTGCGCAGAAAGATACCGGCCTGCTCGAATTGTTGCAGCAAGGCGTTGGCCTTGTCTGCCGAGCCGAGATCGACGGCGACGAAATTGGTGGAAGAGC
>CBDUIJ010000375.1:0-5438 GCA_965367215.1 uncultured Granulosicoccus sp.
TTCCGTATTCATCCCTGCATCCGTACTCGGGTTCGACCCTGTGGCTGTCTGCCGCGCTGGTACCGATTGCCGCCATTGGCACGGTCGCCGGCAAGTCCTTCATTCAGAATCTGTCGGAGAAGTGGTTCTTCCTGGGAGTGCAGATCGTGCTGTTTCTGGTGTCGCTGAAACTGGTGTATGACGGGGTGTCGGGCTGGGTGGGCTGATGATGAACAGCGTTAGAGCTGTCTCGCCGCAGGAATGTGGCGGCGCGAGGCGCACGCCGTGAAAGCTTTCGCGCAGTGGGCATGTGTTGGTGCGAGGCGGTTCGGTCCGACTCAGCTCATCGCCATGCGTATCAGACCGCTCATGGCCACGGTCATGAGCAGGCCGAGGCAGAATCGCTTGTAGAACTGTTCCAGTGACGGTCTGAACAGCAGCGTGCCCAGCAGTACGCCGAGTATCACCACCGGTGCGAAGACCAGCGAGCGTTGCAGAACCAGCATGTTCAGTAGTCCGGAGACATACAGCCATATGCCGGTGGCGATCATGGCCAGAGCCAGATACATGACCAGCGAGGCACGCATTCGGGCGGCTGGTGCCTGCTGGGCGAGTACGTAGAGCGCCACCACCATGCCGCCGACACTGGCAAGGCCCGAGGCGATGCCGGCTATCAGGCCTGCACCGTACAGCCCCTTGCGTGTTGCCAGAATGGCCGGTGGGCTGCGTAGCAGCTGCAACAATGCGAGCACCAGAATCACGACAAGGGCAATGGTTCTCGATGTGTCGGGGGAGACGGCCATGGTAGCCATCAGGCCGATGGGTGTGCCGATAACCGTGCCGATGACCAGGCCCCAGACGACCTTGCGATCGGCCATGCGAAACCCACCACGAAACATCAGGAAGCTGGCGACGGTTTCCATCATGAAGCACACCGGAATCAGGGTGACGGGCGGTATGATCAGGGCCAGCCCTGCCATTATCAGTGCGGACATGCCAAAGCCTGCAAAGCCCCTGACCATGCCAGCCAGCAGGACAACCAACAGGCTGATGATCACTTCGGACCCGGAGAGCGACAGGAAATTCTGCAGGTTGGACAGCATGATACGAATACTTGGTGCAAGATAGTAGGGATCAGCATGTATCTGCATTCAACAAACACACTTGGAGTATCGACATGAAGAAGATCTGGTCCGTGTATCTGTCTGGTGAGATTCATACCGACTGGCGCGAGCGTATCATGCAGGCGTCAGAAGAGGCAGGCCTGCCGTTGAGCTTTCATTCAGCGGTAACCAACCACGATGCCAGCGACGCCGCCGGCGATGTGCTGGGACAGGCGGAAGCCGGATTCTGGCGTGATCATCAGTCCTCCAAGGTCAACAGCATTCGCACTCGAACACAGATTCAGCAGTGCGATGTTGCAGTCATTCGTTTCGGTAGTCAATACAAGCAGTGGAACGCCGCCTTCGATGCCGGTTACTGTGCCGCGCTGGGAAAACCGTATATAACACTGCACGACGAGGACATCATTCATCCGCTCAAGGAGGTGGATGCCGCCGCCATGGGTTGGGCGCAGACGCCCGAGCAGGTGGTTGAGGTGTTGCGCTATGTATCGGGTACACCTGATGCGGCCGGTTGCCAGGCAGCACGGTAATCTGGCAGTGTGTCGGAGAATTTGACGTCAATGTGTTGCAATACCCGATGGTCATGCAGTCGGCATGATTGACACTCCCCGCTGTACAACGACAAACAGAAATCATGGACCCTATCGAAGCACGACTGGAATTTGCCCGCACCATTGTCGCAACCGCTGCACAGGCTGCACTGGAGTTGTATCAGGATCGCGATAATCTGGACATCGAGGTCAAGGGACTGCAGGACTGGGTATCCAATGCCGACAAGTCCGTGGAAACCCTGATACGGGACGCTCTGGGCAAGGACTGGCCGGATGATTCCATCGTCGGTGAAGAGCATGGTGATGTCACGGGCAACTCGGGGTTCACCTGGGTCATCGATCCGATTGATGGCACCACCAATTTCGTGAATGGCACGCCGGGCTGGTGTGTCGTGCTGGCCTGCGTCAAGGATGGTCAGACGGTCTGTTCGGTCATCTGTGATCCGGTCAGCCGTGAAACCTACAGCGCCTTGCGCGGCCAGGGCGCCTGGGTCAACGGCAAACGCATGAAGGTTCACTCGGCGACCGGACTGGATGCCGGTACGTTGGGGGTCGGTCACAGTACCCGCGTGCCTGCCAAACAGACATTGGACCTGCTGGCCGGACTGCTGGAGCGGCAGGGCCTGTTCAGGCGCGGAGGTTCCGGTGCGCTGGATCTGGCCTATGTGGCGGCAGGTCGTCTGATCGGTTATGTCGAACCGCATATGAACGCCTGGGACTGTCTGGCGTCCATGCTGTTCATCGAAGAGGCTGGCGGCCGCATCGAGCCATTCGACATGCAGCAGATGCTGGACAAGGGCGGCAGGGTGGTGACGGCCTGTCCGGGTGTTTATGATGAAGTGCTGGCCTTGACGGCGACAAGCTATGGCCCTCTACCCAAGGAGAATGATGCGTGAGTAAACTGCAATGCTTCCAGTTTCCCTACGGCCACGATAACTATGGCGTGCTGGTTCATGATGCCGACACAGGGCAGACAGCCTGCATTGATGCCGGGGATGCGCAGGCGGCCCTGAATGCGCTGGAACAGCAAGGGTGGTCACTGACGCATCTGCTGATCACGCATCATCATGGTGATCATACAGAGGGGCTGGCGGCCATCAAGTCTGCCACCGCTTGTCAGGTCATCGGACCCGAGCCGGTGTCATCGCCCATTGCCGGCATCGATCAGTTCGTCGGGGACGGCAGTGAGTTCGAGTTTGCAGGACGATCCGTACGGGCCATTCATACCCCGGGTCATACCACCGACATGATCAACTTCCATTTTCCCGACGATGCGCTGGTTTTCACCGGCGATACGCTGTTCTCCATGGGCTGTGGTCGCCTGTTCGAGGGTGATGCAGCCATGATGCTGAAGAGCATCAACAAGCTCAAGGTGCTGCCGCCGGAGACTCTGGTGTATTGCGCCCATGAGTACACGGCAACCAATGCGCGTTTCGCGCTCGACGTCGATCCGGATAACAAGGCTCTGCAGGAGCGCGCCCGCGAAGTGACTCGGCTGCGTGCAAACAATGAGGCAACCGTACCGAGCAGCCTGCAGCAGGAGTTGGCAACCAATCCCTTCCTGCGCACGGATGATGCCGGCCTGCGTCAGTCACTGGGTATGGCCGATGCCGATGAGGTGGCGGTGTTTGCCGAGTTGCGCGAACGACGTAACCAGTACTAGCTGAACATGCCGTCTGGCAGCATACAGGCGGCACCGCGGTGTCATCAGACTGTCGCTGACAGGCATGGGATCAACCGTGTAGCCCTGTCTGACGCAATTTCGATGGTATTCAGTCTGCAAAGTGGGTAGGTTTAGGGTAAGGCTGCGTCAGCGCTCACTGGCACAGCCCCATGGAACCATCACGGGAGAGGACATCATGCAGACAGTTGGGCAGATTCTGACAAAGGCGAAAGGCGGTCTGGTCACCATTGAACCGGAGGCAACCGTGCTGGATGCACTTCGTGTCATGGCAGAGCGAAACATCGGCGCCATACTGATTACGCAGGGTAGCAATCTGCTGGGTATCTTCACCGAGCGACACTACGCTCGCAAGGTGATACTGGAAGGCCGGCAATCGGTGGACACACCAGTACGGGATGTCATGTCTACCGAGATGTTTCCGGTGGAGCCGAGTCAGTCGGTAGACGATTGCATGTCATTGATGACCGAGCATCGCGTACGTCATCTGCCGGTCATGGGGGGCGGGCAGCTCATCGGCATTGTTTCCATTGGTGATCTGGTCAAGGCGACCATTGCCGCGCAGGAGCAGACCATCGATGAGCTGACCCGGTATATCGGCAGCTGAAACGCGATAGTCGGTATCAGTTGGCTGATGTTGGCTGGCTGATGCCGGTATAGCCAGCACTGCCTGGCTGGGTAAGGCTACAGCCTGTAGATTCCCACGGCGTAGGTCACGGCAAAGCCGAACAGACCGATCAAGGCAAACGGGCGCACGGTATTCAGCAAGGCAGGCTGGCGTGCGGGCGGCAGAACCAGCAGGGCACTGAGCAGCGTCATCAACAGACCCGAGCCCAGTGCCATCAGTCCCCAGAATTCCGTAGGGTGACGCAGGCCGTACCAGAGGACGTTCCACAAACCTGCCGCCCCCGTGACAATACCGATGATGCGCAGAATCACCGGTGGGGTGATCCGATTGAGACTCAGTCCCGGTATCCGGTTGACGAATATCAGGGTGATGATCATGCAAACCGCTACCACGGTGCCCATCGGTATGAACATGCCTTCAATTACCTGCTGCGCGAATCAGCGCGTCGTGGGTACGCACGCCCATCTCGCGAAGCGCGGTTGCACCGAAGTGAATACAAGAACTCTCGCCACAAGGATAACCGTTGGCGGGAACAAGATCATCGTTCAGTACTACGTCGGCATGAGTCACCAGACTTGCAATATTCCTGTGGACGGCATCCACGGTCAGTTTGCCCGGCGTGAATTTCGACAGATCACCTCGATCATCACTGCCTTGTGACATGGTGCCAAGCACGAATGGTATATTGGCCTGCGGGCCACGAGCGGCGTCACCACGCGCATCAGGAACTATGCGTGTGCGCAGTTCGGATACCAGCCGGGTCAGATTCTCCTCATAGAAGGGGGCGCATACTTCCTCGGCATCGGTTTCGCCCTGATGCCAGAGTATGCCGCGCAGAATGCCGCCGCTGGCCTCCAGAGTTTCGTTGACACGGGCCAGCGCCCGGTCGAACAGCAGGGTATTGCCCAGCTCTGGCTGGTCCGTGGGGAGCGCGTTCCAATGGGCAGCCGGCAGCGCCGTATTGCAGAATCCCGAGCCCGCCCAGGCCGCAGGCACCAGAATGATGTTGCGCGACGTATCGGGCAGGGCCGTCCTGGCAAAGCTCAGGTACATGCCGATGCGTGTGCCTTCCTTGGACAGGGTGTCCGGATCCACCGGCTCGTGCAGAGGATCCAGTGCCGTGACGAAGGCAGGGCTGCGAAAATCTGTTGTGATATCCGTGTAACTGCCGCTGTCCGGATACAGCTTGCTGTCGTTGCTGCGCACATTGGCCTGGCGAATGCGCAGGTTCGGCTCGTCGAGTCCGCCGGCGTCCGATTGCCTGGCACCGTCTTCACTGAAGCCCACCGCGTTGCTCTGGCCGATGATGAGATAGACGTCATCGCGGGCAACGGGCTTGACCGACACCGTCACGCTGGCATTGGCGCTCTGCTGGCCATTGCTGGCAGTGACCGTGAAGCGCCGTTGTTGTGCGCTGATGGGCAGTGCATCGATGGCCAGCTTCAGCGTCAGGTCGCTTTGCGACTCACCTGAGG
>CBDUIJ010000376.1:0-5431 GCA_965367215.1 uncultured Granulosicoccus sp.
AGGGCCGAGATAATCCGGCGGCGGCGGCGCTTTCCAGCACCATCGAGAAAGCCCGTGCTGATTTGCGGGTGTTCATGAACCCGGCCTCGGGCCAGTTCATTGTTGGCGAAACCGGCACGGAACTGTTGTTTCGCATGATCCGCACCGCCTGCATCAATGCGCCGAAAGGCTCCAGAGTCATTGGTAGCTCCATCGAACACCCTTCCAGTCGTAGTGCTGCAAGGCACTGGGCCAGCGTAACCGGAATGGAATACGTGAATGTGCCGCATGACGATGCCACAGGCCTTGTCACTGCCGAGGATTACGCTTCCCACATGACACCGGATGTTGCGGTGGCGACCATCCTGCACGCCTCTCCTGTCACCGGTATCGGCATGGATGTGGCCGCCATCTCCAGAGCGATCCGCGCCGTGGCGCCGGACTGCTTCATCATTGTCGACGGTATCCAGCACGCCGCGCATGGCCAGATGAATCTTGAGACCTATGATGTCGACGGTTATGCGATTTCACCCTACAAGGTATTTTCGCGCCACGGTTATGGCATTGCCTGGATCTCCGACCGACTCACCGAGTTGCCGCATGAAGCCTTGAATGGCGGGCCTGTCAGTAACTGGGAACTGGGTACACGCGACACCGGTGCCTTTGCAACGATCTCCAACGTTGTCGAGTATTTTGACTGGCTGGGCGGCGAAGTCTCGGATGAGACCGACACTCGACAACGCATCGAGGCTGCCGGCAGAGCGATTCACGCCTATGAAACTCATCTGACCAATGCATTGATCAATGGCACCGCAAACCTGCCCGGGCTTCGCAGTATGAATGGCATCACCATTATCGCCGGGGCAGACAATCCCGGTCGTGAAGGCACCGTGTCTTTCGTGGTTGACGGCATTGCGTCCACCGAGATTGTCGAATTGTTGAAAAAGCAGGGAATACGCACCCACACCCGCAAGGCAGACCACTACAGCGGCAATGTTCTGGTTCCTCTCAACTTGCCTGACTGCATACGAGTCTCGATGTGCCACTACAACACGACAGATGAAGTGGCTCAGACCTTGAGAGCGGTCAGGAAAATCATCAACAGCAAGTCACCAGTCACTTCGTGAAATGCGCTCTTCAGCCAACTCGAGATCACGACATGAACAGTCTGATGACCACGCATTGTCGTGAATCCCAACCTCGGCACGACAGGGACTGACTGGTGAAAACCCCCTCGATACAGATGTCCAGGCTTGGCGAAGACGGCCTGCTGTTCCAGAGTGAGGGCCCGCTCAACCTGCATGTTCAAGGGCGCTATTGGGCCCTGGATCTGCAGTGCCGGGAAATTCAGGGAGTGGATGAATGCGTTCTTGGCATGCACAGCCTGTTGCTGTGCCTCTCCCCGGAAGCAGACCAGGAAAGTGTTCGCCAGCATGTACTACAACTATGGCAATCGATCACCCCGATGGAGCCAAGGGCCACGCTAGTGGATATCCCCGTGATCTATGATGGGGAAGATCTGAGGGACATTGCGGCCCGCAAGCACCTGTCTGTTGAAAATATCGTACAACTTCATACCAGCGTCGAATACACGGTGTTTGCTCTGGGAAGCCAGCCCGGCTTTCCTTATCTGGGCGGCCTGGATGAACGTCTTGCCGAACCTCGACGTGCCGAACCTCGGGTACGCGTCGAGGCTGGCAGCGTGGTTATCGGCGGAGGCCAAACGGGCATCATTTCACGTACATCGCCATCCGGCTGGCATATCATCGGGCACACCGAGACCCAGCTGTTCGACATCAGCAGAGCGCAGACTGCCTTGCTGTCACCCGGTGACAGAGTCCGGTTTACCGCTGTGGCGGTGGACACGTGATCGAAATCATCACACCGGGTTTCTACTCATCGGTTCAGGATCAGGGGCGATTCGGTTATCGATCCGCAGGCGTTGGCTCTTGCGGGGCCATGGATGCACAAGCGCTTGCCATCGGCAATGCAGCCCTTGGCAATTCAGCCGATGCCGCGGCTTTGGAATTCACCTTGGGCGGCTTCGAAATCGAGGCGCACAGCGATATCACCATCTGCCTGACAGGCGCGCCATCGGATGCAGAGGTAGACGATAAGGCGATTTTCCGCTGGTGGGTGCAGACCGTCTTGAAAGGGCAACGATTGAAGGCCGGACGTTGCCAGTCCGGGATGCGGATCTATCTCTGTGTACGGGGTGGTATTGATGTACCGCTGGTACTCGGTTCGAGATCCACCGATCTCAAGGGGCAGTTTGGAGGCGTCGACGGTCGATTGCTGAAGAGTGGCGACAGGCTGAACATCGGAGTCAGCCGCAATGCAGGCATACCGACAAGACTTGGCTTGAGTCCCAGGAGCTTTCCCGAACTCTGGCGAGATCTGAACGAGACTCCAACGCTGAGATTCCTGCCGGCGAACGAATGGAATGATCTGGACACCAGCAATCAGGCTGAATTTCTGCGCAGCGACTGGCAGATCACCCCCGAAAGCAACCGCGTCGGCTACCGACTCTCTGGCCCCGAATTACATCCGAAGACCCCACGTGAGATGCTGTCTCACGGGATATTGCCAGGCACGATCCAGTTGCCACCGTCAGGGCAACCCGTGGTTCAGTTGATGGATGCAAACACCGCGGGTGGCTATCCGAAACTGGGCAAGGTCATTGATGCGGATTTGCCGGTACTGGCGCAGGTCCCATTGGGAAAACCTGTTCGCTTCCAGTTGTGCACCGTCGAGGAAGCCGTGACAGCACGAGAAATCCAGCATCGGCAGACAGACAGGATACGACGCCTGATGACAATGGCTGAAGATGGGTGCCGGGGAGAGCTGAAATGAAAACGATTGACGTCAATTCCGACCTTGGAGAAGGCTTCGGCCCTTACCAAATCGCCCCTGACTCGCAGATCTTTCCCTTGGTCACATCCGCAAACATTGCCTGCGGGGCTCACGCCGGCGATCCGGTGGTGATGGCTCAGGCTGTGTCCCTTGCCGGCGAACACAAGGTTCGGATCGGCGGACATGTAGGCTACCCCGATAGAAGCGGTTTCGGCAGACGCGCGTTGACGATGTCGCTGAAGGAACTGGAGCTGGAGACCATTGCGCAACTGGGGGCACTACGCGCGATTGCAGAACATGGTGGGCACAGACTGACGCACGCAAACTTTCACGGGGCACTGGGCAACCTGTCATTTGTCAACGCCGATGTCGCTCGCACACTGATTCTGGCCATGAAATCCTTTGACCCGACACTCAAGTTCATCGGTTTACCGCATACCGAAGCTGCCCATGCCGCCGAAAATGCAGGTATCGAAATCATCCGATCCTTTCTCGCAGACCGCGGCTATGTTGCAGCGGGCAGACTGGCCCCACGTGGAACCGAGTCTGCGCTGATCAGCGATCTGGAAATTGTAGAGTCAAGGGTGGCTCAGACTCTGTCGAGCGGAAAACTTCGTCTCATCGATGGAAGCGAGATTCCGTGTGAGTTCGACTCTGTTCTGGTCCACAGTGACACGCCCGGCAGCGTCGACCTTGCACATGCCATCAGGGCGGGAGTCGCAGCCGCGGGACTTCAGATTGCACCCTACCCGCTTTGATTCGCAACAAATTCATTCCACACAAGCATCCCAAACCAAGCAAAAGTGTGCCACGGTGGAATCAAATCCGCCGGATTTGAGTAGCAGGCATGAACACGCGCATAACTCTGAAGCAGCTTGAAACGCTGTACTGGATCGCCGAACTAGGTACATTTGAACGCGCAGCCGCCCATCTGTGCACAACTCAATCTGCCATCTCGAAACGTGTACAGGAACTTGAGCGCGGATCCCGGATAGAGATATTCGATCGCAGCCTGCGTGGAGCCAGATTGACATCACGCGGTGAACAGCTGTTTGAAGTGGCCAGGCAGATTCTCGAGCTTCATGATCAGATCATCGAAGTCCAGCAAGGGGATTCCAACCAGCCGAGATCGTTACGTATCGGAGTAACGGAACTGACAACCATCACCTGGCTGCCTCAGCTCATCTCGGCCATCAAGGATCAGTTCAGCAATGTCAGAATCTTTCCGAAAGTCGACATGGCAAGAGCGCTGTTCAATGATCTGGAGCAAAGTCAGCTTGACCTGATCATCATTCCTGAAACATTCACACTACCTGAGTTTTCCTCCATTCCAGTGGCCAAGGTGCAGAACTACTGGATGGCGAAAAAAGGTCTTGTCGACCTGCCGGGACCCATCCGGCACAGGGATCTGGCCCCGTATCCGGTTCTGGTTCAGGGTCACTCGTCCGGATCGGGAATGTACCTGAACAAATGGCTCAAGGACCGCGGCGTCGTTTTTCAGGAAACCCTGGTATGCGATTCCATGACCGCACTGCTCGGTCTGACGGTTGCGGGGCTCGGGGTTGCGTATCTGCCCTACGAATTCTGTCAACGACTTGAAGAATCAGGGAAGCTTGAAGTCATTGAAACCGAGACACCCTTACCACCTGTTCCCTACGTGGCCATGTACCGAAGCGACAGGCCTCATACCTTTGTCCACGAGATTGCCGAGCTTGTAAAACTGCATTGCGATTTTGGCAAAAGCTATCAGATCTAGCCCTGATACATTCGTATCTGATAGTGATGACGGCTACCGAATAGACATGAACATTCCAAACAGGAATGCAAGGTCACGAATTTATATCGCTTTCTCTTGTCCTGCCAATGCCTGACCATGCATGAGGCAGATGTATATCTGGCAACAATCCTGAAGGAGAGACAACATGATGTTTCGTACAATCGCGGCGTTGATGATTGCAAGCTCACCGGCTCTGGCCGACAACTGGGATTTGCCAATGGCCTGGCCGGATGGCAACTTCATCACAAGCAGTGCAGGCGTTTTTGCTGACGAAGTCAGAACATCGACAGAGGGACGCGTCGATATCACTATCCATCCTGGTGGCTCTCTGGGTTTCAAGGGCCCTGAAATGCTGGCGACGGTTCGCGACGGCCTGGTTCCCATTGGTGACTTGTTGCTACCACAGCAGATCGGTGATGAGCCTTTGCTCGGTTTGCCGGGCTTGCCGTTCATGTTTGCATCGTTTGACGCGTTTGAATCATTCGACAGCTATTTCCGTGACGACCTTGACGAGATCATGGCAAATCACAATCAGAAGGTTCTCTATACAATCCCCTGGCCGGCTCCACAGGTGTGGGTAAAGAAGGAAATAACGGATATCGAATCGATGGCAGGCGTTCGCGTCCGCACCTACGACAAGACGTCAACGGAGGTCTACGGCGCTGCAGGTATGACTCCGGTCCAGTTGCCGTGGGGCGAAGTCATCCCCTCTCTGGCATCGGGTGCCATTGAAGGAGTCGTCACCTCATCATCGTCCGCCGTCGACGGTTCGTTCTGGGAATTCCTGTCGCACGGATATCCCACGGCGCACTCATGGAACCT
>CBDUIJ010000377.1:0-5420 GCA_965367215.1 uncultured Granulosicoccus sp.
GCCATCCCATACCGGACCAAAGGACAAGGCGTCACCCGCCGGCACGAATCTCAAGCCACCAGTGCCATCCATCAGCTCAGCCACGTCCTCAATCTCCTCAACCGACAATCCGATATGGGTAATGGTCTGAAGCTTTCGACTGAAGAGCGGTGAGATCTCGCGAGCCTCTTTGCAAACACAGTGCAACAGCAGACCGCCTCCGTGCAGATTGTCAATCAGGCCGGGCTTCACATCGGACTCCACGACACTCAGCTCATTACTGCGAACTCTGACCTTGCGGCCTCGCCCCTCTGCAATCAATTCATTGACGAACACGAATTTGCTGATTGCAGTGCCAGTTTCGACCTTCATACCTTTTTCCACGATGACGTCGCTGAGCAAACGGTACAACTCGTCTGCCATCGAGTCGCCACCCAGCCAACAAATGGCCCGCGGTGAACCGCAACCCAACTGGTCAAACCAGTAGATGTCGTTGTACAGGCCTCTGACAGCTTCTCGCCTGGCAGTTTCACTCAGGTTTTTGAACCCGCTGTCTGACACCACGCACAAGGAAGTCCGATCTGGAAAACCGATGGACAAACCATCAGGCATGATGGGATCACGAGACAAGGCAAGCACCTTTTCGTCTCCTCCCCAGATGATTCGCAAATCCGACTGCGAAGAAATGTATTGACCGATGGATTGCGATTTATCGTAGCTGCAGAATAACTGGCTGGATGCCATGTCTTGGGCATCCAGCACACCGCACAGGACATCGACAAGCAACTGGGTCGCGGCTGGCAACTCGCTGGGCAAACGAACAATATTGGAATTGCCGGCCAGGACGCTCAGCGCCCACGAATACACAAAAAGCGTATCCACATTCGAGGGAGGTAGATGAAATGCCAACCCGCGAGGTACCGTTCTCAGCGTGGAAGAATCATGCAGGTGCAGGTCGCCCAATCTCTTCAGTGCAGATGGTCGAAGCCAGTACCCCAACGCCAGTATTTGCGGAAACTGGCTGGCTTCAGGGTGACGCAATAGCGTTCTGGATAACGCTGCCAGTAAATCCAGTCCTTGTTCGGAAAATGGTCGCGCAAAGGGCTTGCGAACGGACTGAAGTCGTTCAATGAACGCCTCCTCCGAATACCCCTGAATTCCGCTTATCGTATGTATGCTGACAGTCATCGACAAACTCACGGGTCAATTATTGGTGGAACTGGCGATGACATCAGAGCATCCACGCAGCTCTGCCTTTTTTATGCGCCCTGTCACGCGCAACCCCTTCCCCATGAATGGGCCTTGCGACGAGATGGACTCGACGACACCGGTGTCTTCAGTCAACAGACTGTGACCGGGGTATGAACGGGGGATCAGAGACAATACCTGTATGACGCCCTCCTCACCAAACTCACACTCTTCCCACGTTTCAGGGTTGCGGACGATAACTTCAGAAAAGCTTGGCGGATACAGCAGGCCATCATCACCTTCCAGGAAAATCGAGCCAATCTGCTCAACCATGCCGTAAAAATTGAAAATGCGCTCAATACCCGACTGCTCTCGAAGCCGCTTCTTGAACGTCTGGTTATCAACCGATTTCTCGATCATTTTCTTCCAGCCACCCGAGTGAATCAGGACACCACCGGAGAGATCGATTTTCTCCCCTGCCAGTTTTTCGTTCAGGATTTCCCAGACCATATAGGTAAAGCCGAACATGAAAAACGGGGCACCATCCAGCCTTTCCATCATGGTGCGTATGGCATCAATATCCGGCTGCATGTTCTCATCCAGCGCAAATACGGGTCGATGACCGAAGCGCATCATCCCCAACACACCGGCTCCGCGCGCGCTCATCAAACTGGGGTCCTTGAAGACCACCGATGAATCCAGCACCAGCATGGGTAGACGGGATTTGCCGATGACATGGGCCACGGAATGACTCAAGGACTTTGCCTGACGCAGGGATGTCTCCTTGTCGACGGCAATCTGACTGACCGCCTGGCCGGTGGTACCGCTGGAGGTCAATGTCAGCGTGACATCTTCCGGGGCAACCGAGCTCAGCGACAGCTTCTTGAACAAAGTGACCGGCAAATACGGCAGTTCATCCAGCCGCTCAACCGACACTTTGCCGCCCCATATACCCTCAAGGATGGATTTATAGGGAGCACAGTGCTCTGCATGAAATTTCGTCAGATCATTCAGGCCCTGCAACAGCAGTTCTTCCTTCTGATCTTGAGGAATCCCGTAGGGCGTACTGTCGAGCAAACGATCAAGCATTGGACACCAGACTCGACACGGCGTTGTAATCGACCTTGCCTCGGGGATTGAGCGGCAGCTCCGCGACAAATTTCAGCTTGAGCACCCCGTTGGGCAGAGCAAATTTCTCGGCGGTCTTGCTCTGCAACTCGATCTCGTCGCAGGTGTCCTGGCTACCGTTGGTCACAAGGTGAATTTCATTACCTGACTGAACTGCAGCAAACACCCAGGAAGGGTTGGAGAGCGTTTTTTCGCAAAATTGTTCGATCTCATCGAGGTTGAGACGCCAACCGAATATCTTGGCCATGCGCGACAGCCTGCCAACGATATACAGATAGCCGTCCTCATCCAGATAGCCCTTGTCGCCCGTGTGCAATTCCGATTTTGACTCATCAGACTTGCACAGGTCACCGGCATCGTGGGCATAGCCAAGCATGACATTGGGACCTCGATAGATCACCTCGCCGGCGGTGCCGGTAGCCACGCTCTGGCCATTTTCATCCACGATACTGATCTGACCACCCGGCAGCGCCTTGCCCACCGAACCGGGTTTGGCCAGGAACTCTTCATGAGGCAAGGTGGTCATCCTCGGGGATGCCTCCGTTTGACCATACATCACGTAAAACCGCCCTTCACGACTGTCCATCGCGGCGTGCAGTTTTTCTGTTACCGACTCGGACAGACGCCCGCCTGCCTGACTCAACGAGGTGAGTGACGGCAGCTTCAGGCGATTCAATCCCAGTCGGTTGATCATTTCGTGATGATATGGCACGCCCGGCATGTGCGTAATCTGCATAGTGCGCACATCTTCCCAGAATCCGCGATCGGTAAATTTACCGCTTACAAAGCCAATCGAAGCCCCTTTGGCCAGATGGCTGGTAATGATTGAAAGGCCGTAGGAATAGTGAATTTCCAGATGCGCCAGCGCAACATCGCCTGGCGACACGCTCATGACATCAGCAATGGCTGAGGCGTTGCTTTGCAGATTGGACAGGGACAACCTGACGAACTTGGGGCTACCACTCGAGCCACTGGTTGACAGCAACACCGCAAGATCTGGATGTATGTCATCAGCCCCGCATTCGCCGTAAGCGGTGGATGAAAGCGAGACGGTGTCTGTTTCGTCGTCGACGCTCTCGAGTACCACCCAAGGACGGTAAGCATCTTCCAGGGCATTGCGCGCCTCTCTGGACAGCTTGGGGTCCAGCAGAGCTACGGCATTCCCGGACAACAAGGTACCCAGCAATGCCGCAATGGACGAAGGGGTATTGGAGATGTAGTGAAAAACCAGTTGCTTGCATTCGCTGGACAAGCGCGAACACCACTCTTCGGAAAGCTTTTCAAGCTGGCCGTAAGTGACAGCCGGCTTGCCCGGATACAACAAGGCCGGCGCATCGTGCGAGTATTCTGTTGCGAATACAAGCCCTCTGTCGCTCTTCAAATCAACATACCTCCGTCAACACCAATCACCTGCTTGGTGACATACGACGAGAGATCTGAGGCCAGAAACAAGGCCACATTCGCAATGTCTTCTGGTTGACCTATGCGACCCATGGCAATCGAGGCCCGGCGCTGCTGGTCTGTTGCTTCGTCTATCTTTGCAATCATGTCAGTGTTGATGTAGCCAGGCGCGATCGCGTTGACACGTATGCCCTTCTCGGCAAGTTCCTTGGCGGCGGACATGGTGGCACCGATGACGGCGGCTTTCGATGCCCCGTATACCAGCTGACCACTATTACCGACCCTGCCAATGATCGAGGCCATATTGATGATGGAACCGCCACCGCCGCGCGCCATCAGTCTGGCTGCAGCCTGCGTGAAATTGATGACGCCCTTGACGTTGGTGGACAGTACCTTGTCTATCACCTCTTCTCTGATCATGCCGACCAGAGCGTCATCCAGCACACCGGCGTTATTGACCAGGATGTCCAGCCGCTTGAAATTGGAAAAAGCCAGCTTGGCCGCCGCTTGGGCTACCGCACTGTCCCCCACATCTCCAAAGACGGTTAGAACAGTGACTCCGTATTCACTGGCCAGCGCCTCGGCAGTACTTTCCAGAGACTCCTTGCTGCTACACCCACCGATGATCAGATTTGCGCCGTGAGCCGCGAACAGGGTGGATATCGCCAGCCCGATTCCTCTGGAACCGCCAGTGACTATTGCTACCCGACCGGTTAGCTGAAGATCACTCATACATATTTTTGCATGATTGACACGCCCTTCTCGAACGAACTCATGTCCAGGATATCGTCGGTTTCAAGCATGCAGTCGAAGCTCTCTTCCAGGCCAGCAATGATTCTCATGTGCCCCAAAGAATCCCAGCCCTTTGTCTCGTTATAGACGAGTGTCGACTTTTCCGCGTCAGCTGGAAGTTCCAAAACATCCGCAAACACGGCAAAAATTCTTTCTTCCACAATTTCACCTTCAGTGATCCAAACCAGAAAACATGACTCGCGACTTGACCGGATTGCCTGCTGCGAGGGAATTGGCTTCCACGTCACGACTCAACACACAGCCGGCACTGACCTTGGAGTTTTCCCCAACTGTCACGCTCGGCAGAACAATGGAGCCAGACCCCAGAAAAACAGCCTTGCCAACCTTGGCGCTGCCATTGAGTGCCGCATAGGGGCTAAGTACACTTGAACAGCCAATTATACAATCGTGACCTGCTGATGCGTATGTGTTGAGCACTATATTGTCGCCAATGTTAGTGAACGGCCCCACAAAACTGAATGGCGCGATCAGGACGCCCTGACCGATGGTCGCTGTCGATGCCACGTAAGCACTGGGGTGAATCAGCGTGAAAAATTCGAGTTTTTTCGCTGACAAACGCTTGAACAGCTTGTACCGCACGACCGGTTCACCCACAGCGATCAGAATCCTGTCGCCGGGCTTCCAATGAACCTCGTCTTCGCTTTTCCAGCTGCTCAGCGAACTTCCATAAATCGCTTCAGCGTCAGAAACTCGAGCGACACCTTCGTCAATGATTCCGACAAGCTCGTGCCGTTCATTGGCAGACGGGTCTTGCAACTGCAGGTCCTTCAGATAACTGATTGCCTCCAGACCCAGCGCACCGCCCCCGTAAACAACTATTCTCGACATGAATAATCCTTGTCTGGCGCTGACCTGTGAACCCTTGAATGATCGGACTTTGTGTCTATCGCATGTCAGCAGACTGAGATATT